>DAIUCA010000022.1:0-21457 GCA_036846405.1 Candidatus Competibacteraceae bacterium
GCCGATGCCGCCGAGGCTTGAAATCGTGAAAGTCGCGCCCTGCATTTCGCCCGGCGTCAACTTCTTATCCCGTGCCTTCTTGCTAATCACGGCGAGTTCGGCAGACAAATCGAACACGGTTTTCTGATCCACATCCCGCAGCACCGGCACCACGAGGCCGTTAGGGGTATCCACGGCCACGCCCAGGTGGAAATAGCCTTTCAGAACCAGATTTTCTGCCGTCGCATCGAGAGATGCATTGAAGTTCGGGAAAGCCTTCAGACTTGCCGCACAGGCTTTCAGAATGAACGCCAGCAGGGTCACCCGCACATTCTGCTTCTCGGTTTCTTCCTTCAGCGACTTCCGAAAATCTTCTAAATCGGTGATGTCGCATTCGTCTTGGTGGGTCACATGGGGGACATTGAGCCAGGCGCGATGAAGGTTTTGGCCAGTTAACCGCTTGATTTTGTTGAGTGGCTGCACAGTCACTGGGCCAAACTTCGCAAAATCCACCGCAGGGATTGGCGGGATTCCCGACATGGCGGGTGCGGCTTCTGCACGGGCTGCCGTCGGGGTTGCGGCCATGGGGGCAACCGCCACGCCGCCTTTCAGCGTCCGCTCCACATCTTCCTTGGTAATGCGACCTTTCAGTCCCGAACCCACCACGGTGCGCAAATCCAGATTTTTCTCCCGCGCCAGCTTGCGGATGCTCGGACTTGCGTGAATCAGAGAAAAATCGGGCAGTGCATCCGCGCTGACTGCCATAGCCGATGGCGCAGCCACAGTCGTCGGCACCTCTGCAACAGGGGCAGCAGCTGTATCTGCAACCACTGTCGGCTCAGACGCTGTTCCCTCCAGCAACAAAATCAGATCGCCTTCAGACGCCTTATCGCCCACTTTGAGCTTGATTTCCTTAATCACGCCGGCGGCCGTGGCGGGAATTTCCATAGACGCCTTATCGCTTTCGAGGGTGATGAGGGGCGTATCGAGGGCAATGGTTTGGCCCGGCTGCACGAGCACTTCGATGATGTCGACGCTCTTAAAGTCGCCAATATCGGGCACACGAATTTCAGTCATGAGCATTCTCCGGTCGTTTTTATGAGTTGTGAATTAAGCAATTCGCGGATTCATTTTTTCAGGATCAATGCCGTATTTCGCCATGGCATCAGCCACCGTTTTGGCCGCTAATTTTTGTTCGTCAGCAAGGGCAAATAACGCGGTAATCGCAATGAAATAGCGATCGACTTCAAAATGCGCGCGCAGGGCAGGGCGACTGTCTGAACGACCAAAGCCATCGGTGCCTAAGGTGTGATAATTCGCAGGGACAAAAGGACGGATTTGTTCGGCGAATAACTTGAGATAATCGGTTGCCGCAATCACTGGCCCTTGAGCCGATTTTAAGCATTCGGTGACATAGGCGGCTTTGCGCTCATCTTCGGGATGTAACCGATTGAATCGCAACACATCTTGGCCATCGCGGGCGAGTTCGTTAAAGCTCGTAACGCTCCACACATCGGCGGCAATGCCAAAATCCTGTTCGAGTAATTCGGCGGCAAATAACGCCTCTCTTAAAATGGCACCGCAACCCAATAGCTGTACTTTCTGCGCATTTTCAAGGGCGCTTTCGCGGAGTTTGTACATGCCTTTAATAATGCCTAATTCGGCATTTTCTGGCATATCGCCGTGACGGTAATTTTCATTCAAAGTCGTCAAATAAAAATAAACGTCTTCGCGGTCTTCAAACATCCGTTTTAAGCCATTATGGAAAATCACCGCGACCTCGTAATGGAACGTCGGATCGTAGCTAATGCAATTCGGAATAAATTGGGCAAATAGCTGGCTGTGGCCGTCTTGGTGTTGCAAGCCTTCGCCATTCAGGGTGGTTCGCCCTGCGGTGCCGCCAATCAGAAAACCGCGTGCCCGCGAATCCCCAGCCGCCCACGCTAAATCGCCAATTCGCTGAAAGCCGAACATGGAATAGAACAGATAAACCGGCAGCATCTGGACGCCATAGTTGCTGTAGGCCGTCGAGGCAGCGATCCACGACGAGAACGCGCCGGCCTCGTTAATGCCCTCTTGCAGAATCTGTCCTTTAATATCTTCGCGGTACGGCATGATGTCTTTCGCGTCTTGGGGCACATATTTCTGCCCTTCCGGCGAGTAGATGCCGACCTGTCTGAACATGCCTTCCATACCAAAGGTGCGCGCTTCGTCCGGAATAATCGGCACAAGCCGCGGCCCGACGCTTTTATCCCGTGCCAGGGTAGCCAAAATCCGCACCACAGCCATGGTGGTAGACATGGTGCGTTCGCCCGTGTCCTTCAGCAGCAGCTCGAAGGTCTGCAAGGGAGGGATTGTCAACGGCGGTTCGCGGTCGCCTAACCGCTGGGGCAGATACCCTTTCAAATCCTTCCGCCGCGCCTGCAAATAGGCTTCGGCTTCGGCATCGAGCTTCAGAAACGGCGGGTCAGCTAATTGCTCGTCGGTGATGGGAATCTGGAAACGGTCGCGGAAGGCGCGGAGCTGGTCGAGGCCCATTTTTTTCTGCTGGTGGGTGATATTCATCCCTTCGCCGGCCTCGCCCATGCCGTAGCCCTTCACGGTTTTCGCCAGAATCACCGTGGGTTTATCCACTGTGTTCACGGCTTTCAGATAGGCGTTGTAGACCTTCACCGGATCATGGCCGCCACGCATCAGATCGTAATAAATCTGATCATCGGTCATATGCTCGACCATCTTCGCTAACGCCGGGTATTTGCCGAAGAAATGCTCCCGCAAATAGGCGCCGCCCTTGGATTTGAAGTTCTGATACTCGCCATCGACGCATTCTTGCATCCGCTTTTTCAGCAGCCCATCGTGGTCTTGGGCGAGCAATTTATCCCACGCACTGCCCCACAATACCTTCAGAACCTGCCAACCCGCGCCGCAGAAATTGCCCTCAAGTTCTTGAATAATCTTGCCATTTCCCCGCACTGGCCCATCGAGACGTTGCAAGTTGCAGTTCACCACAAAAATCAGATTGTCTAACTTTTCGCGGGCGGCGAGGGCAATCGCGCCCTGGGATTCGGGTTCATCCATTTCGCCGTCGCCGAGAAATGCCCAGATTTTGCGATCGGTTTTCGGAATCAAGCCGCGGTTTTCCAGATACTTCTGGAATCGCGCTTGATAAATAGCCGTGATCGGCCCCAACCCCATGGAAACCGTCGGAAACTGCCAAAAATCGGGCATTAACCACGGGTGGGGGTAGGAAGAGATGCCTTTTTTGCCCACTTCGCGGCGGAAATGAACGAGTTGGTCTTCGGTGATACGACCTTCCAGAAAGGCGCGGGCATAGATGCCAGGGGCTACATGGCCCTGGAAATAGATCGCATCGCCCGAATGATCCGCTGCCGGCGCCCGCCAGAAGTGGTTAAAACCCACCTCGTACAGGGTCGATGACGATTGATAACTCGCGATATGGCCGCCCGGTTCGGCGGGTTTGCGGTTCGCCTGCACTACCGTCGTCGCCGTGTTCCACCGCAGTGTCGCCTGAATCCGCTTCTCGATAACCATATCGCCGGGATAGCTCTGCTCTTTGTGCACGGGGATCGTGTTCAGATACGGCGTGCGGCTCAAATCCGGCAGCGGAACCCCAAGGTGATGGGCATGTTTTGCGGTTTCCGAAAGGAGAAAAGTCCCGCGTTGAGCGCCATGGTGCGTGATGGATGCCGCGAGCGATTCTTGCCATTCGCGGGTTTCCATCGGGTCGAGGTCGCGATCGTTATCAGACATCGTTATAGGGCCTTTTTGGTGGAGGAATCGACGTGCTTGCTACGCAGAGTAGAAGGAATCAGGCGCATGTAATTTGGCTCTGCACCATTTCGCGGTTTTTAGCGCAACGGTTGACGAGATAAATGATGGAGCGGTAGGGCCGTTTGCCGTGTTGGGATAGGCCAATTTCACAGGTGCGATTGCTCGAAAAACCTTCTGTACAGTCGGCAGGCAACTGTTCTGCAAGTGTTCTTAGGGCGCTGGCGTTGAGTTCGGGTTGGAAAAAGCCCTTGTCGCCCGCAAAGCCACAGCAACTGATGTCGGGGGGCACGATCACGTGGTCGGCACAGGCTTCGGCAAGTGCCCGCATTTTTGGCCCTAAACCCGCCTTCGACGCCGCACAGTTCACATGGAGCGCCACGGTAATGGCTTGTTTTTCCAGATAAATGCGCGGCAAAACTAAGTCGTGAATCGCTTCCACCGTCTCAAAAATCGGCAGATTCGCCGCCGCTGCCTTCGCTCTCAAGCCGCAGGGACTCGCATCGAACACGATGGGATCGCGCCCGTCGCGACTGGCCACCGCGATGGCGGTAATCAATTCATCGAGCTGGCGATCCGCTAAATCTGTGGCGCCCTTGCTCTCGAAGGTGAGGCCACAGCAGAGGTGATTCACATTTTGCGGATACACCACGTCGTAACCCGCCTTCTCGAAGAGTTCGACGGTCACATGGGGCAGATCCAGAACTTCTGGATCGTTGCCGCTTTGGCCAAAGGTGCGGCTGGCACAGCTTGGGAAGTACACCAGGCGGGGCTTGTCGGTTTCGCGGGGCAATTCGCGAGAAATAGTGCGTTTTTTGAGTCCAGGCAAGGGTTTAGCGGCTTTCGGTAGGGTCGGTTGCCACTGGGGCAGTTGCTTGCCGCTCACCGCCCGCATGGTGTCGGTGATGGTCTGCATCGCCCCATCGCCAACAATCTGTTGGCCGATTTTGGCCGCTTGCAGACCCATCCGTGCAGAGGCTAACAGCGTTCCGTAATGGTCTGCTGCTACTGCTAATCCTTTGTTTTTCAAAGAAGAAAGCTGTTGTTTGCGCAGGTCGCGAATCATCGCTCCCGTGTTAATGCCCACCGGACAAGCAGTAGAACAGAGACCACAGCCCGCGCAGGTGTCGATGCCCTGGTAGCGGTAGGCGGCGGCAAACTCGGAGGCAGCTTCGGTTTGGCCGGCGGCGTCTCGTCGGGCCTGTTCTCTTAATGCCGTGATCCGTTGGCGCGGCGTGAGGGTGAGGGCATTCGACGGGCAATAGCGTTCGCAGAAGCCGCATTCGATGCACTGATCCACCAGATTATGCGCCACTGGCATGGCTTTCAGGTGGGTGACATGGGCTTCCGGATCATCATTCAGAATGACGCCTGGGTTGAGCAGATGATGGGGATCGAAAAGCCGTTTGATCTCGCGCATGAGTTCGTAAGCCGTTGATCCCCATTCCATTTCTAGGTAAGGCGCCATGTTGCGACCCGTGCCGTGCTCCCCCTTGAGTGAGCCGTCGTAGGTCTGCACCGTGAGTGTGCAGACATCGTCCATAAACCGGTGGTAGCGATCGATTTCTTTCTGATGGCCAAAATCTTGGGTGAATACGAAATGCACATTTCCTTCGAGGGCGTGCCCGAAAATAATGGCTTCGTGGTAGTCGTGGCGCTGGAACAGCCGCTGCAAATCCGACATGGCCGACGCCAGCATCGGCAGCGGATAAGCGACATCTTCGATAATCACCGTCGTGCCCTGGGGTCGCATGGCCCCCACGGATGTAAACAGGCCCTTGCGGACATTCCAGAACTGATTGAACACGGCCGGATCGCTGGAAAATGTCGCCGGCATCAGCAGCGCACTTTGGCTAAATAACGCTTCGACTTCGGCGATTTTGGCCCGCAATTCGCCACAGCTGTCGGCACGCACTTCAACCAGTAGGGCGCAAGCGTGGCGCGGGAGCGTTTTCAGAACAGCGGGCATGCCCGGCTTATTCGCCACCGAGCCAAGGGCCGGATCGTCCATTAGCTCTACTGCGGCTACTTTTAGCGCCTTTAACAGCGGCACGAGATCGCAGGCCGTGGGAATATCCACAAAAAAGGCCAGTGCACTGGCCTTGTGGGATTGTTCTGAAACCGTGGCCAGGGTGACTTCAGAAATAAATGCGAGCGTGCCTTCTGAACCCACAAGCAGATGCAGCAGAATGTCGAAGGGGTCGGTAAAGTCCACCAATGCGTTCAGGCTGTAGCCCATGGTGTTCTTAATTCGGTACTTCTGCTGAATCTTCTGAAGCAGAGCGTCATCGGCTTTCACCTGTGCTGCCAGGGTCGTCAACCCCTCCAGTAATGGCCCGTGAGAGCGACGAAATGCCGTGCGACTCGCATCGCTCCCCGTGTCGAGCAGGGTGCCATCCGCCAAAATCAACCGCGCACTCAACAAAGTTTGGTAACTATTTTGTGCAATGCCACAACACATGCCGCTGGCGTTGTTTGCGATGATGCCGCCGATTTTTGCGGCGTTAATCGAAGCCGGATCGGGGCCAATTTTGCGGCCATAGGGCGCGAGGAGGCGGTTCGCTTCGCCGCCAATCACCCCTGGCTGGAGGGTGATTTTTGTGCCCTGGTCGAGAATGTCGTGACCGCGAAAGCCGTTCGGCCCGAGGGCGAGCAACACGGAATCGCTGATCGCTTGGCCTGATAGGCTGGTGCCAGCGGCGCGAAAGGTGACTGGCGTGCGGTGGTGGTGGCAGGCCCGCAGCACGTCGCTGATTTCTTGCTCGGCTTGGGCGTGAATCACAACTTGTGGGGTTAAACGATAAAAACTCGCGTCCGTGCCGTAGGCGAATCGTCGCAGGTCATCGGTGATAAGTCGGTCTTTCGGAATCAACGGCGATAAGGTGCGCTGTAAATCGGCATAACAAGAGTTCATGACTTGGCTCCGCTTGGGCGTTTGGTGGTTGATCACATGCTGATTTTTGTTATTTTTCAACAACTTAGTCAAATTGGCATGACACAAAATTGGTGTGACCAAACTATTAAAGCGGACTAAAACCGTCAATGAGCAATCGGGGTAATGCTTGGTGAAAGTGGTAAAAATAGGCACAAATCGCATTTCGGATGCGGTTATTACGGAGCTGGAAGCGATGTTGGCGCGGGGCGAATTGAAACCTGGGGATCGGCTGTTGCCGGAGCGGGAGTTGGCCCATCAGCTTGGGGTGTCGCGGACTTCGCTGCGCGAGGCGTTGAGTCATTTGGAAGCGCGGGGCGTGATTATTAGCCATCGGGGGGCGGGCACCTGGGTGAGTCGAGATTTAACGCCGCTCATCAGTCAACCCCTGGCGCAGTTGGTCCAGGCCTATCCGCGGGCGATTTTGGATGTGCTCGAGCTGCGGCGGGTGTTGGAGGAGTTGGCGGCGGAACGCGCCGCCCAAAACCATGAGGCCCCCGATTGTGAACAGCTCGCCCAGCATTTCGAGGCACTGATGGTTGCGTCCCGACAGGAAGATTTGGCCGCTGAAACCGCCGCCGACGTGACCTTTCACCTGGCCATCGCCAACGCCTCGAAAAGCGGGCCGTTAATTCACGTGATTCACAGCCTGTTTTCGGTGATTCACGACAGCATCGGCAAAAATCTTCAGCGGTTGCACCGAAAAAGCGACAGCCGCGCCCAACTGGAATCCCAGCATCGGGCGTTATTTGAGGCCATTCGCCAGCAACAGCCCTCGGCGGCCAAGCAGGCGGCCCATGACCATTTGCAATTTGTGATGGCGAGCTTTGCTTTTGAACTCAATGCCGCGCCGTAGCCCGTCCCCGTCATGAACCGCTTACACTCGCGATCCTTTTGGTTGCACGGGAAACCGACGCGATGACGCATTGGCTCTGGTGGGGGGCCCTCGGGAGCGGCCTGATAGCGAGTGCTTGGGCACTGGCGAGTGTGCGCTGGCTACAGGTCGATCAGGCCGCATGGCGTCGGTCGTCTACGCCCCCCGCGCCGGTGGATAGCGAGGCGACGCCCTCCCTCGCGACGGTTGCCATGGCCACCGATCCCGCCATCGCCGCGCCGACGACGACCCCGTCCAATGAGCGCGTGGTGATCGGTCAGCCCCTGTGGTGTCCGGCAGGCTTGCAGACGGCCTATACCGTGACCCTGGCGCCCTTTTCCCTGCGTCTGGGCGGTCGCCGTCGCGGCATCACGCGCACCCGCGACGGCTGGAAACTTCGCTGGACCGTGGCATTGCGCCTGCGCATTGCCCCAACGCCCACGGCGATTCGCACGGCGGCACTTAAATGGGGCAAAGCCGCCGTGAAGCCGACGCGTTTGGCGACGGCCCTCGCGCCATCGCTCCATGCGCAGGTGGCGCAGCGCCTACAGCAGGGCACATTAAGCACCTGGATTAGCGATCAAACGGCCTTTACCGCCGCGCTCCATGCCGTGTTGACGCCCTGGTTGGCCCACAACGGCCTGCTTCTCGACGACGTGGCTGTGCTCACCCTGCGCGCGGCGCCCAAAAAAGCCTATCGCGCGACCGATCCCACCGATGCCGAGGCGTTGATGCAGTTGGCGTTGTTGGCGCAACAGCCCACATGGGCGGCGAATGCGGTTTTGCAAGCGGCCACGACCGCCCAGTTGACCGCTTTTGCCGAGTTGACGGCCCAGTTAGCCGCAGTCGCCCAGCAGCAACAGGCCAACGCCCAGTCAACCGCCGTCGCCCAGGCGGAAATCACCCGCCAAACCGCCGTCATTGCCGCGAAAGCCCTCGCCGACAGTGCTGCCATCGCGGTCACCACCGCCGCCCAGGCCGAATTGCAGGCCAGCCGCCACCAGGGTGAGCGTCTGCGCGTCCTGGCTGAAGCCGAAGCCGCCGTCGCGTTGAGCCGTCAACGGGTGCAAACCGCGCCCGACGACCGCGACAGCGGGGGAGCGCTGCGGGATTGATGACGCGATTGGCTGCCGGCGTGAGCTACGACGGGACGAATTTTCGCGGTTGGCAACATCAACAGCCCACCGTACCCACGGTGCAGGCGGCGGTAGAAACGGCGTTGAGCCGCGTTGCTGCAAGCCCGGTGGAGGTTTACGTGGCGGGGCGCACGGATGCGGGCGTACACGCGGTGGGGCAGGTGATTCACTTTGAGACCACGGCCCAGCGACCACTCCACGGCTGGCTGTTTGGTGCGAACAGCTATCTGCCGCCCACGGTGAGTTTGGATTGGGTGCAAGCTGTGCCGCCGACCTTTCACGCGCGATTTGCAGCGCGACGGCGGCGGTATCGCTACCTCGTGCTCAATCGCCGCAACCGTTCGGCGCTCTGGCACGGCCGTGCGACCCTGTGGCATGTGCCTTTGGACGCCGGCGCCATGCACCAAGCCGCGCAGGTGCTCGTGGGCGAGCAAGATTTCAGCGCCTATCGCGCCGTCGGCTGCCAAGCGCGCCACCCGATCCGCGAAATTTTCCGCCTCGCCGTGGTGCGCCAAGGGGATTGGGTGTGGCTTGACATCGAAGCCAACGCCTTTTTGCACCACATGGTGCGCAACATCATGGGCGTGCTGTTGGCGATTGGCGGCGGTGAACGACCCCGCGACTGGGCGGCAACGGTGCTCGCCAGCCGCGACCGCAACCAAGGCGGCGTCACCGCGCCGCCCGACGGTCTCTATCTCACCGGAGTGGATTACGACCCGCCATTTGACCTGCCGCCCGCAATCCCTTGGGGCGTGTCGTTTGGGCCGTAATCGCGCCGCCGCACCGCCACAAACTCCTGTTTTGCTTCACTTTTTCGGTAATTCGACCCTATGCGTACCCGTCTAAAAATCTGTGGCATCACCCAACTCGCCGATCTCCACGCCGCCGTGCAGGTGGGGGCGGACGCGATTGGTTTTGTGTTTGTTCCGGAGAGTTCGCGGGCGGTGCAGGTCGCCCAAGCCCAGGCCCTATGTCGCCAGTTGCCGCCGTTTATCGACGCGGTGGGCCTGTTTGTGGACGCGGACCCCGCCTTCATTCGCCACGCTTTGGAACAGGTTCCCCTGGACCTGCTGCAATTCCACGGGCAGGAACCGCCCGCGTTTTGCGATGCCTTTGAACGGCCTTACATCAAGGCCGTCGCCATGCCGCAGACCGATCTCCACGCCGCCGCCCGCGCCTATCACCAGGCCCGGGCACTCCTCTGCGACAGCCACGCCGCCGGCCAATTGGGCGGCACTGGCCAGCCGTTCGATTGGGATTACTGGCCGACCTACTGCGAGAAGCCCCTGATTTTAGCGGGCGGTTTACAGCCAACGACGGTGTTTGCCGCCGTCACCCGCCTGCGGCCCTACGCGGTGGACGTGAGCAGTGGCGTCGAAGGGGGTATCAAAGGCGTGAAAGACCACACCAAACTCCAGGCCTTTGCGGCTGCCGTGCGCCAAGCCGACCGCCAACTCGAACTGACGACGGTGTCCGACGCGGGCTGAACCCGCTCACTCTTCATTCCCCCTCTGGGAGCTTTCCGACATCTATGAGTAGCTGGTTTGAAAAATTGGTGCCGTCGATTCGCACCGAACCCAAGCAAAAGCGCGTGCCCGAAGGGATTTGGCACAAATGCGAAGCCTGCGGCCAAGTGCTGTACCACGCGGAATTGGCGCGCAACCTGTTCGTCTGTCCCAAATGCAGTCACCACATGCGTTTGGGTGCGCGCCAGCGCCTGGAGCTGTTCCTCGACGCCGAGGGCCGCAATGAAATCGGCCAAGACGTGATGCCGATGGATTTTTTGCGCTTCCGCGACACCAAGCGCTACCGCGACCGCCTGATTCAAGCCCAAAAAGAAAGCGGTGAATCGGATGCCCTCGTGGTCATGGGCGGGCGCGTGTGCGCCGTGCCAGTGGTGGCCAGCGCGTTTGAGTTCAATTTCATGGGCGGCTCCATGGGCTCAGTGGTGGGCGAGCGCTTCGTGCGCGGCGTAAAACACGCCCTTGAGCAGCGCACAGCGTTTATTTGCTTCACCGCCAGCGGTGGCGCCCGCATGCAAGAGGCTCTGGTGTCGCTCATGCAAATGGCGAAAACGAGCGCCGCGATTGCGTGCCTCAACCGGGCCCGCTTGCCGTTCATCTCGGTGATGACCGACCCCACCATGGGCGGCGTGTCGGCGAGTTTGGCCATGTTGGGCGACGTGAATCTGGCAGAACCCAAGGCGCTCATTGGGTTTGCTGGCCCCCGTGTCATTGAACAAACCGTGCGAGAAAAACTGCCGGAAGGCTTCCAGCGCAGCGAGTTTTTACTGGAACACGGGGCGATTGATGGCATCGTCGACCGCCGCGAAATGCGCCATAAAATCGCCACATTAATCGCGCTACTCACCCAACAACCCCCGCCCCTCGGAGCGTAACGCCATGTCGTCCGCCACCCCGTTGCACCTGTCTGCCTGGTTGGATTACAGCACCACCCTGTCGCCCACGTTGATCGATCTGAATCTCGACCGTCCTCGACCGGTCTTCGCGCGGCTGTTGGGGGACCGTCCCGTCGCGCCCCAGGTCATCACCGTGGGCGGCACCAACGGCAAGGGATCGACGGTGGCGCTGTTGACCGCCTGGTTACGTGCCCTGGGCGTCGCCGTGGGCAGCTACACGTCGCCTCACCTGTTCCACTTCACCGAACGCTTGCAAATCAACGGGTTAGCCGTCGACGAGGCGGCCTGGTGTGCGGCGTTTTCCGCCGTCGATGGGGTGCGGGATGACGTGCCACTCACCGCGTTTGAGTTTCAGACCCTGGCGGCGCTGTGGCATTTGCAACAGCAATCAGTGGCGGTGGCGGTGTTGGAAATCGGCTTGGGCGGGCGGTTAGACGCGGTGAATTTGGTGGACAGCGACGCGGCCATCGTCACCAACGTGGCTCTGGATCACAGCGAATGGTTGGGATCGACCCGCGAGCAGATCGCTCGGGAAAAGGGGGCCATTTTTCGCCCCAACCGATCGGCGATTTGTGGCGATAGCGATCCGCCCGCCAGCCTCTTGGCCGCCGCCGCCGCCAGTCGGCTGTATCGCGCGGGGGTGGAATTTAGCGCGACGCCTGCCGCAGACCGCTGGCAGTGGCGACACGGCGACCAGCAATGGACCCTGCCGCGCCCGACGCAGCTGCATGGCGATCATCAACTGCAAAACGCCGCGAGTGCGCTGATGGCGTTGACGGCGCTGCAATATCCCCTCACCCAAAGCGCCCTCGATGCCGGCTTGGCGGCGGCGCAGTTGCCCGGGCGGTTTCAAGTGCGCCAGCGGGAGGGCGTCGAGTGGATTTTCGATGTGGCGCACAATCCGGCCGGCGCGTCGGCGGTGGCGCTGGCGGTGCAACAGCGGCCCTGTCGCGGGGCCACCTGGGGTGTGATGGCGCTGTTAGCCGACAAAAACGCCGCCGATTTCGCGGTGCAACTCGCGCCGGCGGTAGATCACCTGTGGTTGACCACCGTAGACGGGCCACGGGGACGCTCAGCCGCCGCGCTCCGCCAAGCCTTGAGTGGCCTCGCGTTGCCCCTGCGCGGGGCGAGCGACACGCCGGTTGCGACGGTCGCCGCCTTATCTGAGGCGATTCAGGTGGGTGACCGCGTGGTTGTCACAGGCTCATTTGCCATCGTTGCCCAACTGTGGGCGCTTTTGGAGTCGCCTTGTGGATAATTCGCTACTTATTCAACGCATTCTCGGCACGGTCGTGTTGTCGGCGGGCCTGGTGTCGGTGTTGCCCATGGTGCTGTCGTCGCCGGCCCCCGCGCTGTCGGGATCAGCGGTTCGCGCTTGGTCGCCTTCTGCCGAATCAACTCCGACTGAATCGACTGCCGAGCCGCTCACTGCCGAGCCAGCTACTGAATCGACCGCCATCGCGTCGATCGCCTCGCCCAACACGGGGCTACATCTGTCGCTGCCCACGCCGCCGCCGCCCGCTGAAACCCTGGCGCCCCTAGCGCCGCGATCGCCCGCTGTCGTGACGGATGGGCCGATTGCGCGGGTGGAAGACCTGCCGCCCCCCGAACCCGTCGCCGTCGAGGAGCCACCACTCACCACGGCAACCGAGACGGCAACGGCAACCGCCGCCCCAGCGACTGTCGGCGGCATTCCCCTGCCCACGCCGCGACCCGCGATCCCTGCGCCAACGACCACGGCGAGTGCGGCCCCGCTGCCAACACCCCGTCCCGTCCGCGAGTCGCCGCCCAAACCCGCCGTCGTCAAGCGCGATCCACCGCCACCGCCGCCCAAACCCGCCGTCGTCAAGCGCGATCCGCCACCGCCGCCCAAACCCGCCGTCGTCAAGCGCGATCCGCCGCCGCCGCCCAAACCCGCCGTCGTCAAGCGCGATCCGCCGCCACCGCCGCCCAAACCCGCCGTCGTCAAGCGCGATCCACCGCCGCAAGTCGCTGAAGTGCGTTCACAATCCCAGCCCTTGCCCCGCGAGACGGCAAACGAATCCCGCGCCACGCGCCCACCACCGCCCCCCATCCGCCTCACCAGCCGCGAGCGCGAACCGCCGCGCAATGCGAGCAGCCTGTGGACTGTAGAACTGTTGCCCCAAGCCACCCGCGCCCGCGCAGAACAGCTGCGGGCGCAACTCCAGGGCCGTGGCCAGGCGGCAACGATTCAACCGGTGATAGTGCAAGGCCGTCAGATGTACCGTTTGCGCGTCGGCCCGCAGATCGATCGCGGCGAAAGCGAACAGCTACGCCAACAATTGCAACGCGACACGGGCATTAGCGGACGCGTCGTGCCACTCAGCGGTTAACCCCTTTTGATCTTTATTCCCCACCAACGAGTGACCTTTCCATGGATATGCCCGTCTTTTTGCAGAACACGCCTGTTGTCGACCTCATCACCCTCGCGGTGATAATCCTTTCCGTGTTGATTGGGATATTTCGCGGCTTCATCCGCGAGGCCCTCGACCTGGCAAGTTGGATCGCGGCCTTCGCCGTGGCGGTGTTGTTTGTCGAGCCAGTCGGCGAGTTACTCACGCCCTACGTGGCCGCCCCCCACGCCCGCACGTTCCTCGCCGGCGGCGGCCTGTTTTTAGGCACGCTCATCGTGGGTGGTCTGATTAGCTTCGTCATCGGCTACTTCATCCGCCGCACGGGATTGAGTCTCACCGACAGCCTGTTGGGCATGGCCTTTGGTCTGGGGCGTGGCGCCGCACTCATGGTCGCCCTCGCCCTCGTGGTGGGGCTCACCCCGCTACCCCAAACCCCTTACTGGCAGAGCGCTCAAGCCACGCCGCTCCTCACCCTCGCCGCATTGCAGGTGGTGGCGCTGATGCCGCCAGAAGTAGCGAAAGAGTTCAATTTCACCGACACCGCTACCAATGAAGCCACGGCCGCCGAATCGATCAGCGCCGCCGTAGAAGCGTTAGAAAGCGGCATCCCCGCGACCGACAGCACCGAAACGCCCGTCGAAGCGGTGCCACCCGCGCCTGCTGCACCGCCTGTCCCGCCCAGCGGCCAATAGCCGTGGCGAGTCAACGTTAAATCATGTGCGGCATCGTCGGTTTTCTCGGGCAACAGGGCGCCAATCAGGCCCTGTTTGATGCGTTAACCGTGTTGCAGCACCGGGGGCAGGACGCCGCCGGCATGGTGACCTGTCAACACAATCGCTTTCATCTGCGCAAAGACACTGGCCTGGTGCGCGATGTCTTTCGCACCCGCCACATGCTGCGGCTGCCCGGCACCTGGGGCATTGGCCATGTGCGCTATCCCACGGCGGGCACCGATGGCGTCGGCGAATCCCAGCCGTTTTATGTGAACTCGCCCTTTGGGCTGGCCCTCGCCCACAACGGCAATCTCACCAACGCGACGGCGCTGAAAGACGAGCTATTTCGCACCGACCGCCGCCACATCAACACGGATTCCGATTCGGAAGTCTTGTTGAACGTTCTGGCCCAAGAAATTCACAGCCGCTGCGAACTCACCCTCACCGCCGACACGATTTTTGAGGCGGTAACCGCGTTACATCAGCGGGTGCGCGGTGCCTATGCGGCGGTGGTGATGATTGCGGGCTACGGCTTGGTGGCGTTTCGCGACCCCTTTGGCATTCGCCCCCTGGTGTACGGTCGCCGCGAAACGGCCATCGGATCTGAATATCTGATCGCGTCTGAATCGGTCGCCCTCGACGCCCTCGGCTTCGAGCGACTGCGGGACATCGCTCCCGGTGAGGCACTCTGCATCGAGACCGACGGCACGGTTCACAGCCGCGTCTGTGCGCCGTCCCAGCCCCATACCCCCTGCATTTTCGAGTTCGTGTACTTCGCCCGCCCGGATTCGGTCATCGACAACGTGTCGGTCCACAAGGCGCGCATGCGCATGGGCGAACTGCTTGCCGACAAAATCCGCCGCACTTGGCGCGACCACGACATCGATGTGGTCATCCCCGTCCCTGAATCGAGTCGCTCGTCGGCGTTGCAGTTGGCGAACCGCTTGGGCGTGCAATACCGCGAAGGCTTTATCAAAAATCGCTATATCGCCCGCACCTTCATCATGCCGGGCCAGACCCAGCGGGCATCGTCGGTGCGCCAAAAGCTCAATCCCATGCCACAGGAGTTTCAGGATAAGAATGTGCTGCTGGTGGATGACTCGATTGTGCGGGGCACGACGAGTCGGCAAATCGTCCATATGGCGCGAGAATCCGGCGCGCGGCGGGTGTATTTCGCCTCGGCAGCCCCGCCGGTGCGCTATCCGAATGTCTATGGCATCGACATTCCGTCGGTCACCGAACTCATCGGCTTTGGTCGCGACGAACGGCAAATTGCCGAAGCAATCGACGCCGATTGGTTGATTTATCAGGATTTGGAGGACTTGGAAGAAGCGGTACGGCGGGGTAATCGCCAGCTCAAGCAGTTCGAGAACTCGTGTTTTTCGGGGGAATATGTGACCGGCGACATTAGCGCAGACTATCTGCGCCAGCTCGCCGATCAGCGCAACGATTCGGCCAAGCAAGAGCGCCTGACCGACGGCGATAACAACGTGATCGATCTGTACAACACCAACTAAACCTTCACGCCATGCGAATCCTCGTGTTAGGCAATGCCGGCGCCGGCAAAACTACCGTCGCGCGGCGCCTGGTCGCGCAACATCGATTGGCCTATTTGAGCCTCGACGATGTGGCTTGGACCCTAGATAACGACCGCCTGCCGCTCAGTTCGAGCGTGGGCCAACTCTCTGATTTTATTGGAAAATATCGCCATTGGGTCATCGAAGGCTGTTATGGCGATTTGGTCGAATGGCTGTTGCCCTACGGAACCGCCTTGCGGTTTCTGAATCCGCCCCCAGCGATCTGTATCGACCACAGCCGCCAGCGCTTCTGGGAACCGCACAAATTTCCCACCGCTGCCGACCAACTCGCCGCGTTGCCTGCCCTAGAAACCTGGATTGCCCAGTACGACCGGCGGGATGACGAATACGGTTTAGCCCATCACCAGCGGTTATTTGCCGCTTTTACCGGCCCGAAACGCGAATACCGCGACCCAAGCGCGTATTTTGCCGACGATCTTGTGCATCCAGAAGACGAAAACCCATGAACTATCCAGAAGACGACGACCCTGTTGAACGCTCCCTCGACACCCTAGCGATTCGCGCCGGCACCCAGCGCACGGCGGAAGGCGAGCACAGCGAGGCGATTTTTCCCACCTCCAGTTTCGTCTTTGCGAGCGCCGCCGACGCGGCTGCCCGCTTTAGCGAGCAGATTCCCGGCAATATCTACGCGCGATTCACCAATCCGACCGTCGATCTCTTCGCCCGCCGACTGGCGGCGTTGGAACGGGGGCAATGGGGCATCGCCACCGCCTCCGGCATGAGCGCGGTGTTGGCGAGCTGTCTCGCGCTACTGCAACAGGGCGATGAACTCGTCTACTCGGCAGACATTTTCGGCGCCACCGTCACGCTGTTCGCCAAATATCTGCCCCGCTACGGCATCAGAACCACCGCGGTATCGCTGACCGATCTGGCGGCGTGGCAACAGGCCATCACCCCGCGCACCAAGCTGTTTTACGCAGAAACCCCCTCAAACCCGCTGACCCAGGTGGTGGACATCCGTCAGTTAGCGACCCTTGCCCACGAAAACGGCGCCAAACTCATCGTCGATAACTGCTTCTGCACGCCGATTCTGCAACAGCCCCTTACCCTCGGCGCCGACCTCATCATCCACTCAGCAACCAAATATCTGGATGGCCAAGGCCGCTGCATCGGCGGTGCGGTCGTCGGCGATGACCCATTGATTTACAAAGAAATTTACGGCTTTTTGCGCACAGCTGGCCCCACCATGAGTGCCTTTAACGCTTGGGTCTTTCTGAAGGGATTAGAAACCTTACCCCTGCGGATGCGTGCTCATTGCGCGCAGGCCCAACAGCTCGCCGAATGGTTACAAGCCCAACCGGCGGTAAAACACGTCTATTACCCCGGCCTGCTTAGCCACCCGCAACACGCCCTCGCCAAAGCCCAACAGCGGGGATTTGGCGGCATCGTGTCGTTTGAACTCGCCGACCAAACCGCCGCCTGGACCGTCATCGACGCGGTGCGCGTGTTCTCGATCACCGCCAACCTGGGCGACACCCGCAGCACCATCACTCATCCCGCCACCACCACCCACGGCCGCTTGGCCCAAGCCGACCGCGACAAGGCTGGCATCACCCATGGACTCGTGCGCTTGTCGGTAGGATTAGAAGATCTAAGCGATCTACAAACCGATTTAATGAGAGGCATCAAACAGTTATGAGCCTGGCGCACCTGGCGATTCCGCCGCAAATTCAAGCGATTACCCTCGATCTGGATGACACCCTGTGGCCCATTGGCCCGGTGATTCGGCGGGCGGACGCGGTGCTCAACGCATGGCTCGACGCGCATTTTCCCTCCTTGGGCGCTTGTTACCGCAGCAATCAACTCCTCGATCTGCGGCGCACCGTGCTGGCCGAGTTTCCCGACCGCGCCCACGACTTCCAGTTTTTACGTACCACCACCCTGGCAAGAGCCGCCCAAGCCCTTGATTTACCTCATTTTTGTGCCGACACCGCCTACGAAATTTTCCATAACGCCCGCAATCAAGTCACCCTCTTTCCCGAAGTGACCACCGCCCTCGACGCCCTCGTGGTGCATTACCCGCTCATCGCCCTCTCCAACGGCACAACAGACATTCATCGCGCCGGGCTAAGTCATTGGTTTATCGACAGTTTTACCGCTGCCCAGGTGGGTTATCCCAAGCCCCATCCCGCCATGTTTCTCGCCGCCTGTTCAAAATTAAATCTGCCACCTGAAGCCGTGTTACATCTGGGGGATGATCCCCTTCACGATGTCGCTGGAGCACAACAAGTGGGCATGGCGACCGTCTGGATTAACCGCGAAGGCCGCGATTGGCCTGCCGAGTTACCGCGTCCACATCTCGAATGGCCCGATCTCGGGGCCATTTTTCTCGACAGATAACACTTTGATTTAACTGTGAAATCTTCCTGCGCTGCGCCCTATCTAGCCGCCGCGATAGGCAGCGTGCTCCTGTCCATTTTGCGTACTTACCAATCCCCCATCCTCAACAACGATGCTGTGGTGTATTTACAACAAGCGGCGCTCTTTCTCGACGGCGATTGGCACGCCGCCTGGTCGCTTTACAAATGGCCGTTTTACGCCGCTCTCATCGCTTTTACTCAGCAAATCAGCGGCTTATCCCTAGAAATGGCGGCTCGCTGGCTCGACGGCAGCCTCTGGTTGGGCGTGACCGTCGGCTTTGTGTTTGCCGTGCATTGTTGGGGCGGCCGTCAGGCCCCTTTGTGGGGCGCCACGGCGGTCATCTTGGTATATCCGTGGATCAACGACCTGCGTCCTCTGCTCATTCGCGAGGCCGGTTATCTCGCGAGCTATCTTTTCGGCATGGGTTGGCTGCTCACGCTCAATCGCCAATTCTTTGATTTCAAAACATTTTTTCTGGCCGCCACGGCATTTTTTGTGAGCGGTTTATTTCGCGTCGAAGGCTTACTCGTAGCCGCTGCGATGGCGATGGTGTGGCCTTACCGACCGTCGTCGCCCTGGCGTTGGATCAACGCCGTAGCCCTGGCGGCGCTCTTTTTGGGTGCGGCTATTTTCTGGTGGCAAGAAACCCAGCTGGGCAATCATTGGCAACGCAGCGTGGACGGGCTGCGCCAGCTACTGTTGTTTGAAGCAAAAAATTACAGCCACCTGGCCTGGGCCACTGTACTCGCCGTGTTACTCGTGGGCGCCATCGTTACCCGTCTCACCATTCCCTATCTGCTCCTCGCCATTTACGCCCACCGCCAACAGCTGCTACCCCGCGACGGCATGCCCTATTGGCACGGTCTCCTTGGGCTGCAACTCCTTGTTTTAATTGGACAATTAGCCGCCCACGGTTTTCTAACACGGCGTTACACCCTGGCCATTGCCCTCACGGTCATGGTGGCCGTCCCCTTCGCCATCGCGGCGATTTACCGCCAACGCCACGCCCAACCCTGGTTCTGGCGATTCACCGTGGGCGCTTTGCTGATTTTCGCCCTCGACAGCGCCATCACCACCGGCGCCAGCCAACATTATCGCCGCGACGCCGGCGATTGGTTGGCTACCGCCGCCGTCGGCCAGCCCATCGCCAGCAACGACCGCCCCCTCCTGTGGTACGCCAACGCCGCATCATTAGCTGTCGAATTACCCCGCCCAATGACGGCTGCATTAATCCCCGAATTACGCACCAAATTACAAAAAAACACCTGGTTGGCATTAAATCTAAAACCCGACGCATTAGCCGACGCAGTGCGCCGCGAATTAGGCGAACCACAACGACAATTTGCTAATGAAAAACAGCAAGCTATTTGGATTTACGCCCCATGAATTCATTTTCCGAAACCACCGCCGAATACGCTAATTCACACGCCCAATCCGTGGCAGGCAAAAAATGCCGTAAACGCTTGCGACGCATGGTTATTCAGGCGATGAACGACTATCAAATGATCGCGCCCCACGACAAAATTATGGTGTGCATTTCAGGCGGCAAAGACTCGCACGCATTACTCGATTTGCTTTTGGAATTACAGCCCACATCGCCCATTCCATTTACGCTTCATGCGGTCAATTTAGATCAAAAACAGCCCAATTTTCCCGCCGATGTATTACCCGCCTATTTAACCGCGAGAAATGTCCCATTTACGATTTTAGAACAGGACACATACAGCGTCGTTAAAAGCCATATCCCCGTCGGCAAAACCCTATGCAGCCTGTGTTCGCGACTGCGGCGCGGCGCGTTGTATCGCTTCGCCCGCGACCAGGGGATGGACAAAGTGGTTTTGGGCCACCATGCGGACGACGCGCTAGAAACCTTTCTGCTCAATCTATTCCACGGGGGCCAGTTGAAGGCCATGTCGCCTAAGCTGCGTTCAGATGATGGCGAAAATCTGGTGATTCGTCCGCTGATCTACTGTCGGGAACGAGATGTGGCGCGATACGCCCACGACCGTCAATTCCCCATCATTCCCTGCGATCTCTGCGGCAGTCAGGAAAATTTACAGCGCCAGCAGATGAAACAGCTCATCGCCCAATGGGAACAGGACGACCCCAAGCGCATCGAGAATCTACTCAACGCCCTGCAATGCGTTGTGCCCAGCCATCTTCTCGACAGAAACCTATTTGATTTCAATGGGTTGGCGAAAAACTCGGTCGCGATTTCAGACGGACAACAGCAGACTGAAACCCAACAACAGAAAAACACCGCTACTCACATAATCGAGACGCCGCTGGGCTGAATCGCTGGTGAGCTGTTGGCCGAGGTAACCACCGAGCAGGGCGTACGCACTGCTGTTGATGCCAGAGAGCGTGAGAAAAATCGCCATTAAAACAAGGGCTTGGCCGAAAATCGGTTCTTGTGGCCGCACGAATGCCGGCATAAAGGCCATAAAAAACAGAATCGCCTTGGGATTCAGAATGGTGATCCAGAAAGCGGTCACGGGCCGTTCTATCGCCGAATCTGATGTGCTTATCTTCCCCGTTCGTCGCCAGGTCTGTACGCCCAAGTACAGGAGATAGCCGCCGCCGACGGTCTGCAACGCCCAAAAGAGTTCGGCAGACATCTGCAATAGCACGCCTAGCCCGAGAAATGCCGCCAGCATCAACAGCCCATCGGCTAACACCACCCACGGGGCCGCCCGAAGCGCAATCCACGGCCCGCGCCGCACGGCGTATTGCACGATCCACAGAGTCGTCGGCCCGGGCACAATCAGAATCAGCACCGACGCGCCGATAAATGCCCACAGCAGCTCCCCGTTAATAGAAGCTAAGTTCATGAAACCACTCCAAAAAATGCCCGTTCGGCCCATCGTGTTGTGTACAGATTACGGCGTCGCCGGCCCCTATGTGGGGCAGCTTAAACTCGCCCTCTATCGACAGGCCCCCTCCGTCCCGACCATTGATTTATGCCACGACCTGCCGCCGTTTCAGATCCCTGCTGCTGCCACCTTGCTGGCGGTCTGGTTCGATGAATTGCCCCCCGATGGGATTCTGTTGGCCGTTGTAGACCCGGGGGTTGGCGGTACACGCGCTGGAGTTGTGGTGCAGTGCGAAAATCGTCTGCTCGTAGGGCCAGATAATGGGCTGTTTACCCTGATTGCCGCCGAAAAAACGGCCTGGCGACTGGATTGGCAACCGCCACGGCTGTCGGCATCCTTCCATGGTCGCGATCTATTTGCGCCCATCGCCGCTCAGTTGGCGACCCAGAGCAGAACGCCCGCCGACTG
>DAIUCA010000023.1:0-21050 GCA_036846405.1 Candidatus Competibacteraceae bacterium
GCCCTCGCCGCGAGTTATTGGCTGGCCGAAACGCCCCTGGCGACAGCGCAAAACCTCACCTGTGATGCGGCGTTGACCCCCTGTCGCGTGACGGGCGAGGGTTGGCAGCTCGCATTGCGCTTGGGTGACAGTGCTGACGACCCGATAACCACCCCGCTCACCACGCTGCAACCGTTTCCCGTGACCCTAGAGCTGTCGGGCGACGACACCGTGGATCGGGTGGGCCTGTTTTTTTGGATGGCCGACATGGATATGGGGCCAAATCGCACCCGTTTGGTGCAGCAATCGGCGGGACAGTGGACCGGCACGGCTATGTTGCCCTTGTGCACCGAGAGCCGCGATGACTGGCGGGTCACGGTGACGGCGATGGCAGGCGACGACGTGCGTTATCGGGCGGATTTTGCGTTTACCGCTAGGCGGCGATAGTGGCCATCGAGGGCGTGTACCTGAAATTGCAGCCAAGCGAGGGCGTCGTTGTTGTCGAGCACGTCGTCGGCGACTACCAAACGAGCCTCGCGCGACGCTTGGGCCGCCAAAATGGCCGTCGCGAGTTCCAACGAATTGCCGTCGCGCTGCTGTAACCGCTGGAGTTGTAACCCGGCGTCCACATCCACCACGAGCACGCGGTCGTAAAAATCACGCCGCCCGGTTTCCGCGAGGAGCGGCACGGCAACCACGGTGTAGGGCGCGGCGATGGTGTTGAGTCGCCGCGTGATGGTCTGGAACACCAGCGGGTGGAGCAAATTTTCCAGTTCGCGCCGCGCTTGGGCGTCTTGAAACACCTGTTCGCGCATTTTGGCCCGATCCAACGCGCCGTCCCGAACGCAGTCGGGCCAACGGTCGGCAATGGCCTGGAGGGCGGGTTCGCCGGGGGCGACCAAGGCCCGCGCAATCTCATCGGCATCCAAAATGGGCACGCCCAACGCGGCGAAGGCGGCGGTGGCGGCACTTTTGCCGCTGGCGATCCCGCCCGTCAGACCGACGACAAGTGAACGCATGGCAGTCATGGCGACCTGTATTCGAGGAAAGTAAGGGAAGTCCAGCCTATCTCAGGCGACTTTTTTGGGGAAATCGGGACTTTGGTCGCGAGTTATGACGGGGGCGGATGACAGCACCTTCCCCATGGCTCGGGCTAATTGGTGCACCACGGGCACGGCGACGGAATTTCCCAACTGGCGATACATTTGGGTACGCGAGACGGGAAAACGGAAATCGGCAGAAAATCCCATTAATGCCTTACATTCGCCCTCGCTGAGCAGTCGCAATCCCGTCGTACAGTAAGGATCGCGGACAAAAGTCCCGGTAAGGCGTTGGATTTTGTGGTAGGTAGACACCAGGGTTTTGGCCTGCTCTTGGGATTGGCGGTCGATAATCTGAGGGCGACCGTCGTTCAATTTGAACAGGTAATGGGTTTGCAGATGGTGGGAGATGTCGTAGCCGTGGGGATGTTGCTCGACGATTGTTCCCACAGGAATGCGGTAAGGAAATGGCGGTGGAATGCTGAAATCGGGCGGTTGGGAAAAGCGGTCGGCATCAAAGCCCACCAGGTAAAGGCGGTTGCGGGACTGGGGCAGCCCGTAATCCCGCGCATTCAGCAGTGCCCAAAACACGTGATAGCCCAGGTGGTGGGCCGACGGCGCCAGCGAACAGACGCCATTCTCGGAAACGGCGAGGCTATCCAGAATCGTGCGAAACGTCTGGCCCCGCTGGTGATTGACGAGCCCCTCCACGTTTTCTAGCAAAAAGGCGGTGGGCCGCTTGGCGGTAAGGATACGGAGGATTTCGTAGAACAACGTGCCTTGGGTGGGATGGGTAAAGCCTTCGCGCTTACCGATGTGACTGAAGGGCTGACAAGGAAAACCGCCACAAAGAATGTCGAAGTCGGGAATGGCGGCACTGGGGATTTGGGTAATGTCGCCCTCGGGCCGTTCGCCGTAGTTGGCCTGGTAGGTTTTTTGGGCGTTTACATCCCATTCGGAGGAGAATACGCAGGTAAAGCCAGCATCGGTAAAGGCTTGGCGAAAACCCCCGATGCCCGCAAACAGGTCGATGAATTTCATGATTTTATCCTTGATGTGGACTTGCCTTACTTTGGGCGACAGTTTAGCAGTAAGGCCCCGAGTCGCCTGTCGCCCCGAGAAATACGGCTACGGCACGAGCTGCAACCAATCGCCGCCGCCCAGTAAGGCCAACCACCCGGCAGCAGCGAGGAATGGGCCAAAGGGCAGGGGTTGATTGCGGTCTTGGCCTTTAATCACCACCAACACAATGCCCACCACCGCCCCCACCGCCGACGACAAGATGATGATGGTGGGTAAGGCTTGCCATCCCAACCAGGCTCCAAGTAAGGCCAGCAGCTTAAAATCGCCATAACCCATGCCTTCCTTGCCCGTAACGAGCTTAAACGCCCAGTACACCGACCACAGGGATAAATATCCCGCCATAGCGCCGGCCACCGCCGTGGGTAAATCCACGAAAATGTTGAAAAATCCCAATAAAATCCCCAACCACAGAAAAGGCTGGGTGATGTCGTCGGGCAGCAAAAAATGGTGCAAATCGATGATGCTTAAAGCAATTAACGCCCAAGTCAGGAATAACGCCGCGATCACGGGATAATCCACGCCAAAATGCCAAGCGACGATCGCCGACAGGATTCCCGTGGCGAGTTCTACGAGGGGATATTCCATAGAAATCGGTTTTTCGCGACAGCTACAGCGGCCACGTAAAAAGAGATAGCTCAATACCGGAATGTTTTCCCAGGGGCGGATGGGTCGTTCACAGGCGGGGCAGCGGGAAGGCGGGTAAACCAGGTTCAAAGTTGGCGCTTCGGGTAAGGATTCTCCGCGCAATTCTGCACATTGGGCCAACCATTCCCGTTTCATCATCAAGGGCAGCCGATAAATCACCACGTTGAGGAAGCTTCCCACGCACAGGCCCAATAAAAAAGCCGTGGTAATGAACACCCACGGCTCCTGTTGAAACAACTCAAAAAGGGTCACTTTCCTTACACCGCCGCCGCCAGTTTGAAAATCGGCAGATACATGGCGATGACCAAACCGCCCACGATGACCGCGAGCACGCACATGACCAGGGGTTCGAGCAGCGTGGTGAGCGTGTCCACCATGGCTTCGAGTTCCTCTTCGTAGAAATCTGCCACTTTCGACAACATGGCGCCGAGGGAACCGGCTTCTTCGCCGATGGCCACCATCTGAATCACCATGTCGGGGAACAGGTTGGCTTGGCGCATGGCGAAGTTGAGCTGTTGACCCACGGATACGTTGTCGCGCATGTCGAGCACGGCTTTTTCGTACACATAGTTACCGGTCGCGCCCGACACCGAGGTCATGGCGTCCACCAGGGGCACGCCGCCGTCGAACATGGTGGCGAGGGTGCGGGCAAAGCGGGCGTTAGCCCCCAACGCGGCGATTTCCCCAAACAGCGGCACTTTGAGAATGATGCGATCGACGGTTTGACGGTATGCCGGCACCCGCTTGACAAGCTGGATGTGAGCAATGATGGGCGCAGCGATCCCCGCGAAAATGGCCCACCAGTAGCTCACGAAGATTTTCGACAAATCGAGCACAAACACGGTGAAGGCGGGCAAATCGGCGCCAAATCCGCGGAATAAACTCTCAAACTGCGGAATCACGAAAATCATGATGAACGCCGTACAGATGAACGCGACGAACATCACCACTGTGGGATAAACCAACGCCTTTTTGAGCTTCGATTTAATCGCTTCCGACCGTTCCAGATAGCCGGCGATTTTGTTGAGCAGATTTTCGAGTACCCCGGCCTCTTCCCCCGCGCGCACGAGGCTCACATAGAGGTTATCGAAGTACACCGGATGCTTGGCGAGACAGTCGGCCAGGCGAACCCCGCTCTCCAGATCGTTCTTGATGGTCAAGATGAGCTTCTTGAGGGGCGGTTTTTTCACGCTGTTACCGACCATGTCCACGGCCTGCACGATCGCGATCCCCGAACTCAACATGGTGCAGAGCTGGCGGGTGAAAATCATGATGTCCTTCGCGGACACGCTGCCCCCGCCCCCAAACAGCGGCGCGGGCTTCTTGCTCACCTTGAGGGGCGTGATGCCCTGGCGACGCAATTCCGCCTTCACCAGATTGGGATTCGCCCCGCGCAGCTCGCCTTTCACGCGCTTGCCGTTGCGGTCGGTGCCATTCCAATTAAAGGTAAGGTCGTCTTTCTTTTTTGCTAAAGCAGCGGCTTTGGCCATCGGAATTACTCCTTCGTGACACGGTTAATTTCTTCGAGACTGGTGAGACCCATGCGGATTTTATTCAAGCCCGACTGGCGAATGCTGTTAATCCCTTCTTTCTGCGCCAAATCGGCAATCTGAATCGCGTTTCCCCCCGCCATGATCAATCGACCAATGTCGTTGGAAATCGGCATCACTTCGTAGATTCCTAACCGTCCCTTGTAGCCCCCCTTGCATTGGTCACAGCCCACGGGCCGATACACCACCAGCGTCGCCAACTCTTCCGGCAAAAACCCCTGGCGTATCAACTCTTCTGGCGGCACTTCTGCCACCGTTTTGCAGTGGGGACACAGCCGTCGTGCCAAGCGCTGGGCGATGATGAGCGACACGCTCGACGCGATGTTGTACGGCGCCACCCCCATGTTCAGCAGGCGAGTTAGGGTCTGGGGCGCACTGTTGGTGTGCAGCGTAGACATCACCATGTGGCCGGTCTGAGCGGCTTTAATCGCAATTTCCGCCGTCTCTAAATCGCGAATCTCCCCCACCATGATCACATCCGGGTCTTGGCGCAAAAACGCCCGCAGGGCGTTGGCGAAGGTCATCCCGGTTTTCGGGTTCACGTTGACTTGGTTAATCCCGGGGAGATTGATTTCCACCGGATCCTCCGCCGTGGAGATGTTCACGTCCTCGGTGTTGAGAATGTTGAGGCCCGTGTAGAGCGACACGGTTTTGCCCGAGCCGGTGGGGCCAGTGACCAAAATCATCCCCTGGGGCCGATGCAGCGCACTTAAATACCGTTCCTTCTGAATCGGCTCGTAACCCAGCATGTCGATACCCAAGCTCGCCGAACTCGGATCCAAAATCCGCAGCACCACCTTTTCGCCAAACAGCGTGGGCAGCGAGTTCACCCGAAAGTCGATGGCCCGCTTTTTAGAAAGATGCAGCTTAATCCGGCCGTCCTGGGGCACCCGCCGCTCGGCAATGTCCATGGAAGCCATGACCTTCAGACGGGCCGAAATGCGACTCGCCATGGCCACCGGCGGTTTAGTAATTTCCGACAGCACGCCGTCCTGGCGAAAGCGCACGCGGTACATCTTCTCGTAGGGTTCAAAATGCAAATCCGACGCGCCTTGGGTGATGGCTTTCACCAACATGCCGTTCACAAACCGCACGATGGGCACTTCGTCGTCCTTGTTTTCGCCCACCACGGTGCCACTGGCTTTGTTGGGGTCGTCATCGCCGGCGGTGGTTTCTAAATCGCCCAGGGTGTCGTCATCTTCCATGCTGTTGCTGCCGTCTGGTCCCACCAGCACCTTGTCGATGAAATCAGCCGTAAGCGCCGTTTCCAACACGACGATCGGTTCTACGGTGAGGTTGCAGTTGAACTTAATGTCGTCCAACGCCCGCAGGTTGGTGGGGTCGGCAATCGCCACAAACAGGGTACGTCCTCGCTTGAGCAGCGGCAGCGCTCGATGCTTCTTAATTAAATCTTCGCTCACGATTTTGAGCGGCGCGTTTTCCAGATCGAGCTGGGTAATGTCGAACAGCGGATAGCCAAAGGCCTCCGCCGATACCAGCGCGATGTCTTTAGCCGCGACGAGTTTTTGTTCGACGAGAAAGGCCGATAGGGCGGTTTTGCTTTTATTCGCCTGGTCCACGGCCTTGGTGGCCGCCTCCTCCGTGAGGAGGTTTTGATTCACCAGTGCCCGCGCGAGGCCGGCCAAAATAATGCGGGGAGAGCTTGGGGGCGTTGCCATAGAGTCAAAATCCGTCACACAGAGAAGGGAAATCGCCAACGCATTCGCCGTCGCTCGTCGCGGCGGTTTGCAGGGTTGGCCCAGGGACTGGCGGGATAATTTTGGTGAGGGAATCCCGTATCGACAAGGCACAGGGTCGCGCGGCGCTCATCGCAACCGCGCATTCAGGGCAAAAAACAGCGCCGCACTCGTGGTTGGCGCCACATGGTAGGCCTGGGCCACATCCACGAGCGCCAAGCCATGATCCAAAAACGCCAACGTGGCCACCTTGGCTGCCAGCGCCGACGGCACACCTGCCGCGACCCAATCGGCGGTTTGTTCATCGCAACGGCGTTTCATCTCCCCATCGAGCAACGTGCCGCAGGCCGCCACAATCGCCGCCAACGGTGCTTGATATTGCTGGAGATGCTCGTGAATGGTCGCCATGGACGGTCGCCGCAGCAAATACAAGGTCACCCGCTCCAACAGCTCCACCGTCGCCAAATGCAGCGCTGTTAAGGTTGCTGTCGCCACCTGGTCGTCGAGCACTTCGATGTCCCGCCAGACGCCGCGCATTGCAAATAGCTCCCGCGCCGCCGTGTAGCACTGGGCGATGGCGGCGTAATCGGCGCCGGTTTGGCGCTGCATCCGAAAAATGAAGGGGATGCCCATGCGATTCACCAGGCTGTTAGCCGTGTGGGTCGCGATGATTTCGGCTTTTAGGGGGTGACTGCCCATGGCCGCCGCGAATTCGTGCAGCGCCTCGGGAAAATATTGGTGCAGCTCGTCGGCCCAGAAGGGGTCATCGCGCAAATCGCTGTGCAACAGGCTCTGCAACAGGTGGCGATTGAGGAAGTTTTTGGTGTACGCGAGCAGCACAGCGAGTTCGGGCGCGTACAACTGGGGCCGTTTCGCCCATTCCGCATCCGTCGGCAGCCCTTCGAGCCGCCGATTCAGGCCGCCCTCCGCCACCAACACGGCCAGCGCGTGGCGATAATCGTCGAGCGCCGCCGGCAGTTGGGCCAGTGCCCGCATCAGCGCCTGGGGTTGCAGGTAATTTTGCCGCAACACCCGCGCCGCCACGGCGTCGGTCATCTCCACCAACCGCTGATTGCGCTGCTTCACGGTCATGTCGCCCTGTTCCACCAGGCGGTTGAGCAGAATTTTCAGGTTGACCTCGTGATCCGAGCAGTTCACCCCCGCGGCGTTGTCGATGGCGTCGGTAAAAATCCGCCCGCCCGCCGCCGCAAATTCCACCCGCGCGGCTTGGGTGAAGCCCAAATTGCCGCCTTCGCCCACCACGGTGCAGCGCAGTTCATCGCCGTTCACGCGCACGGCGTCGTTGTGGCGGTCGCCCACCTGGCTGTGGCTCTCGTGTCGCGCCTTCACGTAGGTGCCGATGCCGCCGTTCCACAGCAAATCCACCGGGGCCTTGAGCACCGCGCTGATGAGTTCGTCGGGGGTGAATCGATCGCGCTCCAGACCCAACACGGCTTGAACCTCGGCGGACACGGCGATGGTTTTGCGTTGCCGCGAATAGACGCCGCCCCCCGGAGACAGGCGCTGCGGGTCGTAGTCGGCCCAACTCGAGCTGGGAAGCGCAAACAGCCGCTGGCGCTCGGCGTAACTCGCGGCGGGGTCAGGCTGCGGGTCGAGGAAAATGTGGCGGTGATCGAACGCCGCCAACAAGCGCACCTTGGGCGAGCACAGCAAGCCGTTGCCGAAGACATCGCCGCTCATGTCGCCGATGCCGACGACGGTGATTTCGTCCCGCTGGTTGATTTCGCGGCCCAATTCGCGGAAATGCCGCCGCACGGATTCCCACGCGCCCCGGGCGGTGATGCCCATGCGCTTGTGGTCGTAGCCCTGGCTGCCGCCGGACGCAAAGGCATCGCCCAACCAGAAGCCGTAGCTGGCGGCGATGGTGTTGGCGATGTCGGAAAATGTGGCGGTTCCCTTGTCGGCGGCGACCACCAAATACGAGTCATCGCCGTCGCGGCGGCGCACCTGGGGCGGCGGCACGCAGGTTTCGCCCACCCGGTTGTCCGTGAGATCGAGCAGCCCCTGAATAAACGTGCGATAGCAATCCACCGCCTCCTGGCGCAGGGCGTTGGGGTCGTCGACAGGCGGCTGTTTGACGATGAAGCCGCCCTTGGCGCCGCTGGGCACGATGACCGCGTTTTTCACCATCTGCGCCTTCATCAGCCCAAGAACCTCGGTGCGAAAATCCTCCCGGCGATCCGACCACCGCAGTCCGCCCCGCGCCACCAGGCCGCCCCGCAGGTGAATGGCCTCCACGCGGGGCGAATCGACGAAGATTTCACACAGCGGCACGGGTTGGGGCAGGTCAGGCAGCTGCGACGAGTCGATTTTGAAAGCGATATAGGGTTTGGGCGCTAATTCCGCCGAGGTTTGGAAATAATTGGTGCGGGTAATCGCCAAAATGAGCGCCAAAAACGCCCGCAAGATGCGGTCCTCGTCGAGGCTGGTGACTTGACTGATGGCGCATTCAATCGCGGCTTGCTGCTGCTGTTCGGCTAATTCGTCCGCCCGTTCGGGGCGCAATCGCACTTCAAATAGCGCGAATAATTGCGCCGTAATGGTGCCGTGCTGATTAAGCGTTTGCTGCAAATACGCTTGGCTATATTTAAGCGGCGTTTGCCGCAAATAATGGCCCATGGCCCGAAAGACGCTAATGGGCCGCCAGGCGAGGCCCGCATTTAATACCAGGCCATTCAATCCGTCGCATTCGGTCGTCCCATCGAGGAGTGCCATTAAAGCAGTGTGTAAATCCCTGCGCCGCGCATCAAACGGAATAATCGCTTGGGCTTGTAGCGTAAAACTCACGACCCATTGAATCTCGCGATTTTCTAATTCAATGGCGTAGGAATTGGCATCTAATGCTTTTAATCCCAACGACTCCAATAACGGCAAAATCTGCGCTAATGGCAGGGCTGAAAATCGGCGATAAATTTTCAAACGCACCAGGTTTTTTGGGTCTTCGAGCACTTGATAAAAATGGGGAATAATCGGGCGATCGTCGGTCAATTCCGCGAGCCGTAGGGCATCGCCAACGGCTTGTTTTGGCGAGAAATCTTGGCGATAAGCAGGGGTTAATGCACGGCGATAACGGCGGAATAACTCATTGCCGTTGACTTCACCCACGGTGGTTAATAGCGCCTGATAAAATTGGTCTTCCCACGACAGCATTTGGGCACGTAATGCGGTTTCAATCTCGTGAATCGACCAGGGGGGAATTTTGCCAGGGATCACCCGCAAATGGAGGTGTAATCGCGCCAATACCGAATCGGAAAATTGGGTATTAAAAGTCGCTTCAAAACCCCCAAAGGTAGTTAATAAAAGTTGGGCAAATTGTTCGCGTAATTGGGTGTTGTAGCGGTCGCGGGGAATGTAAATCAGACAAGACACAAACCGCTCGAATTGATCCACATAAATAAATGCTTTTAATAACTGCCGTTCCCGCAATGCCAAAATGCCGCTGACCATCTCCAAAAAAGCGGTGGCGGGCATTTGAAACAGCTCATCGCGGGGAAAATGGTCGATTAAATGGGTTAATGCCCGATAGGCGTGGCCGTGGGGGGGCAACTGCATTTTTTCGAACACCAACGCGGCTTTTTGACGAATCCACGGAATCCCTCGGGGGGATTCGCGATACGCGGTGGCCGTGTACAGCCCCAAGAAACGGTATTCGCCGATCACCTGGCCCTGGGGGTCGCGTTTTTTCACGCCGACATAATCCAAATGCACAGGTCGGTGAATGGGCGAACGGGCACCCGATTTAGACAGGGTGAGTAATTCGTCTCCCACCGCCAATTGCTTCAAATGGTCGGGCAATTCGCCAAAACTTTGAGAGCGATAATCCGCTGTTTCGGCGTCGCGTAATAATCCCAAACCGCTATTTGCGAGGGTAAATAATTCCAGCGATTCGGGCGTTCGCATTAAGCGATATTCGCGGAATCCGAGAAACGTAAAATGATCTGCCGCCAGCCATTCCAAAAAGCCATTAATTTCGATGGCATCCGCCTCGGGATTGCTTCGTAATTCAGCGGCAATGGCGAGTAATTGATTGCGCATGGCCTGCCAATCGGCGACGACGATTTTGATTTGCTGCAAAACGCGATGGAGATCGGCGATTAATGGTGCGAATTGCGATTCTATTTGCCGATCGATTTGCAAATGAATAATCGATTCGCGGTGGGCGTCGGAATAGCCGTCATCGACCACATTTTGTAATTGGCCATTCGCTGTTCGTTGCACGGTTAAAATCGGGTGCAAAATGGCATGGACGCTAATGTTGCTGCGATTAAACGCCATAATGAGCGAGTCCACGATAAACGGCATGTCGTCGCACACCAGCTCAATGACGCTGTGGGTGGTATGCCAGCCCTGTTCCGCCAACTCGGGGTTGTAAATCCGCAATAACACCTGGCCTGGAAGCCGATGTTGCGCAAAGTAAAAGTGAGAAACCACCGCGCCGTAGAGGTCGTCCAGGGGCCGCGACACCAGGTCATCCACAAAGGCTTGTTGGTAATAACGCTGCGCAAAGGCGGCGGCCAATTCGCAGGTCTCGCCGGGGAGCTTGGCGCGAATATCCGTCACAACCTGTTGAATGATTTCGGTTTTTTGCGATTCGTACTGCACGGTCGTTCCCCTTTGGTGAGTAAAGTTTTTATGCTGTTCACAGACCGTGATTTATGCGGTTTATTTCAATAAATGGGAGAAGCGAAATGCCCCAATTGGTTTTATTGCGCCATGGCCAAAGCCAGTGGAATTTGGAAAATCGGTTTACCGGTTGGAAGGATGTGGATTTAACGCCTCAGGGCATCCAAGAAGCCCGCGAAGCAGGGCGATTATTAGCCGCCGAAAAGCTGCATTTTGATTGCGCATTTACGTCCGTATTAAAACGCGCGATTCGCACCTTATGGCTCGTGTTAGACGAAATGGATTTAATGTGGATTCCCGTCGCGCGCGCCTGGCAACTTAATGAACGTCATTACGGTGCATTACAGGGTTTGAATAAGGCAGAAACGGCCGCCGAATACGGCGAAGAGCAGGTGAAATTATGGCGTCGGAGTTACGACTTGCCACCACCACCCATGAATAAAAACGACGCCCGCCATCCGTTATTCGACAGCCGTTACCGCGATTTATCGAAAGCCCAGTTGCCGGATACCGAATGCTTAAAAGACACGGTTGCCCGCGTGATGCCCTATTTTAATTCTGAAATCGTGCCGCAATTACAGGATAATAAAACCGTCTTAATTACCGCCCATGGTAATTCGTTACGCGCCTTAATTAAGTCGTTAGACGGCATTTCCGATGCGGACATTATCGAAATGAACGTGCCCACCGGCGTGCCCCTTGTGTACGACTTAGACGCCCAATTGCGTCCTCGCAGCCGTCGCTATCTGGGCGATGCCGCCGCGATTGAGGCGGCCATCCAAGCCGTCGCCCACCAGGGACAGGCCCGTTAACCCTTTTCGGAGACCTTGACTTGACCACCGTTGCTATGAACGCCCGCGATCTCCTCGCCAAACTCGTCGCCTTTCCCACTGTTTCCCGCGACTCCAATCTACAACTCATTGATTTTGTTGTGGATTATCTCTCCCATTTCGGCATCACCGCCCACCGCGTGTTTAACGACGACGGCGATAAGGCGGGGCTGTACGCGGTCATCGGCCCCGCCGTGCCCGGCGGCGTGGTGCTCTCGGGTCACACGGATGTGGTGCCGGTAGACGGTCAGCCCTGGAGTAGCGATCCCTTTGAATTGCTTGAGAAAAACGGCCGCTACTACGGGCGGGGCACGGTGGATATGAAGGGATTTTTGGCCGTGTGCTTAGCCCAGTTGCCCCTCATGACCGCATCCACCACGCGCCTTAACAAACCGCTCATCTTGGCGTTTTCTTACGATGAGGAAATTGGCTGTCTGGGTGCCCCGCGCCTGATCGACGCGATCTTGGCCCAGGTGCCCCGCCCCGCGGCGGTGATCGTGGGCGAGCCGTCGGACATGCGGCTCGTGACGGCCCACAAGGGGATTACGACGCTCAAAACCACGGTGACCGGTCGGGAAGTGCATTCGAGCCAGCCCCACCGAGGGGTGAGCGCGGTGATGGTGGCGGCGCGGTTGGTGACTTGGCTCGACGATTACGCCCACAGTCGGCGCCAATTCACGACGCAGCTGGATTTTGATCCGCCATACACCACGGTGCATGTGGGCAAAATCCACGGCGGCATCGCCCACAACATCGTGGCGCGTCACGCGGAGTTCGTGTGGGACATTCGCAACATTCCCGAAGAACGGGCCGACCAGGTGATCGCGGCATTTACGGCGTTTTGCGACGGCGAAGTGCTGCCGAAAATGCAGGCGGTTGCGCCGGAAGCGGCGATTCAAACCACCGTTTTGAATTCCGTGCCGCCCCTCATTCATCAGCCCGACGCATTAGCCGCCACATTAGTCCGCCAATTAACCGGTCAAAACGATTGCCATCAAATGGCCTATGCCGCAGAAGCCGGTCAATTTCAGGCGGCGGGATTGCCCACAGTCATTTGCGGACCGGGGTCGATTAATCAAGCCCACCAACCCGATGAGTTTATCGACATTCAACAGATGGAATCGGGCGAGCGATTGATTCGGCAATTAGTCGAGCATTTATCGTGCAATTAACGGATTTTGGAGTGAGCGAATTACTCGATTCGCTCCTCGCTGAAGTCATTCCGTCGCCCTATGCAAATTACCGCGCATTAGTCGCAAGCGGGTTACAGCAATTCCTCACCGAATTATCGCTTGATCGCCAATCAGCGATGATCGAAAGCCAATGGGAACTGCCCGACGATGCCACCGCTATTGATCGTTTAATTTGCCTCATTCACCACAGCCCATTACTCCACAAACTCGGCCAGTTAATCGGTCGACATCCGCAACTCGATAGTCAAATAAAAAGGGCGTTTCAATCCCTCGAATCGCGGCCCAATCGACCGTTGCCCGCCGCCGTCGAACAGGTATTAAACGACCAATTGCCAAAAGGCGCGACGCACCATTCGACTGCCCTGGCTGAAGCCAGCATCGCGTTTGTCGTCGCCGTCCAGTGGGACAGCATCGACGCCGTGGTTAAAGTCAAAAAACCCTGTATCGACGAATACTTAGCCGAAGATTTGCGCCTCGCGGTCACCGTGAGCGCGGCTTTTGACGAGGCCTGCGAACAGCGTGAATTAGCGCCCCTCAACGTGACCACATTAATCGGCGAATTAGCCGAGAAATTATGCCAAGAAACCGATTTTCTCAGCGAACAACGGCATTTACAAAATGCCTTTGATGATTATCGCCATTCGGATGTCATCGTGGTGCCCGAATTACTGCCTTTTTCCAATCAGAATATGACGGCAATGACGCGCGTACACGGTGAATTATTCACGCATCTTTCGAGCGCCGAATTAGCCACACGTATTCCACCAACCCATCTCATCCGCGAATTACTTGCTAAACCCTTTTGGCGGTCTCAAAAAAGTGCGCGGTTTCACGGCGATCCCCACGGCGGTAATTTAATGGCGTTGCCCAACGGGAAAATCGGCGTTTTAGATTGGAGTTTGGTCGCCGAACTCACGAAATTCGAGCGCCGTCAATTGGTGGAATTAGCCATCAGTTTATGGCTTTTGAATATCCCGCGCATGGCGACGGCATTAGCCAAATTATTCGTCGTCAATGGTGCGCTAAAACCCGCCATTCATCGGCTTTTTCGCCCGCGTTATTCGCCCTTGCCGAGCGTGAATCACGCCCTTGAATTAGTCGATCAATTGGCGTTGCACGGGGTGATTCAGTTGCCCGGCCATTTCATCATTTTGCGCAAGTCAGTATTCACGCTGCGCCATTTATTCGATGAATTGGCAGCCCACTCGAAACCCGCCGCCCATTGGGAAACGGCATTTCTCGAATGGGGCCTGTGGCAGGCGCTGAACGACGGTTTGCCGTGGCAATGGGACGATGAATCGACCGCCAGCCATTTGTCGGGCTTTGATTTGTGGGGCCTGTGGCTCGACAGCCCCCTCGTGCCCACGCGTTTTTGGCACGCCGCCCTAGCCCCATAGGGCGCGGGTTGGCAACTGCATTTCGCTGCCCACAAACGCGAAGGCGTGGGGCCGATCCTCGGCCAGTAACAGCGGCCCATCCAAATCGACGAATTGGGCGGATTGGGCGAGGAAAAACGCCGGCGCCATGGCCAGGGAGGTGGCCACCATGCAGCCCACCATGAGTTGCAGATTGGCCGCGCGCGCCGCCTGGCGCAGGGCAAGGGCTGCCGTCAATCCGCCCGTTTTGTCGAGTTTTAGGTTGATGGCGTCGTAACGCGCGGCTAGGTCAGCCAGGTCGGCGACCGTGTGACAGGACTCGTCGGCACAGACGGGAATCGGTCGCGGCAATGCGGCCAACGCCCCGTCGTCCTGGGCGGGAAACGGCTGTTCGATGAGGCTCACCCGGTCGCGAATGAGCTGCGGCAATAGGGCCTCGTAAAGGGCCGAATCCCACGCTTCATTCGCATCCACAATGAGTTGCGAATTAGGCGAGGCTTGTCGCACGGCGCTAATTCGTGCGCCATCCTGTTCGTCGCCAGCGCATTTTAATTTTAAGAGCGGATAAAATCGCTTTTGCGCGGCAATGGCCATTAACTCGGGCGTGTCAATGCTTAATGTAAATGCCGTGGTTAATGGTGTCGGCGACGGTAATTCGGCGAGTTGCCAAATCGGTTGATTTTGCTGTTTGGCGTGTAAATCCCATAACGCACAATCCAGGGCATTGCGGGCGGCACCGGGCGCTAATGCCGTTTGCAATTCGGCGCGCGTTAATCCCTGTTGGATGGCTAATTCGATCGCCCGAATTTGCGCCATAACGCTATCGACGGTTTCGCCGTAGCGCGCGTAGGGCAAACACTCGCCGCGCCCCGTAAAGCCGTCTTCGCGGATGGTAACCACGATGGGTTCGGCGTGGGTGCGGCTGCCGCGCGCGATGCGGAACGGGGCCGCCAGAGGCCAACGCTCGGCGCGATAGTCAAGTTGTCGCATGAGTTTTATGACAGTGAGCCGATGAAAGCATCCACCAGGGGGCCAACCCCGGTGCGCACGGCGTCCACGCAGGGCAGGCCAGTGTATTGAGCCGTCGCCTGCAATTCGTCGGCGGCTTCCTCATCGCTGAGGGCAGAGGTGTTCAAACTGATGCCCACCACCCGCGCCGTGGGACAGGTGCGTCTTGCGAGTAACTCATTGATTTGAATGCACTCTTTCAGATCTGGCAGCGGATAATGGGGCAGCCCGCGCATGTGAATACGACGAGGCTCGTGGCACATGATGAGCGCCTCAGCTTGGGCGCCGTGCAGCAATCCCAAGCTCACCCCCGCGAAGGAGGGGTGTAGCAGCGATCCCTGGCCCTCGATGCAATCCCAATGGTCTGGCGCGTTTTCCGGGGCTAATTGCTCGACTGCCCCAGAAATAAAGTCAGCAACTACGGCGTCAACAGCAATTCCCGAGCCAGCAATGAGGATACCGGTCTGGCCGGTGGCGCGAAATGTGGCCGCTACCCCGCGTTGTTGTAATTCTGCCTCTAGGGCGAGGGCGGTATACATCTTGCCGACGGAGCAATCCGTGCCGACGGTGAGCAGGCGATGGCCTGTCCGCGCACGCCCATCTCCCACGGGGATCACGCCGTCCGCATGGCGCACATCGAAGAGTTGCCGACCCAACCGTTGCGCCGCGGTGGCAATCTCGGGAATGGCAGACAGCCGCTGATGGAGACCGTTGGCGAGATCAAAACCCTGTTCTAACCCATTGATTAATAAAGGAATCCAATGAGGTGCGAGCGTACCCCCGCGATTGGCGACGCCGATAACCAGGGTTTTGGCGCCACAGGCCGCCGCTTCGTCGAGGGTGAGTTCTGGTAATTTCAAATCGACCGCGCAGCCCGGCAGGGAAAGTTGCCCAACGCAACTTTCCCGCCGCCAATGAGCTATGCCGATGGCCGTTTTGGCGGCAAGCCAGTCCTGGGCGTCTCCTAAAAACAACAAATAAGGTGAAGCAATCTTCATGGCGACCTCAAAAAATGATGGGGGAAATGGGACGGAGTGGGACGCGGCGCGACAACAAAATCGTTGGCCTGACGGGTTGACAACGGCGACAGCCCGACAATGGCAACACGCCCTAGCACCTCGGGTGTGTCAACAGGATGCTTTTGGGGCGATTCACACCGTGGCGGGGGTGGATGTGGGGGTATGGCAGCGACAGACCCTGCGGGCGGCGGTGGTCGTGTTGGCATGGCCTGAACTCACGGTGTTAACGATGGCGACGGCCCAATTACCGGCCCGTTTTCCCTATGTACCCGGGTTGTTGGCATTTCGGGAAATGCCTGTGCTACTGGCGGCATTTTCCCAATTAAAACAACGGCCTGACCTGATTTTTTGCGATGGCGGCGGGCGATTGCATCCCCAACGCTGTGGCTTGGCCTGTCATTTAGGGCTATGGCTCGATTTACCCACGATTGGCGTCGCGAAAAGCCATTTTATCGGCGAATACGACAGCCCAGGCGATGAAGCCGGTCAATGGGCATTCGTATTAGATAAACATGAGGTGATTGGCGCGGTGTTGCGCAATAAAAAGCGGACGAATCCGCTGTTTATTTCTGTGGGCCACCGAATTAGCTTAGCGAGCGCCATTCGCTGGGTGACGAATTGCACCACGCATTACCGTTTACCTGAACCGACGCGATTAGCACACCAATTCGCTTCCCTCTCTCCAAAAGGTTAATCCCGATGCCCGAATTACCCGAAGTCGAAGTCACGCGCCGCGCTATTGCGCCATTACTCACAAATCGCGTGATTCAAAGCGTTGTCGTTCGGCGCACGGATTTGCGGTGGCCGATTAGCGATTCATTGGCGCCCCAATTAACGGGAGTGCCGATCCAATCCGTCACGCGGCGGGCAAAGTATCTGCTGTTGAACAACACCCGCGGCACGGCGCTGGTGCATTTGGGTATGAGTGGCACGCTGCGGTGGCTCACGACCCAGGAGCCATTTATGGCCCACGACCATGTGGAGCTGGCGCTTGAGGAGGGCTGGCTGCGTTACACCGATCCGCGCCGATTTGGCGCTTGGCTGTGGACGGACGAGGTGCTACGGCACCCGCGCATTCGGGAGTTAGGCATTGAACCGTTAGGCGATGACTTCACGGGGAGCCATTTGCAGGCCCTCCTCATCAATCGCACCCAAGCGATTAAGTTGATGTTGTTAAAACAAAATTTGGTGGTGGGTCTGGGCAATATCTACGCGAGCGAGGCGTTGTTTCGGGCGGGCATCCATCCAACCACGCCCGCGGGCGAATTAACGCGAGACGAATGCGACCGATTGGTCGTGGCCATTAAGACCGTGTTGAATGCGGCAATTGAGGCCGGCGGCACGACGCTTAAAGACTTCCGCAGTGGCACCGGCGAAACGGGTTATTTCCAAGTGCAATTACACGTTTATGGGCGCGAGAATGAGCCCTGTCCTGTGTGCGATACGCCGATTGTGCATATCGAACAGGGGCAGCGATCGACCTATTATTGTCCCCGTTGTCAGCCCTTAAAATTGATTTAATCGCCAATCGAAATCGCTGTAATTCAATTGCACGTGCGCGGCATGTTCGAGGGCAAATAAACGCGACTGCGAATCGGGTAAATAGCGCGCAATAAAGCGAATGGCGTCCTCGCGGCTGCCAAAATCCTTTTCGTACCAGTAAAACATTTTAGGCGCGGTTAATTGATAGGTTTGGAGATCAAATGACATGTCTCGCGCTAGTACCAATTGCACACCGTCGTCGAACTGTTCATGCAGGGTTGCGGGGCGGAAAACCTGCAAGTAGGGCGATGAGTAACTCGCTGAATACAAAGCGAAATGGATGCGGGGTTCGACAGGGTGAACCACAAAGGGCAATCGCGGATCGCCCCGACCAATAGGCGCCAACAGCCCCATATACTTTTTGGCATTCGCCCGCAAAATGCCGTGCTCAATATCGTCTAGGGTGTATTTGTGGCCCCCAATTTTATAATGCGTATCGGTGTAAAAACCGCTGGTTTTATTCACGCTTTCTTTTACTTCGCGCATCACCACAGAATGCAATAAAAGGGCATTATAAACATTCAACCAAAAGCTGATTTGCTGCGGGCGATCGATTAATGCGATGGGTGAGAATTCATTTAATGCACGAGCAATCGTGGTGTAGTGATTAAACTCTTTTGAATTAGCCAAATGGGCATAATCAAAGCGATTGTCTGCCATGCGATAAAAACGCTGATATATCGCATCCAAACTGGTGGCCAATAGCTCGGGAATATCTCGCCCTTGAAACTCGTCGAGTTTGAAAAAACTTTGATTTAGCTGCATGACCGACACATTCCAATTGGGAGACCGCATTAGAGTTTCTCACCGCTTCATCGACTGTGGAAATCCCAACCCATGCTCTACCGCTTCCTACGTCCCCTGCTCTTCCAATTGTCACCCGAATTGGCGCATCGCCTGAGTTTCGCCGCGCTCGACGCCTGCACTCCACTATTGCCTTACCTAATACCACAGCCCTCCTTGAGTCCCTGTCGCCTTATGGGAATCGACTTCCCCCGACGCATTGGCTTGGCTGCTGGTCTCGATAAGAATGCACAACATATCCATGGGTTAGCGCATCTCGGCTTTGGTTTTTTGGAGGTTGGCACGGTGACACCGCGTTCCCAACCCGGCAATCCCGCCCCGCGACTTTTTCGGCTGCCGGAGGTGGAGGGACTCATCAACCGCTTGGGATTTAATAACGAAGGGGTCGATGAATTAGTGGCGCGGATTCAGCAAAAACGGCCCGCGATTCCCCTGGGCATTAACCTGGGAAAAAATGCCGATACGCCACAAGAACACGCCATTGCCGATTATGAATATGGCTTCAAACAGGCGTATTTAACGGCCGATTATTTGGCAATTAATATCTCCAGTCCAAATACAGTGGGCCTGCGCGATTGGCAGCAACCTGATTTTCTTAATCGCCTGCTCGCGTCATTGAAACAAACCCAATTAGCCCTCGAAAAACAGCATGGCTGTTATAAACCCATGGCGGTGAAAATCGCCCCAGATGTCCCCGACGACGATATTCCACCGCTCGTAAATTGCTTGTTAGATCAAGGGGTTGATGGCGTCATTGCCACTAATACGACGCTGCGACGAGACCATATTACTTTTGCCAAAAATAGCCGCGAAATCGGCGGATTAAGCGGGGCGCCATTAGCCGAAAGAGCGCTCGAGGTATTGCAACAATTAAAAGGCGAATTAGGCAACCGTTTACCCATTATCGCTGTGGGCGGCATTATGTCGGCAAATGATGCCGTGATGCGATTGAAACACGGCGCGGATTTATTGCAGATTTACACTGGATTGATTTATCGCGGGCCGCAATTAATTCACGACATCGCCCATTCGATCGCCCAATTTCCGTTTAATGACGATGTCGCCCGCGCGGCGTAAATTCGCCATTTATTAATGGGATTAATATTCAACTTTTTCGGTGGGCGGCGCACGACAGCCGATGGGCCAGCCAAAAGACCGTCCAGGGAGGGGCCATTTGCACCACGCCGTAGAGGCCGATGAGGCGCCAGTTGCGGCCCTCGGCGAGGGTGACCGCCTCCACAGTGAGCGTCGAAATGCGTCCGACGGCCGCCGCCAAAGTGGGCAGGTACAGCCCGACGCTCACGGCGAAGCCCACGGCAAAGGCTGTTAGCACGGACGGTTTGAGTAGTGGCCATTTGATGCGCCAGAAAGTTTTGTTGGGTGAGGCGCCGAGGGTTCTCGCCGTATGGATTTGGCGAATGTCAAGGTGGCGGTAGTGGCTGCTGAGGGACAGGAACACGTAAGGAAACACAAAGAGAACGTGGCACCAGATCAGGGCTAACCAAGAACCGTCCAGATTTAAGTAAATCAGCCACAGCTGGATGCCGAATAGAAAACCAATTTGCGGCACGAGTAATGGCCAATACAAAAAACTTTCGATTAATCCCACGCGGTTTTGCGATCGCCGCGCAGCGTTTTCTAAACAGCCGATGACGCAAATGACCGCTATCGCTGTGGCCGCAACCCCCAGCAGCAGCGTGTTCAAAAAGGGCGCTTGTAATACGGTAAACTGTTGATTCCATTGGGTTAAGGTAAACGCTGTGGGCAGGTTATCGGGAAAGCGCCAATGGCGCGCGATTGACCACAGGGCCAATCCCACTCCGCCAAAGATAAATGCCCCGAATAACGTCATTATTCCAACGGCAGTGATTAATCGAATGCCCACGGGTTCGCCCATTTGGATGCCTAATTTGGCGATTGGCCAGAGGCATAATCGACTGAGCTGTTCTCCCGCGCACCACAGCCCAATGGCTGCAAAAACCAGCCCAATTTGCACCATCGCCCCTGCGCCGGCGACGCGCCGTTGACTCAAATCCGCATCATTAAATTGTCGCCACAGCCAGACGCTCAAGGTGGGCGGATTGCTCGGCCCGAGGATCAGGCTCACATCCACCACAGAAAAGCTAAAAGCCAGCACCGCAAAGAGCGGCAGGCGTAAGTGCTTGTAAATTAACGGAAAAACGACCAGTAACCAGGCCCAAAAGGGCGCGTAACCCAGGGTGCGGGCGGCGCCATAGCTGCGGTCGTCTCGGTGTTGGGCGAGGGCCACAAAGATCATGAGCAGCAGATAGGGGATTTCCTTGCCCAACAGCCCGAGGATCAGGGCGAGTCCCCAGGGGTCGTTGACGATGAGCCAGGGCGGCGGGCGCTCGAAGCCGCTGATTTCAGGCGACAGGAACCGCATCACCCAGCCGCTGGGGAGCAGCAGAAACGCCAGGCCAAAGGCAAAGGTGGCGTGGGGCATCGCAATGAGCGGCGCAAGGGTATTTTCTAGGCACGCAAATAAGCGGTGTTGATGCCATGCAGCGCTCAATAAAACGACGGCGATCAATGCCAATAGCGTCGAAATGAAGCCCACAAAAATAGTTAATGGCAGGGTCGCATAGAAAACGGGTTGTTGGTGTAATGCAAGCCAGGGCT
>DAIUCA010000024.1:0-21023 GCA_036846405.1 Candidatus Competibacteraceae bacterium
CGGCGCGTGTCGGCGACGGCGGCCCAGGGGCCATCCAACGCCGATTTATGGGATTGCGCCGACAGTCCACCGCCGCTCACGGCGCTGATTCAGTGCAGCGGCGGTCAGTGGCTGCCCCACAGCGCGGTGGTATTTGATCGCTTGGCTTTGGAATACCTGGCGGCAGCCGCGCAATTGCTCGACGACGGCGCGGCGGCGGCGCACATCGACCGGGCGGCCTACCGCTTGGGCTATCGCGTCGGGCCGCTGGCGTGGCTCGATGATTGGGGCGCGTCGCGGGTGGAAATGCGGGCCGAACAGCTGCAACAGCCGGTGCCGCGCCTTGTCGCCCTTCTGCGGGCCGACGATCGCCGCGTTTATCGCTATTGGGCCGGTCGTCGGTGGGGCGTCGATCCCCACGTGTATCGCCTGTTGCAGCGCTGGCCCGCCGCCACGGTCACCCGCGACCAAGTACAAACGCAGCTTTCCCTCGCCATGACCCACGCGCGCCAGCGGGTGCAGCGGGACTACTCCGCCGACACCGTTGCCCGCGTGTTGGCCCACAGCTTTTACCGATAACTCCTTGTTTATAATCACTTTTTTGGAATGATGACATGCGCCTACTCGTTGTCGGCGGCGGTGGCCGCGAACACGCGCTTTGCTGGAAATTGCGCCAATCGCCCCAGTTGACCGCGCTGTTTTGTGCGCCGGGTAATCCGGGCTGTGCGGAACACGCTATCTGCGTGCCCATTGGCGCCCACCAGGTGCCCGAACTCGTGCAGTTCTGTCAGCAGGAGCGGGTGGATTTCGTGGTCGTTGGGCCAGAAGCGCCGCTCACCCTCGGTCTCGTGGATGCCCTCGCCGCTGTGGGCATCGTCGCGTTCGGGCCAACCCAGGCGGCGGCCCAGTTGGAAGGCTCGAAAGGCTTTATGAAGGATTTGGCCCAGGCGGCGGGGGTGCCCACGGCGGCCTATCGGCGGTTTGCGGCGGCGGACATCGACGCGGCGCGGGCATTTTTGCACCAACACGGGGCGCCGGTGGTGTTGAAAGCGGACGGTTTGGCCGCCGGTAAGGGCGTGATGGTGTGCCTGACCCTGGCGGAGGCCGAGGCGGCGCTGTCGGCACTCCTGGTGGAACGGCGATTTGGCGACGCGGGCGCGGAAATCGTCATCGAAAGCTATCTCGACGGGGAAGAAGTGAGCTTTTTTGCCCTGAGCGACGGCGACACCGTGGTGCCGTTGGCGGCGGCGCAGGATCACAAGCGGGCGTTTGACGGCGATCGCGGCCCCAATACCGGCGGCATGGGGGCGTATTCGCCCGCGCCGGTGTTTACGGACGCGCTGCAAGCGCGGGTGATGGCGGAAATCATCGCGCCGACGGTGGCGGCCATGGCCCAGCGGGGCACGCCCTTTCGCGGCGTGCTGTTTGCGGGCCTGATGGTGACTGCCGACGGCCCCACGCTCATCGAATTCAACGTGCGATTTGGGGATCCGGAATGCCAAGTGTTGATGGTGCGCCTGGAATCCGACCTGTTGCCCCTGCTGTACGCGGCGGCCACGGGCACGCTAGCGACGGCGACCCCGCCCACCTGGCGGTCGGCGGCGGCGATGACCGTGGTGTATGCCGCTAACGGCTATCCGGACGCCCCAAAAACGGGCACCGCCATGGGCCATCTCGACGCCGCGCGGGTGGTGGACGGTGTGGTCGTGTTCCACAGCGGCACCGCACAGACGGCGGCGGGCCTCGTGGCGAACGGCGGGCGGGTGTTGAGCGTCACGGCGAGTGGCGACGCCCTCGCGGTCGCGCGCCAGCGGGCCTATTTGGCGCTGGCGGCGATCGACTGGCCCGACGGGTTTTATCGCTGGGACATTGGTTGGCGTGCTTTAGAGCGCGATACCAAACCGCCGGGTCAAGCCGAGTAATTCGTCGCTCGACGCTTCGCCCAGGGCGTGAAACACCCAACTATCGCCCTGCCGCGCCAATTCGCCGATTAACAGGGCGTTTTGGTCGGCAAACTGCGCATCCAAGGTGTAGCGCAGAATTTCCGTCTGATTGGAAAGATCGACGGCGCGGATGAACGCATTTTTCACCTGCCCAAAATGATGATTCCGCGCGGCGGCTTCGTGGATGGTGACGGCAAACACGATGCGCTGGACGTCGGCGGGCAGCTTCTGCAAATCCACCAAAACCACCTCGTCCTCGCCCTCGGCATGGCCGGTGCGGTTATCGCCACTGTGCATCACGCTGCCGCAGGCCGACGCCGTCTGGTTGTAGAACACCAAATCGTGGTCGCCGCGCACGCGGCCATTCTCCGCCAGCAAAAACACGCTCACGTCCAAATCGAAGGGCGGTTGGGTGTCGCTCACGTCCCAACCGAGGCCGAAATGCAGCTTGTGGAGCGCAGTGGTGAGCTGGGGCAGCGGCAGGCTGTCGCCGATTTGCAGGGCCAGGGGATTGTCCGCGTCGGTGGTGATGGACTCGCTGTCTTTCATTAACAAGCTGTCGAGGGCGTCGGCGTAGGGTACGTCGTCGGCGGAGGCGGGGGCGTGATGGGGTAAATCGCTCATGGGAAACACCTCTTGTGGGATTAAAAACCGAGAAATTTTAGCGCCGTCGAAGTCGGGTGAGTGCCGACACCAGACGCGGATCCTGGGGCAGGGTCGCCGCCGGCCGAGGACGCGGCGGGGTGGGCGCTGCGGTGGGCTGATGGGCGATCGCTGCGTCATCGTCAAAGGCGGCGGCGGGCAGCGCGTGGGGATGCACCCGCAGTTCGAGCACGGGAATCGGGCGTTTAAGCCGCCGGCTGAGGCGGCTGCGCAGGCTGTTGAGGGAGAACCGCAGGCGCGTGGCGGCGGCAGCGTGGGTGGCGGTGATGCACCATTCGTCGTCAAGCGACACGGTGAGCCGCACCCACGGCTGGAGGTTTTGCGGCAAAAACTCCTGGGCTAGCGCCTGAACCTCCCGCAAAAAGCGCACATGACGGACCAGGCGGCCCACTTCGCTGTCGAGACGGCGAAAAAGCTGGCCGCGCGGGGGCGTGGGGGGCGGTTTAACGGGGGCCGTCGGCGCCGCAACCGGGGGCGGCGCCGGGCGCGGGAGGACAGGGCGGGACCATTTCACCGTCGGCAGCCGCCGGCGCAGGGCCGGACTGTCGTAGATGCGCATGGTTAAGGCGCAAACGGCACGAGTTCTAGGGTGCCGCGCACGTCGCCCACCTGGTGTTGCCACCGGAGCTGGCGGTCGCGCTCCACGGTGAGGGTGACGCGACCCGCCACGTCACTGCGCAGGGCATCCGTGCGCCACCGTTCCCCCAGACGCGGGCCAGTAAAACGCAGTAAATCCGCCGAGAGCTGGTTGTTTTCGAGCGTGCCGACGAAGGTGAACCAGGTGGCTTGCCCCCTGCTGTCGTAGTGATACCAAGCGCCGGAGAGCTGTTGTTGCTGCTGGAGCAGTTGCACGCCCTGGCCGCTTTGGTTCGGGTCGTACCACAGGCCGCCGAGCGTCCCCACATCGCGGCGCTGGAACGGCACCCAATGCAGGTGATTGGGCTTGCCGTCCAAGGTGTAGGTGAACTCGGCGAGGGTGGGCGACAGCCGCCGCCACGTGCCGCTGCCCACGGCTTCTGATTGCACCTGGGTCACATCCCAAGGCTGGCCAAAGGGCGGGCCGCGAAAGCGTTCGAGGTTCACAGCTTGGCTTTGTTGACTGAAAAAGTTGACCCAGAAGGGATTGCCGAGGCTGTCGTAGAGATAAAACGCGCCGGCAAAATCCGCCGTGTCGCCGATGATTTGGATGCCTTGGCCCGACAGCACCGGGTTCCACCAGACGTTGTTGCGCGCGGTGGGCGGTTGGCAGGCGGTGTTCACGAAGGGCAGTTGATTCGGCACCACCTGCACCTCTGTGGTGAATCGTTGGCTCGTGTTCACGAGCTGGTCGCCGGGGTATTCCAACTCTATGAGAAACGCGGTGAACCCTCGGGGCGGGGCGTTCACGGTGGCGCGATAGACGCCGCCGCCTTCATCGGTCAGGAGCGTGCTGGTCCACGCCTCGCCGATGACTTCCAGACGAAAATCCCGGGCGTTGGGGTTGGTGGCCTGCCACAGGCGCACGCGGCTAGGGCGATCTTGCACCGTGACCCGCAGGCTGTTGGGGCTTTCCACCTGCCACGAAAAGCGCGGCGGCGCGTTGCCTTTAACGATGTCGAGCATCCACGAGCGGGCGCCCAGCAGCAGATCGACAATGCTGTCGGTATCGCCTTGGGCGTGGTCGGTATTCACGGTGTAGCGCAGCCATTTGGGCGGCGGGAGCGCCTCGTAATAAAAGCGGGACGAGTCGCTCACAAAGAACTGATCGCCCGCCGAGTTCACCACGAGTTTGGGCAGGGTTTGGAAGCGGTCGAGGTAGCTGTAGGGGTCGATGATGTCCAGGAGGGCGCGACCGCGGGCGTTGTCCATGCGACAGGGCAGGTCGAACTCTTCGTACTCGCTCACGGCGGGGGCGTAGAAGCCGTAAACTTCCCAGTGGTGGCGGAACTGTTGCCCCAAATTCAGCATGTCGATGGACACGGGCACGATGGCTTTCACGCGGTCATCCGCCGCCGCTGCAAGCCACGTGGTCCAGCCGCGTTTCGAGCCACCGAGCACGATGAAATCGGCGATGTTCACGTCATCCAGATTCTGCTGGGAAAATTCTTGTAGCGCGTTCATGGCCTGCACCGCCGATTTTGCCATGGCCAGATGCACCGGCCATTCCTGATCGCCGGTCTTCAGATACTGATCCATGCTGTAGGCGAGGATTTCATCCTCATCCCGCGGGCGATTGACCTCGTCGGCGAAGTTGAGGGGCTGGTTGGGCACCTGTTTCAGTTCGGCGACCACGAGACATAGGCTTAGGGCCAGCGCCTCCATGTAGGACTCGTTTTCTGTGCTTAACGGGCCGTCGTTATCGCCACCGCTAATCAACAACAGGGCCGTGTCGCGGCGGTTATTGATGAAGCGGCAGAAATTAAAATCGGGAACGGTGACTTTAAGTTCGTGTTCCCAAACGGGTCGGTCTACCTCGGAAGCCGTACGCCAGGTTTGCGACACGAGGCGCAGGTAATGGACTTGGGCAAAGTCATTGCGGTCGCGGGCGTAGCGTTCCCACGCGTACACCGGCTCGGGTTTGCGGATATATTGGTCGAGGACGGTCTGCCCCCAAACCCATGGGCAGACCAGTAGGCCCAGCCCAAAAACGCTCCAACGCCCCCATCCCAAACGAACACTCACACGCATTGTGGAACTCCCAAAATTGCAGTTATTTACCGCGCCGATGATGGATCTCACCGATCGGCATTGTCGTTACTTTTTCCGCTTATTGAGTCGCCGTTGCGGGTTATTCACGGAGATGCTCCACGCGGACGCCGTCATTCGCGGCGATCGCCAACGGTTATTGGCATTCGATCCCTGTGAATCCCCCGTTGCCCTCCAATTGGGCGGCAGCGACCCCAACACCCTCGCCCACGCCGCCAAAATCGCCGCCGACTGGGGCTATGACGAGATCAATCTCAACGTGGGCTGCCCGTCGGATCGGGTGCAGGCGGGACGCTTTGGAGCCTGTTTGATGGCGGAACCGACGCGCGTGGCCGACTGTGTGGACGCCATGCAACAGGCGGTGACCGTGCCGGTGTCGGTGAAAACGCGCCTGGGCATCGACCACTGCGACGACTACGAATTTTTGACGGCGTTCGTAGAAGCGGTGGCGAGTACCGGTTGTCGGCGCGTGACAATCCACGCCCGCAAGGCTTGGCTATCCGGGTTAAGTCCCAAGGAAAATCGGGAGATTCCGCCCCTGGATTACGATCGCGTGTATCGCCTCAAACGGGACTTTCCCGACTTATTCGTGATTATTAACGGGGGCATTACCACCCTTGCGCAGATTCACCACCATCTGCAATTCGTGGATGGCGTCATGTTGGGGCGGGTTGCCTACCAAAATCCTTACCTGCTGGCCGAAGCGGACGCCCAGTTGGCGGCAGCGGCGCAGCCGCCCAGTCGTCACGATATTGCCCACCAGCTATTTGAATACGCCATCCAGCAGCAGGCCCAGGGGGTGTCGCTCCACGCCATGAGTCGCCATTGGCTCGGCCTGTTTCAAGGACAGCCCGGCGCCCGTCATTGGCGACGGACGTTGACTGAACTCGTGACCCAATCCCATCCCACGGCTGCCGATTTACGGCAGGCCCTACCGCGCGCGCCGTCGGCGATGTCGCCGCCTTTTTCGCTAATAACAGGAGTGTGAAATTCCATGACCGATTTAACCGAACATCCGGTAAACCAGACCACCCGCCGTTGGGTAGATGCCATGGCCTTTGGCCAGAGCATGTCAGCCCTTGCTATTCCGCCGCCCCGTCGGCCCCTCGTGCGCTTTGCCGGCATCGAAACCGCCGATTTGGAAGAATTTGCCGAGGCGTTGAGCGAGGAGTTTTGCCATCTGGTGTGCGTCGATAACAGCCGCGTGTCGTCGGTGCTGTTTACCGTGGGCGGTGGCTACAACCGCTACCGCGAGTTTCGCGATCTGCTCGCTCGCGGCCAAATCGTGATCGAAGAATTGGGCCTCGTGGGCATCGCCCAAATGCAGGTGTTTCATCCGGAATACCGCTTTCCCCACACCCCCGCCGAGGCGCTCGTGAATTATCTCCAGCGGTCGCCGTTGCCGGTGCTGCATTTGCTGCGGGATGAGGACATGGGCCGCGCGCCCAATCGCAATGCCGACCCGCACCGCGTCTACGCCGAACAGCTCCAACGCCTGGATGCCCTGGGCAAAGACCGCCTCAACGGCCTATTTGAAACCTGGCGTCAGGGCGACAGCGCCACGGCATAATCTCTTGTCCGCTTTACGACAAACGATAACGCAGTGCATGAACTGCCTTGGGCGGTTCTCTCCCTTCCTTTCTCTTTCCCGAGGCATGCCGCCATGCGCAAGTGGTTAAGCAGTTTGTCGTTACGCGTGAAATTTTTGTTGATGCTCAGCGGGTTGGCACTGCCGCATGGTGGTCATGCTCAGTCTGCTGGTGATGAATGGAAACCAGGAAATCGCCTTCACCCAGAAACAGCTGCGCGGGTTGATTTACACCGCACCGCTCCACCGCATTCAGCTCCACATCGCCGAACATCGCGGCGCCTTGGGCGGCCTGTTGGGCGGTGGCGGCGATACCTTTCGCCAACGGGCCACCGAACTCGCTCGCCAACTCGACGGTGCAATCGCCCAACTCAACGAGATTCACCGCGACCTGGGCGCCGAACTCGCGCCCGGCGAGGCGTGGTCGATCATCCAACAGCAATGGCAGCGGTTACAGGCCGAGGGATCCAGTCTCACGCGCTCCCAGAGCTTTGCCCGCCATACCGAACTGATTGGCCAGGTTCTCAACCTCATCAGCGCGGTGGCCGACAGCTCTAACCTCATTCTCGATCCCGATCTGGACAGCATTTATCTCATCCTCGCGACCCTAGTGCAGATGCCTAAGCTCACCGAGTATCTGGGCCAAACGCGAGCGTTGGCCACGGCGACGGCCGCCGAGGGACAATTTACCGATACCCAAGCCCGCAACCGGCTCATTGGGCTGTCGCTGAGCATTCCCGAAGCCCTGGGCGATGTGCGTCGTTCGGTAAACACGGCCATTCGCTACAACGCCAGTTTGGCGCCCGCGCTCGAATCGTCGTTGGCAGAATCCGACCGCCGCATCGCGGATTTTGTAGCGCACATCAACCGCGAGTTGTTGGCCACTGAGGCCATTCAAGCCGACGCGCCCAGTCTGTTTCGCGAGGCCACTGCGACCATCGATCAATTCGTCACGCTCTACGATGTGGTCGTGCCGCAAATCGACGCGCTGTTGAAGGCCCGCATCGACCGCCTGACATGGGAACGCAATAGCACCATCGGCCTGTCCCTGGCGGCGGTGGCCGTGACCCTGTGGCTGTCGTTCGCTATTGCGCAAACCATCACCGCGCCCCTGCGCCGGGCGGTGGTTAACTTGGAAAAAATCGCCAATGGCCAGCTGGAAGAGGAAATTTGGTTTTCCAACGACGAGGAAATGGGCCGGTTGCTCGGGGCCACGGAAACCATGCGCCAGCGCCTGCGCGGCATCGTCCACAATGTGCGCGAGTCGGCAGAAGCCGTGAATCAGGGGGCAAACGAGCTGCAAGGCGGCATTTCCCAGCTCGCCGACCGCACGGAACAGCAGGCGTCGAGCCTTGAAGAAACCGCCGCCTCCATGGAGGAAATGACCTCGACGGTGAAGCAGAACGCAGCCAATGCCTCCCAAGCGGATTCGCTGTCTGGCCAAGCGCGGATCACGGCCACCGAGGGGTTGCAGGTGATGCGCAACGCCGTCAGCGCCATGAACGACATCAGCATGGCAAGCCGCAAAATCGTGGACATCATCAGCGTCATTAACGAAATCGCCTTTCAAACCAATTTGTTGGCGTTGAACGCGAGCGTGGAAGCCGCCCGCGCCGGCGACCAGGGCCGGGGCTTTGCCGTGGTGGCCAGCGAAGTGCGCAATTTGGCCGGGCGGTCGGCGACGGCGGCGGAGGAAATCAAACGCCTCATCCAAGACAGCGTGGCGAAGATCGAAAATGGCACCCAGCTGGTGAGCCATTCCGGCCAATCCCTCGAACAGATCGTGCGGTCGGTGGAAGAGGTGTCGCGGTTAATTGCCGAAATCGCCGCCGCCTCGCGGGAACAGTCCAGCGGCATCGAGCAGGTGAATCAGGCGGTCATGCAGATGGAGTCGTTTACCCAGCAAAACGCCGCGCTGGTGGAAGAAACCACCGCCGCGAGTGAAACCATGCGGGAACAGGCCGGCCAGTTAGTCAGCGAGTTGGCGCTCTTTCAGGGCAAGGCTTGACAAGGTTCGCGGCGAACTCACCAATTTTGCGTCATTTCTTTCATTCCCCACGAGCGAATCCCATGCCCGTTTTCATCCTTCCCGATGGCAGCCAACGCGCCGTCGATTGTTCGCCCGACCAGGCCGTGGTCGGCCAACAACTCGCTGCCCAGATCGGCCCGGGGCTAGCGAAAGCTGCCATTGCCATGCGCGTCAACGGCGAATTGCGCGATCTGTCCACCCCCTTACCCGACGGCGCCACGGTGCAATTCCTTACCGCCAAAGATGCCGATGGTCTCGACATTCTGCGCCACACGCTGACCGCCCAAGTGCTCGCTCGGGCGGTAAAGCTGTTGTATCCCACGGCGAAACTCGCCATTGGCCCCACCATTGAGCAGGGCTTTTATTACGACGTGGCCTTCGATAAACCCCTGTCGGTGGAGGAATTGGCGGGGATTGAAGGAAAAATGCGCGAAATCCTTGCCCAAGAGGCGACGATTACCCGCACGCTGTGGCCGCGCGCGACCGTGCGTCAGTATTTCGCCGAACGGGATGAGCCTTACAAGGTGCAGATCATCGACGACGCCCCCGCCGACCAAACCGAACTCTCGGTGTACTGCCAAAGCAGCGACAAGGAAGGTAAGGCAGTGTTTGTGGATTTATGCCGTGGCCCCCACGCGCCCCGTTTGAGTCTCTTGGGCACGGCCTTCAAGTTGACCCATTTGGCCGGTGCTTACTGGCGGGGCGATTCGCGCAATGAAATGTTGACGCGCATTTATGGCATTGCTTTCGCGACCGACAAGGAATTAAACGCCCATTTGGCCATGTTGGAAGAAGCCGCCAAGCGGGATCACCGCAAGATCGGTAAGGAACTCGATTTATTCCACTTTGAGGATTCAGCGCCGGGCCAGCCGTTTTGGCACGCCAAGGGCTGGTCGATTTACACCCAGCTGGTGGATTACATGCGCCACAAGGTGAAGGCGCGGGGCTACACGGAGGTCAACACGCCCCAGCTGCTGGACGCGAGCTTTTGGAAGTATTCCGGCCACTGGGATAAGTACCGCGACAACATGTTCATCATTAACGCGAATGACGAGGTGCCCTTTGCCCTCAAGCCCATGAGCTGCCCGGGCAACGTGCAAATCTACAAGCAGGGCATTAAGAGCTATCGGGATTTGCCCATTCGCATGGCGGAGTTCGGCAAGGTGTTCCGCCAAGAAATGACGGGTGCGCGTCACGGACTCATGCGCGTCCAGGGCTTCACCCAGGACGACGCCCACATTTTCTGCACCGCCAGCCAGCTCGAAGCCGAGGTCATCGAAATGTGCGACCTGATCCACGAGGTGTATCGGGAATTGGGCTTTAGCGAGGTGCTGGTGAAGTTTTCCGACCGTCCCGCCCAGCGCATTGGCAGCGACGCCGATTGGGATCAGGCCGAGGGCATCCTGCGGCGGGTGTGCGAAAAGGTGGGCTTTAATTGGGTACACAACCCGGGCGATGGGGCGTTTTACGCGCCGAAACTGGATTTCGTGTTGAAAGACGCCATTGGGCGGGATTGGCAATGCGGCACGATCCAGGTGGATTTGAACCTGCCCACCCGCCTGGACATGACGTTCATCGACGAACACGGGGAAAAACAGCGGCCCTGCATGGTGCACCGGGCCATTTTGGGGTCGGTGGAACGGTTTATGGGCGTGCTCATCGAGCATTACGCCGGACATTTTCCCCTGTGGCTGGCGCCGGTGCAGGTGGTGGTTGCCGGCATCAGCGAAGCGCACAACGAAGCGGTGTTGGTCCTCACTCAACAGCTCACGGCGGCGGGTTTCCGCGTCGAAGCCGATGTGCGCAACGAAAAGATTTCTTACAAATTGCGCGAACATTCCGTGCAGAAAGTGCCGGTGTTTTTGGCCCTGGGCAATCGGGAAATCGAAAACCAATCCGCGTCGGTACGCCGTTTTGGCAGCCAACAGCAGGAAATCGTGCTGATTGCCGACCTCATCGCGCGGCTTACGGCGGAGGTGCAACAGCGCCAGTTGCCCGCCGTGTACGAGAAGGCCTAGGTCGTCGTCGGGCGGCTGGCTTTTGAAAAGTGCTGTGGCCGCCCTAAAATAACTCGGTCATCCCTTTCCCTTGAGCATGAGGTTGTACCCCGATGGACATTAACGAAGTACGCCGCCGTTTCGTCGAAGAAATCCGCCTGCGGGCCTATGACGACCGTTTTGTGAGCAAGCCCGAAGAGAAAGAAATCCTGCAAATCGCCGTGGGATTGGGGGTGAGCTTGGATTCTGCGCGGGAAGCCCTGGCCTATGTGTGCGACCAGGAGAAATACACCTTGGAATCCGGCTTCGAAGCCAAGGCGAAAGAGCTGTTGAATCAGTTCGCCGCGAAGGACGGCAAGGTGGATTACAAAGAGTTCGAGAACGCGGTGGGGATTCTGAAGAGCATTGCCCACGGTATGAACGACACCCAGATTCAGAAGCGCGCCAAAGAGGTGATGGTGGCCTTGAGCATTCCGCCCAAGGGCACCCTGTTTGGCGGCAAGAGCTGGTTTGAAAGCATCGGCTGATCCCACAGGCGGCGTTGTACTGAACAAAAATCCGGCAGCTGCCGGATTTTTTTTGCGCGGCGCAGCGCTTATGGCGGGGAAATCGCCAGGGGCTGGCGGTCGCGCAGGGTTTTTAGATGGGCGTCGAGCTGTTGTTGAAACTGCATCGCCGCCGTAACCGGCACCGTGCGGGATTCGAGCACCTCCACCACGTGCCAGCCAAAGGCGGTTTTGAGCGGTTTGTCCATGAGGCCGTGGCGGTTCGCGACCGCTTGCGCCAGCGGTGCGCCGAGGGCGTCGTGGGATAACCAGCCCAATTCGCCCCCGGCGGCGGCGCTGGCGTCTTGAGAATGCTGGCGTGCGAGGGCGGCAAAGTCGCCGCCCCGCTGCAATTGCTGCAACAACCGCCGCGCGGTGCGTTCCTGCGGCACCAAAATGTGGCGAATGCGCCATTCCGTCGTGGTCGCCGACGGCTCGGTGGGGGCGGCGGTCTGCCATTGGGCGCGCAACTGCTGCAAACGGGCCTGCGCCAGCACGAGTTGGCGTTGCAACGCCAGTTGCGCCGTCACCGCCGGCGTGTCATGCAGCCCCTGCGCGACCGCTTCCTGCGCCAATCGCCACTGATCGCCCAGCTCGTCGAGCAGCAACTGGCGATGTTCGGCGCTCAACGCGGCCTCATCGACGCCGCGTTGCTGCAAAAACGCACTGAACACCGCCGCCGTCGGCGCGTCGTCGGCCTCTTGGGCGCCTGGCCCCAGGGCGACGAGGGCCAGAATCGCGCCGACGATTAGCCGCGGGCGTGCCATTCGGCGGGCGTGAACAGTTTCAAACTCAGGGCGTGAACTCGGTGGGGCATGAGTTCGCTCACCGCGTTGTACACGAGGCGATGGCGGGCGGTGGGCGGGCGGTCCGCAAACACCTCGGCCACGGCGATCACGTTGAAATGGCCGCCCCCGGCGGCGGCGCCCGGATGGCCGCGATGGCGGGCCGAGTCGTCCACGATGTCCAAATGGCTCGGTTGCAGCGCCTCGGTGAGCAGCTGGCGCAGGTGCTCCACCGGCGAGGCGTCTAGGGGAAGGGGATTCATGGCATCACCTGCTTGAAGGGGAACACGTCCACGCGGGCATATACCCCGGCCGCCCCATAGGGATCGCTGTCGGCAAACGCGCGGGCGGCGGCCAAATCCGCAAATTCCGCCACGATGAGACTGCCCACAAAGCCGGCGTCGCCGGGTTCGGCGCTGTCGATGGCGGGGAGCGGGCCGGCGAGCACGAGCCGGCCTTCGGCCTGGAGCTGTTGCAGCCGAGCAATGTGGTCGGTGCGGGCGGCGAGCCGTCGGGGAAGACTGTCGGGATGGTCGTGGGCAACGAGCGCGTACAGCATGAAGAAACCTCCGAAAAACCAGCAGTAGAGAAAAAAATCGGCGGCGCCTGGGAATACGCCGACCGCGTTCTGAGGTTGAATAGTCGCCCCAATTTCCCCGATTGCCCAATGCCCATGATTTCTATCGAAGACAGTTACGTGCTCAAAAATCCCAGCCACCAGAACATTCTCGATCTCTTCCACGGGGAATGGTCTTGTTGTCTGCCGCCGGAATACGGGTTGAAAACCCATCCCGGTCCTGTGCCGGCCTTCGATGACAAGAAGCTCCATTGGGCGCTGAAACACTTTCAATCCATTGAACATCATCGCGTGTTAGAGCTGGGGCCGTTGGAAGGCGGCCACACGTACATGTTGCAGCAGGCCGGCGCGGCGCGGGTGATCAGCATCGAAGCCAACACCCGCGCGTTTCTGAAATGCCTCTGCATCAAAGAAGTGCTCCAACTGGATCGGGTGCAGTTTCTGTTGGGCGATTTCAACGCCTATCTGAACCACACCGCCGAGTCCTTCGATTTAGTGCTGGCGGCGGGCGTGCTGTACCACATGGAAGATCCCATCGGTCTGCTGCGCCGCGTGGCTCAGCGCACCCAGCGGCTGTATCTCTGGACCCATTTCTACGATGCCGCGATTTGCACGCCCGCCGCGTTTCCCCACAAGTTCGGCGACCGCGAACGGGCGGAATCCGAGGGTTTTTCGTACGAGTATGCGCGGCATTACTACGGTGACGCCCTCAACTGGACGGGATTTTGTGGCGGGGCGGCGCCGTCGGCCCGTTGGTTGTCGGAAGACAGCCTGTTTGCTGCCCTGCGCCACTTGGGCTTTACCCGCATTGCCACAGACCATTGGGAACGGGATCACATCTACGGCCCAGCAGTGGCCATCTGCGCCGAAAAGTAAGGAAAACCTCATTTTTTAGGGCGCCGCAGTTCCCATTGACCCTTGGCGTCGTCGGGATCGACTCGGCGCCCGTCGACGAAAATCACCAGTTCGCCGCGCACCGCCAGGCGTCGCGCGGCCCGCTTCAAGGCCGCGGCATCCTCGTCTGTCCCGAGAAGAGCGGCGAGCGCCACGGCGGGTTGCGTCGTCAGCGCCGTGTGGATGCGGGCCTCGAGGGCCAGGTCCGCCGGTCGAAGGCCCAGGCGCTGACAGGCGGTTGAGCAGTACACCACCTGATCCCACACCGCCGCCCACGCCTTGCGCCACTCAAAACGGCGCGCACACACCGGACAGATTTTGTGCGCCTCGCGGGGCGCGTTTCCCTGCCGCTTGCCCATGGGTTCTACACGCCGAGGGTTCGTTGATTCGGCTGGTCGTCGGCCGCGACCGCCTGTAACACCCGACCAGCCAGGGCCGTGCCGCTCAAGAACGCCGCTTCTACCTTGGCGCCCAGGCACCAATCCCCCGCCGCGCCCAGACCCAAGGCGGGATCCCAGAGGCAATCGCGGTCCAACGGCTGATCCACGCGGGCGTACAACCAGCGGTGCGCGTCGGCAAACAGCGGTTCGGCGGCGTCTACCCCCGCGATGGCCCAAAAATCCGCCAACAACGCGGCAATGACGGCAGCTTTGTCGTCGTCGAGATGGGCGGCAGTCCACAGGGCGTGGGCCTGCAACACCCAATTGTCTCCCGACAGGCTGCCGGCGCGGGCTTGGCGACCCGCTTTGCTGCTGTCGCGGGCGGCCCACGCCAGGGCGCGGGGCGTTGCGTCGTCCTCCTCGCGCACGAAATGGCCGTCAAACGCTGTGGGCAACGGCGCGGCGAACTGCGCCATCACGGTCCAATTGGGCAACATGGCCACGGTCGCTGCTGCGTCGGCCAGGGTTGGCGCCACGGTTTGCAGCAACGCGGCGGTTTGCGCGGCGGGAATCGCCGTCAACACCGCGTCGAACGGGCCGTGGCGTTGCGCTTCGCCGTCCATCAACACCCACGGCGGGCCGTCGCGACCCTCGGTGGTGGGGTGAATGGCGGTGATCGCGGTCTCCCAATGGACGGTGACCCCGCTCGCCAGCTGTTTGCAGAGCTGATTCATGGCCGGCACCGCCACATAGCGGGGGCGCGACGGCCCGCGATCCCCGAGAATGCGGCCATCCCACGGCACCACCAGGCCCTGTTGCTGCCACGCCGTCACATATCGCTGAAAGCGCGGATCGTTGGCGGTGAAATATTGGGCCCCGTGATCGAACTGCCCGGCGTCGGTGCGCCGCGTGCTCATGCGGCCGCCGGCGCCGCGACTTTTTTCAAACAGCGTCACCGTGTGGCCGTGATCGCGCAGGAGACGGCTGCATATGGTGCCCGCCAGGCCGGCGCCGATGACCGCGATGCGCAGAGGCTGGCCCGCGCACCGTTGGGTTTTGGCGACATAGCGATTCAGCTTGAGTCGCTGGGCGTGTTCGGCGGTGGAACGCCCGCGCACCGTGCCCAAAATGGGCTGTTCGGGGGCAAAGGGCCGGTCAAACAGCCCCAAGCACCAGAGCAAACCGCCGTAGGAATTGGGGTCGTTGCCGTCCAGGGCGTAGCGGTGATTCAAATCGATGAGTTGTTGAAGGGCATGGGGCGCGTCGCGGGTCCATTCCAGCAGCTGTTTGCCCCAGGTCATGCGCACGTTGTTGTGCAACTCCCCGTGGATGAGGAGGGAATGCTGGGCCGCGTCCCACAGCGGGTCGCCGGTGCGCCCGCGCCAGAAGGTTTCGTCGTCGAACACGTGGGGGCGGGGGTCTTTCGCGTGAACCCGCAGGGTATCGGCGGCCCATTTCGGTAAGATGCGTAAGGATTCCAGGTCACGATGATAGAAACAGAGGTTATGGGCGAGTTCGCGCCACACAAACAGCTCGTCGAGAAACTTTTCCGCCCCGTCCCCGCCGACTTCCCAGGCTTCGCGGGCGATGCGCAGGGGCGACACCATCCCGTAATGCAGGTAAGGCGACAGGCGACTCACCCCCTGGGGCCAGTCGATGGCGGCGTCGTTGCGGAGCTTGGCGTAGCGGGTAAGGCCCTGGGTTTTGAAGGTTTGCCAGCGGTGATAGCCGGCGGTGCTGCCGCCCACGGTGTGGGGCACGGGGCCGATGTCGTGGGGAATGGCGCATTGGGCGCAGAGGTCGCCCAGGTCGGCGGTGCGCCAGTCGATGGGATCAAAGCCCAGATCGCCATCGAAGGGCCGCACGTCCGCATCGAATTCCGGCCAGGGCTGGGGCAATCGCTTGAAAAAGTCCTTTTGGTGCTTGTCGCGGAAGGCAAAGGCGCGGTCGATGGCCTTGCCGACGCTTTTCATGGGCACGACGCAGGCGCAGTCCAGCGCCCACACGGGACAGGGGGCCTGTTTGGCGAGGGCGTCGGTCCACGCGACGAAGGGCGGTACGGGAAAATCTTCCACCACCACGAGGGCCGCCCGTTGGGCAAGGCGGTGGAGCGGGGTTTTGGCATTGGGATTGGCGCCGAGGTAACACACGTGGCGGAGATTTTTCTCGGCCAACTGGCGGTGCAGATCGCGGGCGCCTTCGAGGATAAAGCGGTGGTGACGGTCGGAATTAAAGCGGTGGCGACCGCCCAGGCCTTGATAAACCAGGAGCGGTTTGTCGAGGGCATGGGCAATGGTGCAGGCGGCGTCGAGGGCGGGATTGTCGTGGCTGCGCAGGGCGTGGTGGGTCCAATACAGCACGAATTCGCCGTCGGTTACGGGAGATTTGCGGTGGTTGAGGGGGCGCAGACGCTCTTGCAGATGGCTCGGCAGCGGGGCAGCGGTGGGCGGCGGTGAGGACATAATTTCAGAACTCCGTTGAGTACGCGGTAAAGACCGCCAATAATCGGAATTGTTGGTCACTCACCTAACCCATTGATCTTTAAGGAGTTCACCCCATGCCAAATTTGTCTGATTTACGCGAAACCTATGAAGCGGGTCGTTTAGAACGGGACATGCTCAACGACGACCCACTCGCGCAGTTTGACAGTTGGCTCGAAGAAGCCCTGCGGATGAGCGACCGCGAGCCAAACGCCATGACCCTCGCCACGGTGGACGAGCATGGCCAGCCCGACGCCCGCACCGTGTTGTTGAAGGGGCGCAACGGCACGGGCTTAGTTTTTTACACCAACTATTTGAGTGCGAAGGGACAGCAATTGACGGCGAATCCGCGGGCGACCCTGCTGTTTTGGTGGCCAAAAATGGAGCGGCAGGTGCGTCTTCGGGGGGTAGTGGCGCAGCAATCGCGAGAAGCGTCGGCGGCGTATTTCCACAGTCGCCCGCGGGAGAGCCAGTTGGGGGCGTTGGTGTCCCGTCAAAGCGAGGTGGTGGAAGATCGGGCGGTGCTGGAACAGCGGTATGTGCAGTTAGAAGCGGAGTACGAGGGACAGGCGATCCCCATGCCGGAGAGCTGGGGGGGCTATGTGTTGACGCCTCACGAAATCGAGTTTTGGCAAGGCCGACCGGGGCGATTGCACGATCGGTTTCGGTTTCGCCTGCGGGATGGCGCGTGGGAGGTCGATCGCTTGGAGCCGTAACAGCGAACCGCGGGTTACGGCGGCGGGGGTAAGTCGATGGGCGGCGCGCTGGCCAAGCACAGGCGTTCGACCGCCCGTTCGGCGGCGTCATTAAATGGCATGAACACCAGGTCGGCGCCGCGCTCGTGGAGCAGGTCGCGATCCGCCTCAAATTGGGTTGAAACTGCGATTTTGCCGTTAAAACCCTGTTTCTTGAGGCTATCGATGAGCACCAAGCGGGGGTCTTCGTGGGTGACGCCCACATCGTGTTGGGGCATGGCTGAAATCACCCATTTCACTTGGGTGAGAGGCAGGTGGCTCACGAAGGTGGGGTCAGAGGCGTCGCCGTAACGGGCGTCGTAACCGCGTTCGCGCCACCGCTGGACCTCGTCGGGATTGAAATCGACGGCCATCACGCAGTAGCCGGCGGCGGTGAGGTAATCGGCAATGGCCGAACCGTAACGACCGACGCCGAACAGCACCACGTTGCACCTGCTGTCTTCGTGGCCGTGGGGGACATCGTCGAGTTCGCGTAGGGGCTGACGGCGTTCAAATGGCCAGAGGACAGGTTCGAGGAAACGGTAAATCGGGTGGGAATAGGTGATGAGGTAGACGGAGAGGGCGATGGTGATAAGCCCCACGAGGGTCACCAGGCCCAGGGCGTCGGCGTTCACGTGGCCCAGGGCGAGTCCCATGGCCATAAAAATGAGGGAGAATTCGCTGATTTGGGCGACGGTGAGGCCAGCGAGGAACCCGGTGCGTTTGCGATAGCCCATGGCGCCCATAATGATCATGACAATCAATGGGTTACCGATGAGAACGAAGGCGGAAAAGATCAATGCGGCGCCGACTTGATTGCCCAGGAGCTGCAGGTCGATTTGCGATCCGAGGGCGATGAAGAAAAACAGCAAGAGGAAGTCGCGCAGGGACGCGAGGCGACCCACGATGGCTTCGCGGAAGGGGGTGGATGCGAGGGAAACGCCGGCGAGGAGACCGCCGAGTTCTTTGCTGAGACCGAAATAGCTGCCCAGGGCGGCGAGCACGGCGGCCCAGGCGATGGCGAAAATCGTCAGCAATTCGGGGGAATGGGCGAGTTGCGACAGCAGCGGCGTCGCGAGGTAGCGCATGAAGAGGCCGACACCCACCAAGAGCACGGCGCCGTAGGTTAGGACGAGGACAATTTCGCCGAACACATTGCCTTGGGCACCGCCGCCGATGCCGAGGGCAGACAACACCATCATGGCCAAGACAACCACCAGGTCTTGCACGATGAGGAAGCCCAAGGCGATGCGTCCATGAAGCGAGTCCACTTCGCGCTTATCCGAGAGCAGTTTCACGATGATGATGGTGCTAGAAAACGTGAGGGCAACGGCGACGTATGTGGCGGTAATGGCGTCCATACCGAGGGCAATGGCGATGAAAAAGCCGATGAGTGAGGTAAACAGCACCTGTCCTAGGCCCGTGGTGAGGGATACGACGCCTAGGGTTTTAATGAGCTGCAAGTCGAGTTTGAGGCCCACGAGGAAGAGCAAAATGGCGATGCCCAGCTCGGAAAGCACCTCGATTTGCGCGTGAGACTGGACGAGGGCCAGGCCCGACGGGCCGACCAGCACGCCCACGGCGATAAAACTCACGATGAGCGGTTGGCGTAGGAGCTGGCCGATGGCACCGACGACGGCAGCCAATATCAGCAATGCGGCGAGTTCGTAAAAAGGATTTTGATGTATGAGGGCGAGTAAGGACATGGCGAAATAACCCGATCTGAAAACCGATTCCTGCACCATGCAGGAAAACGCACCCATAAAAAATGCCGACTCGGGTCGGCATTTTTTATGGCGATAAGGTTAAGTATTTAGTTCATGGGGGATTCGAGGAGCTGTTCCACGACAGTAGACCAGGCCTTACCCACATTGCGCAGATCGTAGCCGCCGCCGCCGACGGCAATTAAATGTCCTTGGGCGAATTCTTCGGCCACAGCGCACAGATCGCGGATCACGCGACTGTGGGGACGGGTGGTGTAATGCAGGTGGGCGAGGGGGTCGCCATCCAGACCATCCGCCCCACAGTTCACAAAGATAAATTGGGGTTCGAATTGGCGAACAAAGGGCAACATAGTGTCCCAATGCTTAAAGAAGTCTTTATCTCCCGATAAGGGAAGTAAGGAACGATTCATTTTTTTGCCTTCAGCGGCACCTTTCCCGACTTCATGATCAAAACCACAGCGGGGGAAGTTGTACCGCCCATCTTCGTGAATGTCGGCAAAAATCACGGTGGGATCGGACTCGAAGGGATAGTAAAGCCCGTCTCCGTGGTGGGCGTCGATGTCGATGTACGCAATGCGCTCCAATTTGTACCGTTCTTGTAGCACGCGAATGGCCACGCCCACATCGTTAAAGATGCAAAACCCGGCGGCAGTATTCGGCATACTGTGGTGTAAACCGGCGATTGGTATGAATGAGCGGCGTATTTCGTCATTCATCGTCTTGTGTAAGGCGTCTAATACCGTCCCTACTACGTGACTTGCATCGTCGAACACCCCCTTGTACACGGGGGTGTCGCCGTCATCGAGCAATCCTTCCCCCGTGTCGGAGACATGTTTCACGCGCTCCACATAGTCGGGGGTATGGAAAAGCAGCAAATCCTCATCAGCGGCGGGCATGGGGGAAAAGACTCTGACTTGATAATCCAAATGGCGACGGTGCATTTCGTCCCAAAAGGCATGGATGCGATCCACGCTGAACGGATGGTCGTCAAAGCCATATCGACCGATTTGGTCGCCCTGATACACGCCGACTACTCGACTAGCCATGGTGAGCCCTCTTTTGGTGATTTTGGTACCGCTCGGCAAAAAACGGTTTTTTTCTGCAAAATTGATGATGCCATTAACAATTCGGTGGCTAAAGCGTTCTGTGAGCGGGTTACACTCGCGGGTTCATTTTGAAGAGGTTTTTATGGCGCAATACATCTACACCATGCACAAGGTCGCCAAAGTTGTGCCGCCCAAGCGGGAGATTTTGAAGGACATTTCCCTATCATTTTTTCCCGGCGCCAAAATCGGCGTGTTGGGATTGAACGGGTCGGGAAAATCTACCTTGCTACGCATCATGGCGGGGGTGGATTTAGACATCGTCGGCGAAGCGCGGCCCCAGCCCGGCATTAAAATCGGCTATCTCTCCCAAGAACCCCAGCTCGATGAGACCCTCGACGTGCGGGGTAATGTGGAAAAGGCCGTTGCCCCCGTAAAGAATGCGTTGGCGCGGTTGGACGAGGTGTACGCGGCTTACGCGGAGGAAAATGCGGATTTTGACGCGCTGGCGAAGGAACAGGAGGAATTGGAGGCGTTTTTACAGACGAGCGACGGCCAAAACCTCGATCGCACCTTGGAAGTCGCGGCCGACGCCCTGCGCTTACCGCCCTGGGATGCGGACGTAAGTCAGCTGTCCGGTGGGGAAAAACGCCGTGTCGCCTTGTGTACCTTACTTTTGTCCAAACCCGACATGCTGCTCCTCGACGAGCCCACCAACCATTTGGATGCCGAATCCGTCGCCTGGCTTGAGCGGTTTTTGCAGGAATATCCCGGTACCGTGGTCGCGGTGACCCACGATCGCTACTTTTTGGACAATGTGGCTGGCTGGATTCTGGAATTGGATCGCGGGCGCGGCATCCCGTGGGAAGGAAATTACAGCTCTTGGTTGGAACAGAAGGGAAAACGGTTGGAACAGGAGCAGCGGTCAGAACAGTCCCACATTAAGGCCATGAAGGAGGAATTGGCGTGGGTCAGAC
>DAIUCA010000025.1:0-20826 GCA_036846405.1 Candidatus Competibacteraceae bacterium
TGACGGCAATTGCGGTAAGGAATATCTGGATTTTGGGGTACATCGCTGGCGCTCTAATCGTCGGGTGAGCCGCGACTCTAATCTTTGGGAACTCGCCCTGTCGTCGCCCGCACTCACGGGCGCTGGATGAAATTTCCAGTCCCCTTGCGGGTTTAACTAAAAACTCACGGGACACCTCGTCGTCGTTCCCTCCCCCATGCGTTTTAGGAATCAAACATGTCAGATAACGCCATTCAGACCGACCCGAAACTCAAAGCCCAGGGACTACGGTTGTTTCACCAAATTATGTTGACGGTATTTATCGCCATTCTGTTGCCGCTTTCCCTGAGCGGCGAGTTGGTGTTCAACGATAAACCGCTTAGGGAACAGCTCGTCAGCAATGCCAACGATAAGCTGGCGAAGAGCGCCAAATTGGTCGCCTTGCAGCTGTCGTAATGGGTTCAAGTCCAACAAAATGATCTGAATCTCAGCGGGAATGTGGCAGCACGCAAAGACCCTCAGAACGACGGGCAGCTCTGTTTGACATCCAGCGGCAATGAATCAGAGGCCCCGCAGTGTTTCCCAACCACCCCGTTTATCGCCCTCGCCACCGCTGAAATCCTGGGCGAAACCGGCGTGATCCAGGTGTTCGACAGCGCCAATCGGTTGGTCTTTAGCGCACCCAACGCAGCACCTGCGGTGGCCGCAGAAACGGCTTTGTTGAGCCAAAGCCATAACGCCGTCGGCGGTCTTCGGGTGGTTTCGAGTCAGCAGCAAACCGAAGTCATGGCCTATTTGCAGAACTTCAACCGCAGCGTCGGGATTAACGTGGTGTGGTTGATGTTGACGGTGGCGCCCTTTGCTTTGCTGGTGGCCTATCTGCTTGCCCGCCGTCTGATTCGTCCCTTGGAAGAGTTAGCCGAAGCCGCCAACCAGATTAGCTTGGGCAAAATCGACACCGAAATCGCCTATGCCCGCGGACGGAACGACGAGGTGGGCGTGTTGGCGCGGTCGATTAATCGCATGGCGGTGAGTCTGAAAATCGCGTTGAGTCGGCTCACCCCCGCCTAAGCCCGGCGCCGCGCGGCGATCGCGTTGCCGTCGTGCGCCAACCCAGCAGCGCCGGGTGAGGATGAGCCAAGCCGGTTAGCAGCATTCCTCTTCGAGCTGCTGGAGCAGGGCGAGGGCCTCGGTATCTTTCCAGGCGGTAAAGAGTTCTTCGATCTGGTTGATGTGGCTGTGGATCAGAAATAAATCATCGGGGCCGTTATCCGTGCGTTTCTTGCAGAAGTAGTCCCAGAAGGCGTTGCTGTGGCCGGTAATGGCGAGATGACGGTCGATGTGGGCCATGAGACGGCGGGCGTTGCCCTCGCAGTCGATGCCCTTAAAGCTCACATAACGGTCGGTCGAGTGGTCGGTCATGACGAATCCTCTGAAGTGGGGCCGCACCCGCCGCAACCCCAATGCCAGCCGCTACCACTGGCGTTGGCACGCGCTGTTCCACTGCGCATTGCGCGTCGGATAGGGCACAAATCCCTGTCGCCCTTCCCACAAATCGACACCCGCCATGGGGGTGTCTGAAGGCGGCTCGGGGCCGCGCTACAGCCCCAATTCCCCCCATAGTCCGTCGATTTTCTGTTTCACCGCCGCCGTCATTTGAATGGGGCGACCCCATTCCCGCTGGGTTTCACCTGGCCATTTGTTGGTCGCGTCAAAGCCGATTTTGGAGCCAAGCCCGGACACGGGCGAGGCAAAATCCAGGTAATCGATGGGTGTGTGGTCGATGAGGGTGCAATCGCGTATGGGATCCAGACGGGTGGTGAGCGCCCAAATCACCTCTTTCCAGTCCCGAATGTTCACGTCGTCGTCCGTCACGATGACGAACTTGGTGTACATGAACTGGCGCAGAAACGACCAAATGCCAAACATCACCCGCTTGGCATGGCCGGGATACTGTTTGCGCAGGGAAATCACCGCCAGACGGTAGGAACAGCCTTCCGGCGGCAGATAAAAGTCGGTGATTTCGGGAAATTGCTTTTGCAGAATCGGCACAAACACCTCGTTGAGCGCGACGCCCAAAATGGCCGGCTCATCCGGCGGTTTGCCGGTGTAGGTGCTGTGGTAAATGGCGTTTTTGCGCTGGGTGATGTGGGTAATCGTAAACACCGGAAAGTCGCCCACTTCGTTGTAATAGCCCGTGTGGTCGCCAAACGGCCCTTCCGGCGCCACGTCTCCCGCCGTCAAGTAGCCTTCCAGAATGATTTCCGCGAAGGCGGGCACTTGAAGCTCGCAGGACAGGCATTTGGCCAGCTCTGTGCGCCCGCCCCGCAACAGCCCGGCGAAGGCGTATTCCGACAGGCTATCCGGCACCGGGGTGACTGCCCCCAGGGTCGTCGCCGGGTCCGCGCCAATCGCCACCGCCACGGGAAACGGCGCGTTGCCGTGTTGCCGCTGCCATTCCAGAAAGTCGAGGGCCCCGCCCCGGTGGGCCAGCCACCGCATGATCACGCGGTTTTTGCCGATGACCTGTTGGCGATAAATCCCCAGGTTCTGCCGCGCCTTGTGGGGGCCCTTGGTGATGACCAGGCCCCAGGTGATGAGCGGGCCCGCGTCGCCCGGCCAACAGGTTTGGATGGGCAATTGGGACAAATCCACCGCGTCCCCCTCGTAAACGATCTCTTGGCAGGGGGGCCGCGAAATCACCTTAGGCGCCATGTCCAGCACCTTCTTAAAAATCGGCAGCTTTTCCCAAGCGTCTTTTAGGCCCTTCGGCGGATCGGGTTCCTTTAGGAATGCCAGGAGCTTACCCACCTCCCGCAAGGCGCTGACCGAGTCTTCGCCCATGCCCAAGGCCACGCGCTCGGGGGTGCCAAAGAGGTTGGCCAGCACCGGCATCTGATGGCCGGTGGGACGGGTGAACAGCAGGGCAGGGCCTTGTTGGCGCAGGGTGCGGTCGGCGATTTCCGTCATTTCCAACATCGGGCTAATGGGCATGTCGATGGTTTTGAGCTGCCGTTTGGCGCGTAACAGCTCGATAAAGTCGCGCAGGTCGCGGTATTTCACGGGGCGTCCTCAGGTAAAGCCGCAGGGAAGCAAACTAACAATCGCAAGGTTCCACTAAAGGAGCCGCACCATTTAGGTGCCGTTTTGCGGTGCAAATGCCCGCCTTCTGACCACCCTTTGGAGGAAATACCCCCATGCAACGTCGCGATTTCTTGACTGCCTCTACGGTTGGCGCCGCGCTCACGGCGGCCCCGGCCATCGCCCAGGGAAAAATCCGCTGGAAAATGGTGACCACCTGGCCCAAAAATTTCCCCGGTCTCGGCACCGGGGCGGAATATCTCGCCAAAATCATCACCGAGATGAGCGGCGGTCGCCTGGAAGTGCGGGTGTTTGGCGCGGGGGAACTCGTACCGGCCTTGGAATCCTTCGACGCGGTGCAAAAGGGTACGGCGGAAATGGGCCATGGGGCCTCGTATTACTGGAAAGGCAAGTCGGAAGCGGCGCAGTTTTTCGCGGCGGTGCCCTTTGGGTTGACCGGTCAGGAAATGAACGCGTGGCTTTATCACGGGGGGGCACAGGCCCTGTGGGACGAGGTGTACAGCGCCTTTGGCCTGTTGGGGATGTCGGCGGGGAATACCGGCGTGCAGATGGCCGGTTGGTTTCGCAAGGAAATCAACACGGTGGACGACCTCAAGGGGCTGAAAATGCGGATTCCCGGTTTGGGGGGCGAGGTGCTGAAGCGGGCGGGGGGCACCCCCGTGCTGCTGGCGGGCGGCGAGATTTTCCAAGCGCTGCAAAGCGGCACCATCGACGCCACCGAATGGGTGGGGCCCTACAACGACTTGGCCTTTGGCCTGCACAAGGCGGCGAAATTTTACTATTACCCGGGATGGCACGAGCCGGGCACGACCCTCGAAACCTTTGTGAACAAGGCGGCGTTTGACCAGCTGCCCAAGGATTTACAGGCCATCGTGCGATACGCCGCCCAGGCGGCCACGCTGGACATGTTGTCGGATTTGACGGCCCAAAATAACCGCGCCCTCGACACCCTCGTAAACCAGCACGCGGTGCAGCTGCGGCCCCTGCCGACGGATGCGTTGAAGACCCTGCGGCGGCTGTCGGACGAAGTGGTGGCGGAAATCGCCGAAAAAGATGCGTTGAGCAAGCAGGTGTACGAGTCCTTCGTGGCGTTCCGCCAACAGGCGGTGGCCTGGCACGACGTGTCGGAGCGGGCCTATCTCAACGCCCGCGCTCTGGATTAACCCAAAAAAAACGCGAGCCATCGGCCCGCGTCGCCTGAACGGGGAACGATTAGAAACCGAAGGTGCGCACGTCGGGTTGCAGCAGGTAACCCGCAATGTCTGGCGGCTGGGCTGCGGTCACGCCCTCGATGAGCGCCTCGGCGGTTTTACCGGCGTTGGGCAGGAAGATCGCGCAGACCTGCACCGTGGCGCCTTTACTGATGAGGTTCTGCAACAGCCCTTGGGGCGTCATGTCTCGGGGCTTGAGCATCACCGGCGGATGGCCTTGCAAAGCCACATTGCCCGCTTCGCCGCAGAGCAACAGGCGCACATCGGCGTTTTTGGCGCGCATTTGCGTGGACAACACGAGCGCCATCGCCTGGGCTTGGGGATCGCCACTGCTCAGGGTGACCATCACTTTTTGCGGGGCAGGGGCGGCGTCTTCCGCGAACACCGGTTGACTGAACGCGAGGGTCGTGGCGGCGCCGACAGCGAAAGCGAATTGATGAAGGGCATTCATGTAATAAACCTCAATGGGATGGGAAAAGGCGTTGATAGTACAAAACACGATTTCAAAATAGCACTAAGCGATATAAAACCGAACTGTACAAACTACCTATAACCTCGCCGAGGGCGAAAAAATGAAGAACTGGTTACAAACCGCCATGTTAGTGACGGTGGTGTCGTTTGCAGCGGCGATTGGTGCGGCCGAAGCGCCCAGCGATCCGAAAAAGCAGACCTCCTGGGGGCTTTATGTGGATTCTCAGGAGGCGTTTGCCATGAAGACCGGGGCTCAGGGGGCCCAAACCCTGTTGGTGGATGTGCGCGACCCCATCGAAATCATGTTCACCGGGTTTACCGATGTGGTGGATGTCAACGTGCCGTACCTCATGCACAACCGGTCGCAGTGGAACGCCGAGAAAAATGTGTTTGCCATGGAGGTAAATCCCGAGTTTGCGGCGGGCATCGAGGCCGCATTGACCGCCAAGGGCTTGGATAAAACTGCACCCGTTGTACTGATGTGTCGGTCGGGGGGCGAGCGGGGCGCACCGAGCGCCAAAATGCTGGAAAACCAAGGATTTACCCAGGTGTATGTGGTGGTGGACGGCTTTGAGGGCGACACCATTAAGACCGGCGAACGCAAGTCCTGGCGGCTCGTCAACGGCTGGAAAAACGCCAATCTGCCCTGGAGCTACACCCTGAATCCCGACAAAATGTGGCGTCGTTAAGCCGCATCCCGTCGGTGGGGCCAGTCATCGCCCCACGGCGCGGGTAATTCGCCTTGCCGCCACACGCCCAAGCGCCGCGAGGGCACGGCGACCCCCAATCCCACGGGCTGCATGGACCAGCGAGGCCGAATCAGCGTCAACCGTATGACCCGTTTTACCGCCACCACGGCGTAACTGCGCTGCAACCAGGGCGCGTAGCGGGTGGCCACGGCAGCCCATTGCCGCCGCCAACGGTGGGTTTGCAACAGGCCATTGCCTACAAATGCACAGTGGGTGGGGCGCAACATCGCTTGGGCGAGGCGCTGTTGGGTGAGGCCCGCGCTGGTCCACGGGCCGCCGAGCTGGCCTGGCGCCAGGGGATTCATTCCCAAGACGATCACCCTGCCCTCGGGAATGAGCACGCGGGCAATGTCCTCCAACAGGGCGTCGCCGTCGGGGGAAAAGGCCAATTCATGGCGCAAAATCACCGCATCCACGCTGTCCGTGGCGAGGGGCAATTGCACCCCGTCGTACTGCGCGTGGGCCGCGGGCGTGGGAAACGACGCGAGATGCCATTGACGGCGAATGGCGCAGGTGAGTGGGGCGACCGGTTGTCCCAGCACCACCAGGTCATAGCCCACCCAATCGGCCACGAGCTGTTGCAACAGGGTTTGTTCTTGGGCGTATAGCTGTTGGCCCAGGGGGGTTTGATAAAACTCCGCCAGGTCAGAGGGAGAAAACACCGACATGAAGACGCTCCAGCACGCGATTAACCAAACTTATGCGCATGGCCTGTTGACGGCCCTTGCCCCGCGCCACGGCACTTGGGGCCGTTGACCGTTCCATTGTGCGTTGCCTTGGGGAAGGCGTCTGTACGGCGATCGTTCATTTGGGCGCCGCCGCGCGGTTTAGCGCAGTCCCTGGCGGCGTTGCCAATCGCGATAGGCCGCCACGGCGCGGTTGTGGGCTTCCAAGGTGTCCGAAAACACATGGCCTCCCTGGCCGTCGGCCACGAAATACAGCGCCGTGCCCGGGTTGGGGTGCGCCGCCGCCCGCAGCGCCCGCTCGCTGGGCAGCGCAATCGGCGTGGGCGGCAGGCCCGAGCGGGTGTAGGTGTTGAACGGCGTGTCGGTGCGCAGATCGGTGCGGGTTAAATCGCCCTGGCGCGCGGCATCGCGGCCGTAAATCACCGTGGGATCGCTCTGCAAGCGCATGTTTTTTTGCAGCCGCCGCACGAAAACCCCCGCGATGTCGCCGAAATCGTCCCTTGGCCCCGCTTCCTTTTCGATCATCGACGCCAGCACCAGCAGCTCATCGGCGGATTTCAGCGGCACATCGGCTTGGCGCGTGGCCCAAATGCGTTCTAGACGCTGGGTCATAGCGTCAAACGCCTGGCGATAAATCACCAGATCGGGGGTGCGGGGCTTCACGGTGTAGGTGAGTGGCATGAATCGCCCCTCGGCTGGCAGGGTGGGATGGCCCAAGGCGGCCATGATGGCGGTGTCGGGTTGGCCGGCGAAGGTGGCGACCACCAAAGGATGGCCCTCGAGCTGTTGGCGAAACTGCAAAAACCGCCAGCCCTCCACTACGGTGAAACGCGCCTGGGCCACCTCCCCCGCCGCAACACGGGCGAGAAGTTGGCCCAGGGTGAGTTCGGCGGTCACCGCGTAGTCGCCCGGCCGCAGGCGCCGCGCTTGGCCGGTCCACCGCAGGGCGATGCCCGCGAAAAACGCCTGCCACGGGGCAATGTGCTGCCGTTCCACCAGGGCCATGAGCAGGTCTTCGGCCCGTTGACCGCGGCGCAACGCGAGCAACGGCGGGTCGTCGGCGACTAGGAGCGGTTGGATGAGTGCCTGGTGGGCCGCGTAACGGCCACCGACCACCGCCGCCGTCAGTAACAGGCCCAGCAGCACCGTGCCCACCAGCAGTCGCCGCCAAAGGCGACGGGGGGATTGAGGAGGGGTAACGGTCATGGGCGACAGCAGCGATTACAGCCGACGGAAAATGACCGAGCCATTCGTGCCGCCAAAGCCAAAAGAGTTGGACAACACCACCTGGAGCGCATGGCTTTGGGGGCTGTGGGGCACGAAGTTCAGGTCGCAGCCCTCGTCGGGCTGGTGGAGATTGCGGGTGGGCGGGACGACGCCGTCGCGCAGGGCCAAAATGGCGAAAATCGCCTCGATGCCGCCGGCGGCGCCCAACAGATGACCGGTGGCGCCTTTGGTCGAACTCACCGGCATGCGGTAGGCGTGGTCGCCAAATACCGCTTTGATGGCCCGACATTCGGCCACATCCCCCGCTGGGGTGCTGGTGGCATGGGCGTTGACGTAATCCACCTGGTCGGGATTCAACCCCGCATCCCGCAGGGCCGCCTGCATACACCGTTGAGCGCCGGTGCCCTGATCGTCCGGCGAGGTCATGTGGTAGGCGTCGCCGCTCATGCCAAAGCCCAACAACTCGGCATAAATCCGCGCATCGCGGCTCTTCGCGGCTTCGTATTCTTCGAGCACCAACACCCCCGCGCCTTCGCCGAGCACAAAGCCGTCCCGGTCTTTATCCCAAGGGCGGCTGGCCTCGGTGGGGTTGTCGTTGCGGGTGGACAGGGCCTTGGCCGAGGCAAAGCCCCCCAAGCCGCTGTAGGTCGTGGCCATTTCTGCGCCGCCGGCCACCATGTAATCCGCGTCCCCGTGGGCGATGAGGCGGGCGGCGACGCCCAAGGAATGGGTGGCCGTGGTGCAGGCGGTGGCGATGGCCAAATTGGGGCCGGTAAAGCCGGTCATGATGGAAAGATGGCCCGAAATCATGTTCACCAGGCTGCGGGGCACGAAAAACGGCGTGATTTTTCGCGGCCCGCCCTTGAGATAGGCCTCATAGCCCTCCTCGATGCCGGGCAAGCCGCCAATGCCGGCGCCGACCAAAATGCCCACGCGGGTGGGATCGACGGCGTCGGCGCTGAGTTGGGCATCGCGAATCGCTTCGAGGGACGCGGCCAAGCCGTAATGGATGAACGGATCCATTTTCTTCACTTCCTTGGGGCTGATGTAATCGGCGGCGCGGAAATCCTTCACACAGGCCGCAAAGCGCACGGGAAAGGCGCTGGCGTCGAAATGGGTAATCGGCCCGACGCCGCTGTCGCCGGCCAAAATGGCCTGCCACGCCCCCTCGACGGTGTTACCTACGGGCGAAATCAATCCCAAACCGGTTACGACGACCCGTCGCGTTCTCATGTGGTTATTCCTCACTGCTGGCGGACAAAAAAGCGGCGGGAATGGGGCCATTCCCGCCGGGGCTAAAATTCGACGGCCGGCGCGGCTTAATCCGGCGTGTGGTTCTTCACATAGTCGATGGCCTGTTGCACGGAGGTAATGGTTTCCGCATCGGCGTCGGGAATCTCACAGCTAAACTCGTCTTCGAGGGCCATGACCAATTCCACCGTGTCGAGGGAGTCGGCGCCCAGATCGTTGATGAACGAGGCTTCTAAAGTCACCTGTTCTTCTTTAACGCCGAGTTGTTCGACGATGATTCGCTTAACGCGCTCTTCAATGTTGCTCATGGGGAGGGTCTCGTGGGAAAGAGTCAGTGGGAAGGGAAAACAAAAAGTACAGCAGCACGACCTTAAGCCATGGCCAAGCCGCCGTTAATGTGGAGGGTCTCGCCGGTAAGATAACGCGCCGCCGGTGAGGCTAAAAACTGCACCAACGCGGCCACCTCCCACACGCTGCCCATGCGGCCCAAGGGCACTTGCCGCAGCAGCGTTTGTTGCTGCTCGGGCTCCAGGCGGGCGGTCATGTCGGTCTCGATGAAGCCGGGCGCGATCGCGTTCACCGTGATGCCGCGACTCGCCACTTCCCGCGCCAGGGATTTGGTAAACCCCAACAGCCCGGCCTTGGCGGCGGCGTAGTTGGTTTGACCGGCGTTGCCGATGGTGCCCACCACGGAACCCACGTTGATAATCGCGCCCCGCTTCTGCTTGAGCATGTCCCGCAGCACAGCTTTGGTGACGCGAAACACCCCGGTGAGATTCGCGGCAATCACCGCGTCCCAATCGTCGTCTTTCATCCGCATCACCAGGTTGTCGCGGGTGATGCCGGCGTTGTTCACCAGAATCGTGGGCACGCCCCAGGGTTTGAGGGTCGCGGGAAGCGCGTCTATTTGGGCGTTGTCGGTCACATCCAACACCAGGCCCTGGCCGCCAAAGGGGGCGAGTTGCGCGGTAATCGCGTCGGCGCCGGCGGCGGACGTGGCCGTGCCGAGGACGGTGGCGCCGGCCTGAGCGAGGGTGATCGCAATGGCCGCACCAATGCCGCGGCTGGCGCCGGTGATGAGGGCACGTTCGCCGGTTAATTCAAAAGACAGGGGTTGCATCGCAGTCGTCACAGGAAGGCGTTCAAGAGGAAGGGTTAGTAGCGCACCAGGCACGCGCCCCAGGTAACCCCGCCGCCAAAGGCTTCCAACAGCAGCCGTTGGCCCCGTTGGATGCGGCCATCGCGGATGCCCTGGTCGAGGGCCAGGGGCACCGATGCCGCCGAGGTATTCGCGTGGTAGGCAATGGTGTTGAGCACCTTGTCCGACGGTAAACCGAGCTTTTTGGCAATCGCTTGGAGAATGCGGGCGTTTGCCTGGTGGGGCACAAGCCAGTCGATGTCCGCCGCCGTGAGCTGGTTCGCGCCGAGGACCTCGTCCACCAGGTTGCCTAGCGCGTTCACCGCCACCCGAAACACCTCCGCCCCGCGCATGGCCACGAAGGGCGATGGCCCCGGGGGCTGTCCCGGGCCGGCGGGCACCCACAACAGTTCTTTGTGACGACCATCCGCGTGGAGATGACACGACTCAATCCCGGGGGTCGTCGCCACCTCGAGCACCACCGCACCGGCGCCATCGCCAAACAACACGCAGGTGCCGCGGTCTTGCCAATCGAGAATCCGCGAAAAGGTTTCCGCCCCCACCACCAACGCCCGCTGGCTCATGCCGCTGCGGATGAATTGGTCGGCGATGGTGAGCGCGTAAATGAAGCCGCTGCACACGGCCTGCACGTCGAAGGCGGCGCCGCCCACCTGGCCTAACCGCGCCTGCAGTTGGGTGGCCACGCTGGGGAAAATGTGATCCGGCGTGGTGGTCGCCACGATAATGAGGTCTACGGCGCCGCCGCCGGCGGCTTCAAGCGCGTGGCGGGCGGCCTGTTCGGCCAAATCGGCGGTGGTTTCGTGGTCGGCGGCCACATGGCGTTGCACGATGCCGGTGCGCTCGAAAATCCACTCGTGGCTCGTGTCGAGGGATTCGGCCAACTGGTGGTTCGTGACCACGCGGGCCGGGAGATAGCTTCCCGTGCCCTGTAATCGCGAAAAGCGCAAGGCCATGGGGCTACGGCTCCTGGAGGGAAGGTGCGGTCACCGTCACCGCCAGGCGCCGCCGCAGCCGCGCCATCAATTGGCCTTCCACCGCTTGCCCAGCCACGGTGAGCGCATGGGCAAAGGAAATGGCGTCGGCGCTGCCATGGCTTTTTACCACCAGGCCGTTGAGCCCCAACAAAAACGCGCCGTTGTAGCGCCGGTGGTCGATGCGCCGTTTGAGCGATTGCAACGCCGGATAGGCCACCAGACCGGCAAGTTGGGTCAGCGCATTTTGTTGGAACGACTGTTTTAGGAAATGGCGCATCAATTTGGCGACGCCTTCGCTGGTTTTGAGGGCGATATTACCCACAAAGCCATCGCAGACCACCACGTCTACCGGGTCGAAATACACGCCATCGCCTTCCACAAACCCCACGTAATTCACCTGATCGCGGGTCTGTTGGAGGGCCTGGTGCGCCAATTTCACCTGTTCATTGCCTTTAATGTCTTCGGTGCCGATGTTCAACAGCGCCACCCGCGGTCGCTCGATACCGCCGACGGTTTCGGCCAGCGCCGTCCCCATGAAGGCGAATTGCCGCAGGTGTTCCGCCTTGCAGTCCACATTGGCGCCCAAATCGAGCATGTAAATCTGCCCTTGGGTCACGCTGGGAATCGCGGTGCAAATGGCCGGGCGGTCGATCTGCGCCAAGGTTTTCAGCACCGCCCGCGCCACGGCCATCAGCGCCCCGGTGTTGCCGGCGCTCACCAGTCCATGGGCCGTGCCTTGCTTCACCAGGTCGAGTGCCACCCGTAGGGAGGTTTGGCGCCGGCGCATGGCGGTCACCGGCGACTCGTCCATCGCCACGATGTCGGCGGCGTCGTGAATCGCTAGGCGCGCCCGCATCGTCGGCGACAGGGACAGGCTGTCGAGCTGCGCTTGCAACACGGCGGCTTGGCCTACTAACTGAAACTGCCATTGGGGCCGCGCTTGGGCGACGGCGACGGTGGCCGCCACCGTGACGGCAGGGCCGTGGTCGCCGCCCATCGCGTCGACCGCCAGGGTAGGCGCTGAATGTGTCATCGGGGCGTCGTCAACCCGCCGTAAAACTATTCTTCGCTGTCCTGTCCGTCATCGGCAGGGGCTTTCGGGACAATCACTTGGCGACCGCGGTAGTACCCGCTCGCCGAGACATGGTGCCGACGGTGGGTTTCGCCGGTGGTTTTGTCCGTCGATAACAGCGGCGCGGTTAACGCGTCGTGGGAACGGTGCATGCCGCGTTTGGAACGGGTTTTGCGATTTTGCTGAACAGCCATCAGAACACTCCTTAATTAAATGAATGGGCGATTCCCCCGAGGGAAACGCCCGTGAAATCAGCCCCCAGGGGGTGAATTTTTGCGCTTCGCGAGCACGGCGAAGGGGTTCGGTTTTTCAACCATCGGTGTCGGTGGCGGCAAATAGCCCGCCACGGCACAGGGCGCGTCGTGGGTCGGCACCAGCGGCAACGCCAACAGAATTTCTTCTTCCACCCAATCCCACACGGGAAAGTCTGGGCCCTGCCACAGCCAGGGTTCGAGCGACTCATCCAGACGGTCGGCCTCGGCGTCGCTGCGCACCAGCACCAGAGAAATCGCCACGTCCAGCGGCAAAATCAGCGGTTCGAGACAGCGTTCGCAGCGCAGGGTCACCTGGGTGGTGAGCTGGCCTACGAGCCAAGGCCGTCGGCGCGCGTCCCATTGCCAGCGCGTCGCCACCGCCACCGTGCCTGTGGCCGCCATGAGCTGATCCACCACCCGTGGCAACGACGCCAACGCGACCTCGCCAGTCAAGGGCGCTGCCGTGTCGGCGAGCGAGGCAACATCGGTGACAAGGGCGGGGAGAACCATGGCGTGTTCGGGGGGCAGCGCGAAAGGCGGCGGATCATAGGGGCCACCCGGTAACGTGTCAAAAGTAAGGAATCTCGTCGCAAAATCCGCTAGAACGCCGCCTTTTCTCGGTGGTGATCCATTCCATGTCGGCTTTCGATGCTGTACCGCCCCTCGCCAACGGTCGCCGTTTGGTATTGGGGTCCATGTCGCCCTTTCGACGGCAATTGTTATTGAAATTGGGGCTGCCCTTCGCGGTGCATGCCCCCCACATCGACGAACAGCCCCAACCCGACGAAACCGCGATGGCGCTCGTCGCCCGCTTGGCGCGGGAAAAGGCCGCCGCCGTGGGGGCGCAATACGCCGACGCCCTGGTCATCGGCTCCGATCAGGTGGCCGTGATCGACGACCAGATTTTGGGCAAGCCCGGCAATCACGACCGCGCGGTCGCCCAGCTCACGGCCTGTTCGGGTCGCGCTGTGCAGTTCTTCACCGGGCTTTGTGTGCTGGATACCGCCACCGGCGCGATTCACGCGGGGGTGGTGCCCTTTACGGTGCATTTTCGGTCGCTCACCGCCGCCGAAATCGACAGCTATTTGCGGCGCGAACAGCCCTACAACGCCGCCGGCAGTTTCAAATCCGAGGGCTTAGGGATTGCACTATTTGCGCGCCTGGAGGGCGACGACCCCAACGCCCTGGTGGGCTTACCGTTGATCTTGTTAACCCAATTGCTGGCCGCCGCCGGGGTGTCGGTGCTCACGGATCCCGCCGCGACTTAATCCAACAGCTCGGCGTTCACGCCGTCCTTTTCCAACAGGCGACGCAGCTGTCCCAGGGCGTCGAGTTGGATTTGGCGCACCCGCTCCCGCGTGATGCCCAATTGCGCCCCCACAGCTTCCAATGTGAGCGGCGCGTCGCCCACCAACGCATACCGCTGTTCGAGAATGCACCGCTGTTTAGTGGGGAGATGGGCCAGCCAATGGCGCAATTTGTGGTGCAGCTCGAGCCAAGCCAGCGCCGCCGCCGGGTCGCTTTGGGGATCGTCGGGCAACTGATCTAACAGCGACCATTCCTCGTCATCATCGCTGGTGGTTTCCAACGACAGGGTGCGTTCGCTCAAGCGCAAAAGCCGCGCTACTTCGGCCACCGACAGCTCTAGTTGGGCGGCAATCTGGGCGGCTGTCGGTTCGCCGTGGCCCTGTTGACTCAACCGCGCCGCCGCTTTTAAGACCCGATTCACCTCTTTCACCACGTGGATGGGTAGGCGAATGGCCCGTCCCTGGTTCATGAGGCCCCGCTCGATGGTTTGCCGAATCCACCAGGTGGCATAGGTGGAAAAGCGAAAGCCCCGTTCGGGATCGAATTTGGTCACCGCGTGCATCAAGCCCAAATTGCCTTCCTCGATGAGGTCGTCCAAATCCAAGCCCCGGTGGACATACCGTTGGGCGATGGTCACCACCAGACGCAGGTTGCTTTCGATCATGCGCCGCCGAGCCGCGTCATCCCCTTGAATCGCCAGGCGGGCGTAATGCACTTCCTCCGCCGCCGTGAGCAGCGGGTGTTGACCAATATCCTTGAGGTAACTCGTCAACATGACGCGATTGAGGGACGTCATGCCGCGGCGGGGATGGGGTCGACGCCGAATATCCGTGGGTTTCATCTCGCGCTTTCCTCCTCAACTCAAACAATGAACAGGGCTGTGTTAACCACAGCCACAGCATCTTTCGTACTTACGTCAATCCGCAATTCACGGGGCAATCGGCGCCCCAAGGGTCATGAAGCCACGACGGGCAGTTGGCTTACCCACTGACCCAGGTTGTCCAGTAGGGGATAGCGGGTGAGGTCGATTTGGAGCGGCGTGACCGACACATAGCCCGCCGCCACCGCGTGAAAATCCGTGCCTTCGCCGGCATCTTGGGCCGCCCCGGCCGGCCCGATCCAATAAATCCGTCGGCCGCGCGGATCGTAAGAGGGCACCAGTGGTTCGGCCCTGTGGCGATTGCCGAGCCGCGTGGCCCGATAGCCTTGGAGATCGCTTAAGGGCACATCCGGAATGTTCACGTTGAGGATGGTGTCGGCGGGCAGGGGATGGCGGGCGAGTTCCCGCAGCAGGGTCTGCGCCACGGCGGCCCCCGTGGCGTAGTGGGCGGGGTGGTGGCTGTTCATGGAGAGCGCGATGGCGGGAAAGCCCAAATGGCGACCTTCCACCGCTGCCGCCACGGTGCCGGAATACAGCACGTCGTCCCCCATGTTGGGACCGGCATTGATGCCGGACACCACCATGTCCATGGGGTCGTCCAACAGGCCGGTGAGCGCCAAATGCACGCAATCCGAGGGCGTGCCGGCTTCGACGCTGAGGAAGCCGTTGGGGTGACGCGTGACATACAGGGGGCGTTTGAGACTCAACGAATGGCTCGCACCGCTGCGGTCCTGGTCGGGGGCCACCAAATAGCCCTCGTGGCCCAGATCGGTGACCGCCGCGAATAGGGCGTGGATGCCCGGGGCCTGATAGCCGTCGTCGTTACTCACGAGAATTTTCATTGGGTCCTCTGATTGTTGGTAGGGGCGGGTCTTGCACCCGCCGGTAGACGGTTCATCGGTAGGGGCGGGTCTTGCACCCGCCCACGGGCTATTGGCGCAGACCCACGCCTCGGTGGAGCAGGCCCCACGCCACCAGAAAAAGCGCGATTGCCAGGGCGGCGATGAACACCAGGGCCAGGCCCACGGGAATATCGCTGTGGCCCAACATGCCGTACCGAAAGGCATTCACCATGTACAAAATGGGGTTCAGGTAGGACAGGCTTCGCCAGGGTTCGGGCAGGAGTTCGATGGAATAAAACACGCCGCCAAAGTAGGTCAGCGGCGTGAGCAGGAAGGTCGGCACGATGGAGGTGTCGTCGAAACTGCGAGAAAACAGGGCGTTAATGAGGCCCGCGCAGGCAAACAACAGCGCCGTGAGGAAGGCCGTGAGGAGCGTGATGCCCAGGTGGTGGATGGGCAACTTCGTGAACAGATGGGCCACACCGGTGACGATGACCCCCACCATGAGGCCCCGCGCAATCCCGCCGCCCACATACCCACTCAAAATCACCCAGTTGGGCGTGGGCGATACCAGCAATTCCTCGATGTACCGCTGGAATTTGGCGCTAAAAAACGACCCCACCACATTGGCGTAGGTGTTGGTGATGATCGCCATCATCACGAGCCCCGGCGCGATGTACTGCACATAGGGAATGCCGCCCATAAGGCCCACCCGCTCGCCAATTAACGTGCCGAAAATGGCGAAGTACAACAGCATGGTGACCGCGGGGGGCACGAGGGTTTGTACCCAAATGCGCAGGAATCGGCGGATTTCGCGGCTAAAAATCGCCCAAAACGAGGTCATGGCCAGGGCGGCGTCGCCGCGTTCAACCACGGACGGCATCGGATTTCTCCTCGGTGGGGGTGGGACGGGTGCTGTTCGCCGCGACCCGTTGCAAAAACAGCTCTTCCAGGCGGTTGCTTTTGTTGCGCAGGCTCACCACGGGGATATTCGCGGCATTTAACGCCGCAAATAGGCCGTTCATGCCGTCGTGCTTTTCCACGTCCACCTCGAAGGTGGTGTCGTCGAGCCGTCGCCACGGGTAGTTGCCCAGGTTGGGGGCGGTCGCGAGCGGTTCCCGCAGATTCAACACGAAGGTTTCTACGGACAGCTGATCCAGAAGCGCCCGCATGGTGGTGTCTTCGACGATCCGCCCCTGGTCGATGATGGCAATCCGTCGGCAGAGATTCTCGGCCTCCTCCAAATAATGGGTGGTGAGAATGAGGGTGGTGCCTTGGGCGTTGAGGTCCCGCAGGAACTGCCACATGCCGCGACGCAATTCGATGTCCACGCCGGCGGTGGGCTCGTCGAGAATCAACAACGGCGGTTCGTGGAGCAGGGCGCGGGCGATCATCAACCGCCGTTTCATGCCGCCGGACAGGGCGCGGGCGGGTTCGTGGCGCTTGTCCCACAGGCCAAGCTGGGTGAGGTACTGCTCGGCGCGGGTGGCGGCCAGGCGCCGAGGCACCCCGTAAAACCCCGCCTGGTTCATCACCGTGTTGAGGACGGTTTCAAACAGGTTGAAGTTGAACTCCTGGGGGACAAGGCCCAGTTGTCGCTTGGCTCGGGGGAAGTCCTGGTCGATGTCAACGCCGAACACCTGCACTTGGCCCTGGGTTTTGTGGGTGAGCGAACACAGGATGCTGATAAGGGTGGATTTACCCGCACCGTTGGGCCCGAGGAGGGCGTAGAACTCGCCGACTTCGACGGTAAGGTCGACGCGGTGCAAAGCGGTGAAGCCGTTGGGATAGGTTTTGTGGAGATCGCGGATGGCGAGGGCAGTGGACGTCATGAAAAACCCGAGCGGTTAAGGCACCAGAAATGGCGCGAAAGCGGGACTGTGGCTCGTGCGCCAGTCGTTGCGTTCCCCGCGATGGATAAAGAACGCAGCAGCGTATTGCTGTTCGGCCAGGGCCTTCGCGGCGGTAAGCCCCCGCACCATGAGACCAGTGCTTAAGGCGTCGGCGGTCATGGCGTCGGTGGCGATGACCGTAACCGAGGCCAGTTCGTCGGGGGGCAGGGCTTGGCCGGTGGCCGGGTCGATCAGGTGGGTGTACCGCTGGCCGTCGATCTCGGTGTAGTTGCGGTAGTTGCCGGAGGTGGCCGCGCTGTAGCCGCTGGGCAGGGTGATGAGCTGTTGCACCCGCTGTTCCAGGGCCTTGGGCTGTTCAATGGCCACCCGCCAGGGGCCGCCGCGATCGCTCACGCCGCGGGCAAATAGTTCGCCGCCAATGTCGATGAGGTAATTGGGGATGCCTTGGGCGTCGAGTTCGGCGGCGAGGAGATCCACCGCATAGCCCGGCACGATGGCGGACACGTTGATGCGCACCCGCGGGTCCCGTTTGCGCAATTCAAAGCGCTGATTGGGTTCGTCGGCCCGCAATTCCAACTTGTCGCTCCCCACATAGTCGCGGATAGCGGCGAGTTCTTCGGCGCTGGGACGGCGAGGCGGGCCGGATTGCCGCCCAAAGCCCCACACATCCACCAACGGCCCCACGGTCACGTCAAAGGCGCCGTCGGTGCGCATCCAGGTGCCCAAGGCGGCGGTGAGCACCGTGTACACCTCCAGGGGAATGGGTTGCCAGTCGGTGCTCTGGCTGGCGTTGAAGCGACTGATGACCGAGTGGTCGTGGTAGGTGGAGAGGGTGTCGATGATGCGCGTCTGGAGAATCGTTTCCAGGCGGGTTTTAAGGGCGGGCACCGCCGTGGGCGCGAGGGGATGGAGCTTGACCGTGTAGGTGGTGCCCATGGTGGGGCCGCTCATGACCGTGGCCACCACCGGGGCGGGGCGGTTGGCGAGATACACCGCGCCGCCGAGGAGCAGCAGCAGTAGGAGCAGTTGGAGCGCCGGACGAAGGGACATGGGGTATGCCTTGAGTGAGGAGACCGTCCAACGGTAGCCCATTCCCCCGACAGAAAAACGCCTCGGCAAACGGGCCAAGGCGTGGGGGGCGAAAAGGCGAGGCGCTTAGGGATCGAAGCGATCCAGGTTGGGATAGCGAATGTCTTGGACGAGGGCTTGGGTCGCGTTGTCGGGTGGGGCCGTGAGGAGACTCCCGATCACGGTGACCAAAAACGCCACGGGAATACCAAACACCCCGGCGGCGACCGCTTGGATGCCAAACCACAGGGGCATGGCAAAGACATTGACGGCGACGAGATAAAACAGCGTCACGCCAAAGCCCGCGACCATGCCGGCGATGGCCCCGGGGCCGTTGGCGCGGCTCCAGAAAATCCCCAGAACCAGGGCCGGGAAAAAGCTCGCGGCGGCGAGGGAAAAGGCCCAGGCGACGATGGCGAGAATGCCGGCGGGCCGTTGCATGGCGATGGCGGCGGCCACCACGGCGACCACCAGCAACAGCCCGCGCGCGACGGCTAAGCGGCGGCGGGCTGAGGCCTTGGGATTGATGATTTTGTAGTAGAGGTCGTGGGAGAGTGCGTTGGAGATGGTCAACAAAATGCCGTCGGCGGTGGACAGGGCCGCCGCAAGACCGCCCGCAGCGACCAGGCCGGCCACCACGTAAGGCAGGCCGGCAATTTCCGGAGTAGCGAGGACGATGACGTCCGAATGGAGGGTCAATTCGGCCAGTTGCAGGATGCCGTCGCGATTGAGGTCGTTCACGGCGACGAGACCCACGTTGGTCCAGGCCGCGACCCACTCGGGCAAGGCATCCAGGGGAACCCCGATGACCTGTTGATAGATGGCGAGCTTGGCGAAGGCGGCGTAGGCCGGTGCCGAGAGATACAGCAGCAGGATGAAAAACAGCGCCCAGGCGGCGGAACTGCGGGCGGTGCGCACGCTGGGGGTGGTGTAGAAGCGCATGAGCACGTGGGGCAACGCGGCGGTGCCCACCATCAAGCAGAGGGACAACGCGATGAAATTCGCCACATCGAACTGTTGGAAGGGGGCGATAAAGGGCGCGGTAACCCCCAATTGGGTTTCAAAGGCCGCGATTTGGGTTAGGGCTTCGCCGTAAGCCAATTGGGGAAAGGGCGAGCCGGTGAGCTGCCAGGACATGAAGACCAGGGGGGTCACATAGGCAATGATGAGGATGATGTACTGGGCCACTTGGGTCCAAGTGACGGCGCGCATCCCGCCCAAGAGGGAGCAAAACAGCAGGCCCATGAGGCCGACGGCGACGCCAAACTCGTAGGGCAACCCGAGGAAACGGCTCACGATGATGCCGGCGCCGACGATTTGGGCCACCACATAGGTAAATGAGACCGCGATGGTGGCGATGACCCCCACGGCGCGGGCGGTGTGGCCGCCGTAGCGGGCGCCGAGGAAGTCCGGCAGGGTGAATTGGCCGAATTTGCGCAGATAGGGCGCGATGAGCAGGGCCACCAACACATACCCGCCGGTCCAGCCGGTGATGTAGGCGAGGCCATCGAAGCCAAAGGCGAACAGGGTGCCGGCGAGGCCAATAAACGAGGCGGCGGACATCCAATCGGCGCCGATGGCCATGCCGTTAAAGACCGCAGGCACTTGGCGACCCGCCACGTAATAGTCGGGCAGGCTGCCAGTGCGGCTCAATACGCCGATGACGCCGTACAGGCCGATGGTGGTGGCGAGAAAAATCCAGCCAATCACCGGGTCGGGTAGCCCGAATTGTTCGGCGACCGCGAGGAGCAGCACAAAGGCGATGAAGCCCCCGGTGTACAGGGCGTAGATGCGGGGGAGCTGGGCGACGAAGGACGATTTCACGCGTCGTCTTCCTCATGAACGCCGAATTGATGATCCAGATGGTCGAGATAGGCGTTGTAGATCAACACGATGACCAAATAGACCAGGGGCACCCCTTGAGCCATCAAGTAAAACCCCAGGGGAAAGGCGCCCAAGGCGTAGTGGTTGAGGGCGGGGGCAAAAAAGGGCAAGCCAAAGCTCACTAATCCCCAAATGCCCAGTAAAACCGCCGTCATGGCGAGATTGCGCTGCCAATAACGACGCATGGATAGATTGACAAGCATGGCGTGAACGCTCTCTTTGGTGGTGGTTGGGGATGGCCCGAATGGTTTTTATGGCGCGTGGGATCGCTCGTGGCGCGGTTTAAGACGGGTTTTCGTCGTTCAATACCTTTTCGGCTTGTTGCCAGAAGGCGCGGGCCTTTTTGATGGGCGTATTTTTCTCCAAATAGCTGGTGCATTCCTCGAGCACCTTGTGCAGTGCCAAGAGCGAGGGCGCGGCTTCGATTTTGAGGAGCCAGTCATCCGCGGCGGGCCCGAGCAGCTCGTACAGCAGCTGGCTCAACTGCTGCTTTTTCTCGGCGATGGCTGGGGGCGGCGCCAATCGGCGGCTATGGCCCTGGGCGGACCCCGTCATTTCGATAAAGCCCAGTTCCAGAAGCGTGGTGAGCACGGCGTCCAAGTCGCCAAAGCCTTTCAGACGCAGGCGGTTTTCGGCCACGCTGTGGCGACCGTCGATCATGATGAGCACATGGCGTAAATCCGGCGCCAGGCGGTATTGGCGACTTTTGATTTCCGCCTGCCCTTTCTCGGTTTTGGTGTAAATCGCGTGGGAATCCATGTAATTGGGTAACTGTGGCAGTGGGATATTCCCCAATAATTAACACAAAAAAACGGCGACGCTGGGCGTCGCCGTTTGCGGATGGGGTTAAGGAAAT
>DAIUCA010000026.1:0-20707 GCA_036846405.1 Candidatus Competibacteraceae bacterium
AGTAGTCCGGCGAGGGTCGGGCCGGCGGCGAGCAGCTGTTCCAGGGTGACATTTTGGTCGCGTCGCGGCCGCAGGTTGAGTTGCCACAGCTTGGGACCGCGCTGCCACCGCAGCACCTGGGTGGGCAACTTTAAGCGTTGTAATGCCTGGTTCCATTGGGCCAGCAGGGCGAGTTGTTCCGCGTCTTGGGTCACGGCAAGCGCGTCGTCGTCGTGGATATTGCAGTGGCTTTGGTGGGGACATAGGGCGCAGTGGCTCTGCTCGTGGAGTCGGGGCAACACCAGGGTTTGGGTGAGCGTGCCCACGGCGGTGTTAAACAAAATTGGCAATTGGGCCGCCGCCGTGGCCAATGCCGCCGCCGAATAGCGACTGTCTTCGCCTTCGTGACTCAGCACGCGCGCGCGCGTCGCCAGCCCCAAGCTGCGTTCCACTAACCAGCTATAAAGCGACAGCCGCTGAAACAAGCCCTCGTCGTCGGTGAGGGTGGGCACCAAGTCGATCAACAGGGCCTCGCCGTTTTCCCAATCGCACAGCAAGCCCGGCCAACTGCCCCGCACGGTCAACCGCGCGCCGTTTTTCGCCAAATAATCCCCGTGGAGCACGTCTTCCGGGTCGGGACAGAGATTGCGCAGCACCAGGTCGTCGCTGGGATGGGGGCCTGCCGCCCGCCGAATAAATTTCGCCCAGGCATCGGCCAGTCGTTCCACAAAACGGCTGTCGTTTTGAATCTGGCGCAACGACCGACTCGTGCTTACGCGCCGCAGCCACGGCAGTAAATAATCCCGTTCCCACAGGATATTGAGCTGGCGCGATAGCCCATCGCCCCCCTGTTGAATCGCCTGATTCCACGAAAACAAATGGGCTTTTTGCGGTATGCCGTGGATGTCGTGTACCAGCTCTTCGAGTAGCCCCGCCCGCAGCCGCTGCCAGTCGGTCGGTTTGGGCGGGACAAATTTGCCGTCCCGCAGGTAGCGCAGCAGACGGGGGCATTGCCGACACCAGTCGAGTTCGTCAGTCGTCACCAACAGCGTTTGGTCAGCAAACGCCGACATGGAAAGACCCCTGGGTAATTAATGAATGATCTGCGGCCATTACGGGGCGAGTTTGCGCTTGAGGCAGTCGTTTAGCGCCTGGGGATTGGCTTGGCCCTTGGCCTGCTTCATCACCTGGCCCACGAGGAACCCAAACACCTTGTCTTTGCCCGCCCGATATTGGGCCACCTGGTCGGGATAGGCGGCGATGACCCCGTCCACCCACGCGTCAATCACGGCGGCGTCGTCGATTTGCTGCACGCCCTTCGCGGCAATCAGCGCATCCACAGAGGCGTCGCTGTCGGCGAGTTCTTCAAACAGGGTTTTCGCCAATTTGCCGGACAGCGTGCCGTCCAACACCCGCTTGAGCAGCGCCGCCAGGCGGTCGGCGCCCATGGGGCTGTGGTCGATGGCCAGGCCCCGTTTGTTTAACAACGCGCTCAAGTCCTGCAACAGCCAGTTGGCACACAGTCGTTCTTCGCCGCCCACCGCTGCGGTGAGCGCCTCGAAGTAGCGGCACAGCCCCACCGAGGCGAGCAAAATGTCCACGTCGTCTTCCCGCAGCCCGGCCGCCAGGTAACGGGCCTTTTTGGCGCGGGGCAACTCGGGCATGGATGCCTGCACGCGGGCGATGTCGTCGGCGGTGATGACCACCGGCAACAGATCCGGGTCGGGGAAGTAGCGGTAATCGTGGGCGTCTTCTTTGGAACGCATGGGCCGAGTTTCGCCCCGGTCAGCGTCGAACAGGCGCGTTTCTTGGGTCACCCTCCCGCCGCCTTCGATGAGGTCGATTTGGCGGGCGACTTCGTAGTCAATCGCCTGTTCCACAAAGCGGAAGGAATTGAGGTTTTTAATCTCGGTGCGCGTGCCCAAGGGTTCGTCGGGGCGCCGCACCGAGACGTTGGCGTCGCAGCGGAACGAGCCTTCTTGGAGGTTGCCATCGCAAATATCCAAGTGGCGCACGAGCTGGTGGAGCTGTTTGAGGTAGCTCACCGCCTCGCGGGCGTTGGCAAAGTCCGGGGCGGTGACGATTTCTAACAGCGGCGTGCCGGCACGGTTTAAGTCGATGCCCGATTGCCCATAAAACTGTTCGTGGAGCGACTTGCCGGCGTCCTCTTCCAGGTGGGCGCGCACGATGTGGATGGTTTTTTCGCCAGTGGGCGTGTCGATGGTGAGGTGGCCATCAAACACGATGGGGGCGTCGTATTGGCTGATTTGATAGCCCTTGGGCAGGTCGGGGTAGAAATAATTTTTGCGGGCGAACACCGAACGCGGGTGCAGCGACGCGCCGATCGCCAGCCCCAAGCGGATGGCGTATTCGACGGCGCGGTGATTCAAGACGGGCAACACTCCCGGAAGTGCGGCGTCGATGAGACAGGCCTGGGCATTGGGTTCGGCGCCGTACGCGGTGGCGGCGCCAGAAAAGATTTTGGTGTGGGTGCTGAGTTGGGTGTGGACTTCAAGACCGATGACGGTTTCCCACATGGTGCGTTACCTAAAAATGGAATGAGGAGGTCGCGTCAACCGAATAAACGGAACCAAAGCCTAACGGCCTTCGGCTTCGGTAGTAACGCCGAGGAGTTGGCCATCCCAGTCCACCGCCGTGCGAAAAACGATGGGGGCGCAGCAGATTTGACAGTCTTCGACATATTCCTGGCTGCCAGCAGAGCAATCGACGGAAGTATCAAACCGTTCGCCGCACCAGGGACAGTCCACAGTGAGCCATTCGAGCATGGGGAGCTTCTCTAAAAATGCCTGGCGCTACAGACAGTGAAATCGATTGATTGTCGAATCCTGTCCACGCCTTTCTGAGACCCACACCATGCAAATCACGGTGAAATTTTACGCCACCCTGGGGGGCTATCTGCCGCCCAACGCCAAACGCAACGCCAGCGTGGTGACCACCGATGCCGACGCCACCGCCGACAGCGTGATCCGCCAATTCCATCTACCCCGGAAACTCGTGCATTTGGTGATGGTGAACGGCCATTACGTGAGCCCTGAAGATTGGGCCACCCGCGCGCTCCAGCCGGACGACACCATTGCGATTTGGCCGCCCGTCGCCGGCGGTTAGCGATGCTCGTCGAGCGCGATATGGCCTTGGATCGTCGGGAGTTTTTGCGGATTTTGCCCCGCGCGCTCGATGGCCAAACCTGGGAATTGCAAGCATCCACCGTGGTGGTCGCGTCGCCGTACGGCTCCATCGCCATCGAACTGGGCGAAGACCGCCAACACACCCTTGCCAAAATCACGTTGCCCCGTCTGTGGCTGCGCTTTGTGCTGCCGGACGATCCGGCGGTGCTCGACCACTGGCTGTTGCCCTTCGAGCGTTATTACTTTCGGGGCGGTGGCTAGGGCGGGGACGGCGCGTTGGCTAAAAAGCGCACCGGCCAGGGCAGCAGCATGGGCACGTGGCGCTGGTAATCGCGATAAGCGTCGCCAAAGCGCCGCACCAATTTTTGTTCTTCCAACACGGTGCCGATCCACAGATACAGGGTGAGCGCGGCGCTACTCACCACGGCGGCGCCGTCCAGGGGGCCAAGCCATAACCACGGAATAAATGCGCAGTACCAAGGGTGGCGCACAAAGCGATGGGCGGGCGAAAACACCAGGTTGCCCTCGCCGACGGGGCCCAGGCCGAGGAATTGGCGGCTGTCGTAGGCGCCCAGCGTGGGCCAAATCCACCCCATCGCCCACAGCAGCGCCGCGCCTTGGCCGTACAGCCCGAAAAATGCCGTCGCGCCGTCGGCATTGCGGTATCCCCAAAACAACAACGGCAGCAGCAACAGGGTAGCGAGGCCGTTGTAGAGCAGGCGATAGCGGGGCATGAGGGCGGGAAATCGCCGTTGCACGGCTTGTTTGACGGCGTCGGCGGCGAGGAATGAATGCAATGCGCCGTACAGCAGCCAGGCGATGGCGAGTAATGCGAGTTCAAAGGTCATGGTTAGCGTTCAGCGAGCAGCATAGGCAAGGGACACGGCCCGCGGACCGACGTAAATCCCCGCACAGGCCGACATGGGCGCCACGAGCAGGGCGATTTGCCGTTGGCTGGCGTATTCCATGAGGGCGGCGAAGGGCGGGTGTTGCGCGAGCGCCACCAATTCACCGCCATAACTCACGGTGATGGCGGGAATGCGCAGGCCCTTGTCGATGGCGCGGGCCGCTTGGGTGAGCAATTGGTTCAGCGATTCTTCGTAACGGCTGGTTTTGAAGGCGGTGGCGACCTCCTCGCGGTACAGGCGCTGCACCGGATAGCTCGAAAATAGGCCCCCCATGAGGCCCCAGCCGCTTTTAAGGCCAATCTCGCCCCGTGAACGGGCCCGTTCTTGCAAAAACCGCACGTCTTCCACCAATAAAAAAGTTTCCACGTACTGGCGAAGCTCTTCGAGCTGGCGGATGACCTGGGCGAGCTGGCGGGACTGTTGGATGAGTTGGTTGGCGGCGAAGGCGAGTAGCCCTTGGCCAGCAAATAGGGTTTGGCTGTCCACCACTTCGATGAGAAACGGCGTGTTGAGACCGGCGGCTTGGCGAATCTCGCGGTAATTACTGCGCACCGTTTGGGCCGCTTGTTTAGCGTTCGCGAAAAGTTCGCTGTAGCGCTGGGAGACCGTGAGCATGACCACGCGGTCAGCTTGGGTGACGCAGTGGTGGAGGAGCCACGCGCCGATGCGATGGCTATCCCAAGCCGCGCTCCCCAAGGGAATATCGCTGGCTTCGAGAAATTGTTCGTAAAACACCCGCGTGAAATCCTGCTCGCGGGTGTCGTCGAACTGGTCTTGCTCGGTTAACAACGTCACAGGCAGCGTGAATAGGGATTGGCTCCGGCAATAATCCGGCGGCAAATCACAGACCGCATCGACGACAAGCGCTGTTTGCATAGTGAGGCGTGATTCCTAGTTGAAGCGGTAAAATCCCGCGGCGAGGACATTGCGAGAGCGATAAGGCGCGATGCCTTTAACTGTGCCGATAAACCCAATAGAGCGTTATGAATGAAAATATTGTGTGCGATTTGGTGGATGTTCATGGCGCTGTCAACGGTGGCCATCGCCAGTGCAATCACGCCGCCGTCCTGGTCGGCATTGTTGCTTGAAAGCGACCCGGCGACCCAAACCGCCTGGGCAAAGCGGTATCGCGTGGGTCAGGAGGTGGCTGCCGACAAAGCGCGGGCGTGGCAATTGTTGTGCACTGCGGCGCTGCGTGGCTATGGGCCGGCCCAATACGAAATGGGGCAATGGCTCATGCAGGGCCCGCGACGGCAACCAACCCAAGCGGCCACCTGGTTTCACATGGCCGACCGTCGGGGTGAACCCCGCGCAGCCAAAGCCCTAGCCGCCCTCAAAGGCGTCAAAGCTGAAACCAAAACCGACTGCATAACGGCAGCTGCCGCAACGACGCCCCTACCTGGGCGGCGCCCCACCATCACCGCGCAATCCCGGTTGCGTCGGGTCCCCGTCCTAGCGGTTGCTCCAGCGCAAATTCATCGCAAAGTCAATGAGTTAGCCCCGAGATACGGTCTCGATCCCCACCTGGTGTTGGCGTTAATTCAAGTCGAATCCAATTTCCGCTCCGATGCCCTGTCGCCCAAAAATGCCCAGGGACTGATGCAGCTCATTCCCGACACGGCCACGCGCTTTGGCGTCACCGACCCCTGGGATATGGAGCAAAATCTGCGGGGCGGCATGGCCTATTTGCGGTGGTTGCATCGGCGATTTGATGGAGATTGGGAGCGCGTATTGGCGGGCTATAACGCCGGTGAAGGCGCCGTAACTCGATTTAATGGCATCCCTCCTTACCCAGAAACCCAGGCTTATGTACAAAAGGTGCTCGCCCTGTACGAACGCCGCCGTCCCAAATTGCCCACCCCCACGCCCCTTCCTGAGTGAGCCACCATGAATTGTCCTTGGCTATTACTGCTGCCCCTCCTAGCGGGCCCCGTCGCGCTGGCTCATTCCCCCTTGCCTTGGTCGGGGGATAATTCCAACCAATATCCCGACCACGGCTGTTTGGAACTGTTCACGATCACGGCCCATTCGGCGACCAAAAGCGGCCCACATCACCACGTGGACGCCGACTGGCTGGCTTTGCAGCCTCAACACACCGTCGTCACCGACACCCCCTGGACCGAGGGCGTCGTGACCTTCCGCGGGCCGTTGCTCAGAGAGCTGCTGTCAACTCTAAAATTGCCGATCAACCAACAGCTCTGGGCTCGGGGCTTCAACGATTACTTGATAAACATTCCCCGTGCGGATTTAGAGAAATATTCGGTGATTCTGGCGCTGTCGATGAACGGCGAACCCCTGTCGCCCCGACAGCTCGGACCGTTCTGGATTATTTATCCTTGGAAAGACCATCCCGAACTGCGCACCACCTTGTTTTATGGCCGCGCCGTGTGGCAGGTGTGTGAGCTGGTGGTCGAGTAACCGTGCAACTGGAGCGTGATCTGTGGTGATAGCCCGTAGTCGATGGAAATGGTTGTGGGATTGGCTCATCAACGCCGGTGCCCGCTGGGTGCTGGGCCTGATTTCCCTGGCGATGGTGGCGTCGCTGCTCGCGACCCTGTGGCAGCTCCACCGCGAGCTCGTCTTAGGACAGCCCACGCCCAATCCCAGCTGGTATGTCCAACGCCTGCAGCTCGAGACCCTGCGGTTGCGTCTGGCCATGGGCAGCTATCGCTATCAAATCGGCGGGGTGACTGCCCCCGAAATTCGCCAACGGTTTGAAGGATTGATGGCGTTGATGGAAATTCTGCAACGGGATTCCATCGCCGGGGTGAAATTTCGCCAGGTCCCCGCCGTGCGCGATCATCTGTACCGCGCCATGACCGTCCTCACGGACATCGACACCCGGCTTCCCGCGTTTTTGGCCGATCCCGATGCCGAATTCGTGGCGATTCGCCGGGAATTCGTGCAATTGCACAATATCTGGCAGCAGCTGACCGCCGCCGTGCTCACCCACTTTGGCGAAGAAACCCGCGCCAAACAGGTCCGCGACAGGGCGTTGTACCGACAGGCGCAACTCACCCTGGCCATCGGCATATGCTGTACGGCGCTGCTGGTCATGATGTCCCTCGTGCAGCTCAGTCGTGCTCGGCGGTTGAGCGAGGGGCTAGAAGTGCTCGTGGCCGAGCGCACCGACGACCTCACCCGCGCTCTGGACGAAGTCTCCCGCAGCCACGACCACCTGCAACTCATCGACGCCAAGCAACGGCTCATTTTAGCGAGCATCGAGGACGGGCTTTACGGCGTGGATTCCCAAGGACGGTGTTCCTTCTGCAACCCGGCCGCCGCTCATCTCCTCGGCCAAGACGATCCCCAAACGCTCTTGGGGATACCCATGGACGCCCTAGTGCTGGGGCGTCGCGGGGTGGCGGGGGACATGATGGATGGTCCCACCTACCAGCTCGTCATGCCTCGGCGCCGCGATCACGCGGTGTTTTATCGCCTGGATGGCACGACCTTTCCCGTGGAATACCGCGCCTATCCCATGGTGCAGGACCATGCGTCGGTGGGCGCGGTCGTGGTGTTTCGCAATATCCAAGACCGTCTCGACCAAGAATCTCGCAAAGTCCAACAGCAAAAGCTCGAAACCGTGGGCCAGTTGAGCGGCGGGATTGCCCATGATTTCAATAATCTTCTCACGGTGATTTTGGGCAACTTGGCGCTGCTCGATTTGGATTTACCGTCTACAGACGATCCAGAAGCGGACGCCGAACGCCACCTCCTCCTCGATGAAGCGCGCGCTGCCGGCCAAGACGGCGTCGAACTCACCCGACGCCTGCTCACCTTTGCCCGCAAACAGCCGATTCGCCGCGAACACGCCGATTTGGTGCCCTTTCTGGAACGCTTCACCCGCATGGTGCGCCGCACGCTGCCGGAAAATATCGAGGTGCGTTGGCGCTGCGCCGACGGCCTCGCCATTTGGGGCGACACGAGCCTCCTCGAAAACACGCTGCTCAATCTCTCCATCAACGCGCAACACGCCATGCCCCACGGGGGGTCGTTGCTATTCGATGCGCAAACGGTCGCCGTCGCCAGCTGCGAACACAGCGTGGATGAGCGGCTTCAGGCGGGGGATTACATCTGCCTTGCGGTCATCGACACCGGCGTGGGCATGAGCGCGGAGGTGATGGCCCACGCCTGTGACCCGTTTTTCTCCACCAAAGGCGGCAAGGGTTCCGGCCTGGGTTTGAGTTCGGCCTGCGCCTTTGCCGAACAGTCCGGGGGACTGTTGCGCCTACAAAGCCAGCTTCACAAAGGCACGCGGGTGGAGCTGTATCTGCCCGCCGCCCAGGCCAGGGCTGTGGATCACGAGGCGCCGGCAGAAGCCGTGCCGCTGCTGCGGGGGAACGAATGTGTGCTCGTGGTGGAAGATAAAGACCCGGTGCGGCGGATCGCCAAGCGGTCTCTCGAACAGTTGGGCTATCAAGTCCTCCAGGCGGCGAATGCCATCGAGGCCATGAGCCTGCTTTCTCAAGAAAATCAGATTGACGCTGTATTTAGCGACATCGTGATGCCCGGCGGCATGAGTGGTCGCCAGTTGGCGGATTGGGTGCGGGTCTGTCGCCCGGAAGTGCGCGTGTTGCTCACCACCGGCTTCACGCAAGACGACACCACCTGGCAGACCGACGGTCTGGGGGTGCCGCTGCTGCGCAAGCCCTACGACTTGGCCGAATTAGCCAAGCGGCTGCGCGAAATCCTCGACGCCGCCACCGTATCCGTGGAACTCACGGGCGCCCAAGGCTGGACCACGCCGCGCCACCGCTAGGCCCAGCGTTCACGTGGTCACAACGCGCTTTGACGCTCGGCTTCGCGGGCGCCAATTTCATCGCCCTGGGCGCGCCGCACCCGCGCGATCATTTGCCAATTGCGCTGCTGCAACGACGAATTACCGCCCGCCAGGGTGTTGGATTTGGTGGCTAACAGTTCTGCCTCGTCGTACCGCTTCTGATACAGCCGAATTTGTCCCAAGTCGTGCCACAAACTGGCGTTGCGCGGTTCGATGCGCATGGCCCGTTCTAACGCCGACGCCGCCCGATCTAACCGATTGTCGGCAATGGCTTTTTCCGCCTCGTCGAGGAGCGCGTTGAGCGCGGGACTCGCCGCATCGCGGCTTAACGCCACGCTGTCGTTCGTGGGCGCGACTGCGGCCGGCATAGGCGCCGGGGGTTCCGGCGGTTCCGGCGGTGCGGGTGGCGCCGCAACGACGGGTGGCGCGGCGGGAATTGGCGGTGCCGCCGCCACGGGACTGCCAAAGGGATCCGCCGCCGCGCCTGTCGGCGCCCCAAACGGATCGGGGCCAGCAGCGACAGGTGCACCAAAGGGGTCGGTGGGCTCGAATGGCACCTCCGGCGGCACATCGAGTGGGGCGTCAGGCGGCACATCGGGCGGTGTTATCGCGATCGGCGCGGTCAGCGAAGCCAACGAGTCGTCGAAGGCCGGAGCTACGGTGGCGCTGCGCTGTTCCCGAGGTTCGAGGGGCATTTGCGGCTCCAGGGGGATCACCTCAGGGGACGGGAATGTGGGCGACGGCGCGACTCTGGTAGCCACCGCCGGGGGCCGTGGCGGGCGGCGCGGTGCGCGGCGGGCCAGGGAATTGGCGTCGGCCCGCGGTGCCGGATTGCGGTTCACTACCGGCGCACCGCCCGACGGGGTGGGCGCGATGGTGCAGCCCATCACACTCAGCACCAAACCCAAGCAAAATGTTAGATAAACCATTGATTTCACTAGAAATAATCTCCTGTGATGACGGCGTTAAATGCAGCCGGCCATGGATTTGGTCGTCGAGCCGATGAGGTATGGAATGGACTTACCACAGCGGTTAATCATCTCGATCTCGGAGGGCGGCGCGTCGTCAAGGGGCACGTGTTTGAAGGGCCGCATGAGATTCATCCACACGGGCATCGCACCGTTGGCGCCGCTCAAGCGCGTGGGGCGGTTGTCGTCGCGGCCCACCCACACCACCGCCAAATGGCTGCCGGTGTAGCCCGCAAACCAGCTGTCGCGGTAATCGCTCGTGGTGCCAGTTTTGCCGGCGGCCTGGTAGGGCTTGCCGAATTCTTTGTACGCCGCCCGTGCTGTGCCCCGTTCGAGGGTGCGCTGCATGGCGCGGGTCACGAGATACGCAGCGCCCGGGGTGGTGGCCTGTTGGAGGCGCGACTCAAAATTGCTGCGTTCGAGGGGTTCGCCATCCGGGCCGGTCACCTCGACGATGGTGCGCAACGGCGTGTGGAAGCCGCCGCTTGCCATGGTCATGTACATCTGGGTGACCTCGAGCAGGGTGGTATCCGTGCCGCCCAAAAGCATGGCGGGATTTTTGCGAAACGGTCGGTCTACCCCCAGGCGGGCCATCATCTGGATGAAAGCGTCGAGGCCGAGTTCATGGCCCAATCGAACCACGGGCAAGTTGCGCGACAGGGCGAGGGCATCCATCAGATTGATCGGCCCGCGATAGCGACGGTCGGCGTTTTTGGGCGACCACCGCCCCCAGCGGAAAGGCGAATCCTGCACCCTTGTGGTCAAGGTGTAGCGATCGGGCTGTTCCAGCGCCATGAGATACACCACCGGCTTGAGCAGCGAGCCGGGCGAACGGCGGGCGTTGAGGGCGCGGTTAAACCCCTGGCGGCGCACCTCGCGGTCGCCCACCACGGCGAACACCTCGCCCGTGCCGGGTTGGGCCAAAATGGCCGCGGTTTGCAGACTGTTGGCCCGCAATCCCCGCCCCTTTTCCACCTTAGCGAGACCCGCCAACACGGATTCTTCCACCTGGTTCTGAATGCGCGGGTCAAGGGTTGAGAACACCTTGAGGCCGTCGATCCCCCATTCGGAATCTCGATAGGCGTCGTTGAGCTGGCGTTTCACTAAATCTACAAAGGCCGGATAGAGCGTTTCCGGACGGGGCACATCGTTAACGATGTCTAGGGGCAATTTTTTAAGCTGCACGCCGTCGTCGGCACTTAACAGGCGCTGTTCCACCATCACATCGAGGACGAGATTGCGGCGGTTGAGAGCCTCGGCAGGATCGCGCCGCGGGTTGTACTGCACCGGGCCGCGCACCATGCCCACCAAGAGCGCGATCTGGTGCATCCCCAAAAACGCCACGTCGCGATTGAAATAAAACCGACTCGCTAAGCCAAAGCCGTGGATGGCGCGGCCACCGTCTTGCCCCAAATACACCTCATTCAGATAGGCATCGAGAATGTCTTCTTTCGGAAAGAAGGCGTCGATGTACACCGCCATCAGAATCTCTTCGATTTTGCGGCGGAAACTGCGCTCGTTGGTGAGGAACAGATTTTTAACGAGCTGCTGGGTAATCGTGCTCCCCCCCTGGACGGCGCGTCCGGCCTGGTAATTCGCCATGGCGGCCCGCGCAATCCCCCGAGGATTCACGCCGAAATGGCGATAAAACGCCTGGTCTTCTACAGCCAACAGGGCGTCGATGAGCGCCGGCGGCATGTCTACGCGGCGCACCAGAATCCGATCTTCCAGATGCTCGGGATAAATCGCGGCGATCTCGATGGGTTCAAGCCGCCAGGTGGCGGGCAGCGGCTCGCCGTCTAGGGGGGTTAACTCGCTGATTTGATTGTCTTTGAAGGCCACGCGCACCCGCCGCGCCGGCTCGCGGCCATCCCAAAAGGTGAATCGCCGCGTGAGCAAATCGAACTGATCTTGCTCCCGCCGAAAGCTGCCGGGCAACGCCAGGGTGGCGCTCGATTTGTATTGCAGCAGCCGCAATTCATCGGCGAACTGCTCGGGCGTAAACGCCAGGCCCACTTGCAGTTCCAGGGGGCGGGCGTACACCCGCGCCGGCAGCGACCAGGGCCGTTCTAATCGCTGCTTAATGTTGTGGGTGGTGACCAAATGGTCCGTATAGAGCCACAGGGCGACGATGCCCAGCAGAACCGCGCTGATGCCGGACAAAATCAGGCGGGCGGTGAGGTGGGTCCAAAACCCCGAGGGGCGGCGGCGGGTAGTCAAAGCAAATGCTCCCAAACGATGGTGAATCGCTGGAATTTGACACAATCTTCACAGCCGTCGCCTGACCGCGACGGCGCTTAATCGTGAAATTTGTGCAGGAAATCCCGCGAACCCGTGGCCCCAGGCGGCTTAAAGGGTGGCAAATACCCGATCTGCGGCGGCAATCGCGCGGTGTAAATCGGCTTCTTGGTGGGCGGCAGACATAAATCCCGCCTCGAAGGCGGAGGGCGCGAAATACATGCCTTCCCGCAACATGCCGTGGAAAAACCGCTTAAACCGTTCCACATCGCAATTCACCGCTTCCTGGTAAGTCGTCACGATTTCCTTGTCGGTAAAGAAAAACCCAAACATGCCGCCCACCGCGTGGGTACTCAAGGGAATCCCGTGTTTTTTGGCAGTCTTTCCCAGTTCGTCCATAAAAAATGCCGTTTTCTGGGTGAGTTCTTCAAAGAAATGCGGGGCGGAAATGATCTCCAAATTGGCGAGACCTGCAGCCATGGCAACGGGATTACCGGAAAGGGTGCCCGCTTGATACACCGGCCCCATGGGCGACAGGTATTCCATTACCGCCCGTTTGCCGCCAAACGCCGCCACGGGCATTCCCGCCCCGATCACCTTACCGAGGGCGGTCATGTCGGGCGCAATGCCATAAAGCGCCTGGGCGCCGCCTAAGGCCACGCGAAAGCCCGTCATTACCTCGTCAAAAATCAGCAAACTGTCGTATTCCGTGCAAATTTCCCGTAATCCCTCCAAAAACCCCGAAACGGGCGGAATACAATTCATGTTGCCCGCCACGGGTTCCACCATGACACAGGCGATTTCCGCCCCCATATCCCGAAAAGTCTGGCGCACGGCGGTGATGTCGTTAAACGGCAGGACGACGGTTTGGGCCACGAGTTCGGGAAGGACGCCGGGGGAAGTCGGCACGCCAAGGGTCAATGCTCCGCTGCCGGCCTTAACCAGCAAGCTGTCGGAATGGCCGTGGTAACAGCCCTCGAATTTCACGATTTTTGGGCGGTTTGTGTATCCACGGGCCAACCGTAAGGCGCTCATGGCAGCTTCTGTACCGGAACTACAAAAGCGGACGAGTTCGATGGACGGCACCAATTCCTTCACGCGGGCCGCCATCTGAGTTTCGATGGCGGTGGGCGCACCAAAGCTCATGCCCTGGACGGCTGCCTGTTGGACGGCGGCCACCACCTGGGGATGGGCGTGACCGGCGATCATGGGGCCCCAAGAGCCGACAAAATCCAGGTATTGACGGTCATCCTCGTCGTACAGGTAAGGGCCTTGGGCCTTTTTGAAGAAAATCGGGTGACCCCCGACGCCTTTGAAGGCCCGCACGGGGGAATTGACCCCACCGGGGATGTGTTCTTGGGCGGCAAGGAAGAGTTCGGCAGAACGACTCATGGGGGTAATGCTCCTGTCATGTTCTACGGGTGAAAGAGCGGTTTATAGGCATGCGCCGCATTTTCGATGGTTTCCAAGCAATCATTGCCAAAGAGGTCGGTAATGACCGCCAGCAAATCGGCGCCGGCTGTCGTTAATGAGCCACCGTTCTGGGAAGTAATGCCGCCGATGGCCACGATTGGCACCGTAAATTCCCGCTGGGCGGCGGTAAGTAAGGAAATATCAGCGGCTACCGCCTGGGGTTTGGTGGACGAGGGAAAAAAGCTGCCAAACGCCACATAATCCGCTCCGGCAAGGATGGCGTGGTGGGCGAGGGCGAGGTCGTCGTAGCAAGAGGCGCCAATCCACGCGGTGGGGCCAAGGCGGGCGCGGGCGGAGGCAATGGCGCGGTCGTCGCGGCCCAAATGCACGCCAGCGTCCAAGGCGGCGGCTAATTCCACATCGTCATTCACGATGAATCGTGCGCCGTATTCTTTGCATAATTCGTTGAGCGCCGTGGCATCCTGCTGGCGACAGGCCGAATTGGCGGTTTTATTTCTATACTGTACCCAGACGACTCCCCCGCGGAGGGCGGCCCGAACGGCGGCGTGCAGGGAAGCCCCCGCCCGTTCGTCGGTGACGGCGTAGAGACCTTTCTCCTTATTTTTCAACGACTTCATCGGTGTCATATGAACGACGAACCTTTCAAAAGCTATGTGTGCGTGGTGTGCGGCTGGGTGTACGACGAGGCGGCGGGCTGGCCAGAAGACGGCATTACCCCCGGCACCCGCTGGGCCGACATTCCCGCCGACTGGCGCTGCCCGGAATGCGGCGTGGGCAAAGACGACTTTGAGATGGTCGAAATCAGTTAACAATCAACGAGTTATAGCTTGCCTGCCAGCTTGGCGACAAACGCCGTGTGGGCCGCATGTTCCAGCGCCGTGGTCCAGCGGTAAGCCAATTCCACGGTGGCGGCGGCGGCAAACACCCCGTGGCCGCGCACCACGGCGATGGGTTGGCGTCCCAACACCTCCGCCAGCGCTGCGCCGGCGTCCCGTTCAAAGCGATCCGGCGGCAGCGTCAACACGGGCACGCGGCTCAACCCCGACCCGCTGGTTTGCCCCGAACTGAATTCATCCGCATCCAAGGTCATGGCCACGGTGTAGGGGCCGTGGCTCTGCAACATGGCGTGTAACTCGTTGTTTTGCTTGTAAACCGCCTGGTGAATCGCCGTCGTATTTGGCGCAAACCCCTCCACCGTGCCGTTCAACTCCCCGTCCAGCAGATCGCCCACGGTGAGGGTCTCGGCGCTCCCGTGACGGGGCGTAATCCACAGACGATTACCAAAGCGCACGGAACCGATGCCACTGTGGGAATCGTTCAAATTGTAATTTCTTAAAAAATGCAAGTGGCGGACGAGTTCGTCTTTGGGATTCATGGGTTTTAGGGTCTCGAAAAATAAAAAAGGCGGCGCTCATTTGCCGCCCGTTTTTAACACGCGGCTATTTTAATTGGCCACTGGCCCGCAATTGGGTGAAGTAATTAAAGTCGTTCACGGTTTGTTGCGCGTAATTCAACGCAAACCGCGCCAATTCCTGGCGAAACTCGGCGTGTTTGCCGTTGCACCTCGCCCTCGCTTTAAGGGCAAGGCAAAGGAGATTAAAACCGATTTACCTGTAATCGGGCAATTTCTAGCCAGTTGCGCGACTTAATTCGTGAACTGCATCCACCAGCGCCGCCACATGGTCGGGCGGCACGCCAGGTTGAATGCCATGACCCAGGTTAAACACATGGCCAGGGCCGTCGCCAAAGCTCTGCAGAACCTCCGCAACCCCCTGGCGAATGCGTTCTGGATTGGCGAATAGCAGACTGGGATCCAGATTGCCCTGCAACACCACCTGGTGGCCCACCCGCCGTCGGGCATCCGCCAAATCCGTCGTCCAATCAATGCCCAAGGCATCGGCACCTGTCGCCGCCATGGCTTCCAGCCACTGGCCGCCATTTTTCGTGAACAGAATCACTGGCACCGACTCGCCTTGCTGTTCGCGGATGAGACCGTCCACGATCTGCTGCATGTAACCCAATGAAAATGTTCGATAATCCGCGGGACAGAGCACGCCGCCCCAGGTGTCGAAAATCATTACCGCCTGGGCGCCCGCGCGAATTTGGCCATTCAGATACGTCGTCACATTGGCGGCAAGATTGGCCAATAATCGGTGCATGAGCGCAGGCTGGTCGTACATTAACCCTTTGATTTTGCTGAAGTCTTTGCTCGCCCCCCCCTCGACGGCGTAGGTCGCGAGGGTCCAGGGGCTACCGGCAAACCCGATGAGCGGCACGCGGTCGGCGAGTTCGCGCCGAATCAGACGCACCGCATCCATCACATAACGCAGCTCGACTTCCGGATCGACGATCGCCAAGCCCTCGATGTCGCTCGCCGAACGGATGGGCTTCTGAAATCGCGGGCCTTCGCCTTCGGAAAAGTACAATCCGAGGCCAAGGGCATCCGGCACCGTCAAAATGTCTGAAAACAAGATCGCCGCGTCTAACGGAAAGCGGTCGAGGGGCTGCAAGGTGACCTCGCAGGCGAGTTCGGGGGTCGTGCAGAGGGTCATGAAATCGCCCGCCTTGCGACGGGTTTCCCGATATTCCGGCAAATACCGCCCCGCCTGGCGCATGAGCCACACGGGGGTGCAATCGACGGGCTCGCGCCGCAGGGCCTGTAAAAACCGCTGATTTTTCAACGGGTTACCCACGGCATTCCCGATAAGAACTCGGCGTATTGCGGTTCACAGGCCAGGCCCAGCGCGTCCTCGGGGGCCAGGGCGCAGTTGCCGTACCAATAGCCATCCGCCGCAAACACCGCCTGGCGGCTGGGGGTTCCGCCGGGCTTCATCGCCGCCAACACCGGTTCTGGCAGGCGGCCTTGCAGACTCACCCGCTGTTCTGGACGCAGAAAATACTGCGTTCCCGACGTCTCGATCGCCGTCACCAATTCGGCCTCGGCCACCCCTTCTCGGTGGCGTTTCTCGATGTCGGATACCGTCAGCGGCGTAAAACTGCTACAGCCCATCACCGTCAGTAATGCCGCTAACCCCATGATTTGTTTCATGTTTTACACTTCCAGATAGTCGAGAATGCCGTTTGCCGCTTCGCGGCCTTCAAAGATCGCCGTCACCACCAAATCTGAACCGCGCACCATGTCGCCGCCCGCGAACACCTTGGGATTCGTCGTCTGAAACTTGCGCTCGGGCCGCGTCTGAATCCGCCCGCGGTCGTCGGTGGCAATGTGGAATTCCTCAAACCAGGGCTGGGGATTGGGACGAAAACCAAAGGCGATCAACACCCGATCCGCCGGAATAATGTCTTCCGAACCGGGGATGACCTCGGGGCTGCGCCGCCCCCGACTGTCCGGTTCGCCCAGACGGGTGGTCACCGTTTTCACCCCTTCCACGCGATCCTTACCGACAATGGCGATGGGCTGGCGATTCCATAAAAACTGCACGCCTTCCTCCCGCGCATTGGCTACCTCTTTTTTGGAACCCGGCATATTGGCCTCGTCCCGACGGTAAGCGCATGTAACAGATTTCGCGCCTTGTCGAATGGAAGTGCGGTTGCAATCCATGGCGGTATCGCCGCCGCCCAAAATCACCACGCGCTGATTTTTCATGTCGATAAACTCGCTCGGGTCTTTTTCCAGACCCAATAAGCGGTTTACGTTGGAAATCAGGAACGGTAAGGCCTCATAGACCCCAGGCAGATCCTCGCCGGGAAAACCGCCTTTCATGGCGTTGTAGGTGCCCATGCCGAGAAATACCGCATCGTAGTCATCGAGTAAGGTTTGGAAGGGAATATCGACGCCCACGGTGGTATTCATCCGAAACTCGATGCCCATGCCTTCCATGATCTCGCGGCGCGTTTGAATCACTTCTTTTTCCAACTTAAAGGGCGGAATCCCGAAGGTAAGGAGCCCCCCGATTTGGGCGTATTTGTCGAATACCACCGCTTTTACCCCATTGCGGGCCAAAATATCCGCACAGCCCAGGCCCGCGGGCCCCGCCCCCACGATGGCCACTTTTTTGTCCGTCGGCACCACATGGGACAAATCGGGGCGCCATCCCTGTTTGAGCGCCTCGTCGGTAATGTATTTCTCGATAGACCCGATGGTCACCGCCCCAAATCCATCGTTTAAGGTGCAAGCGCCCTCGCACAACCGGTCTTGTGGGCATACCCGCCCACACACTTCCGGTAAGGAATTAGTTTGGTGGGACAGCTCAGCCGCCGCAAACAGGTTACCTTCGTTGATGAGCTGCAACCAGTTGGGAATGTAGTTGTGCACCGGGCATTTCCATTCGCAGTAAGGATTGCCGCAGTGCAGACAACGTCCTGCCTGCGCAGCTGCTGCGCTGGCGTCGAATTGTCCATAAATCTCTTTGAATTCCTTCGCCCGCACGAGTGCGGGCGTTTTTTGTGGATCGTGGCGATCTAAATCCACAAATAACATCGGTTTGGCTTTAGACATTTATGCGGCCTCCCGCAGGGTATCGAGTAAGGAATCCAGCTCGGCGGCCTTGGGCTTAATCAGCCAAAACTTACTGGCGTAGTAACGGAAGTCTTGCAGCAGCGCATGGCCCCAGGCGCTGTGGGTTTCGGCGCAAAACTCTTCGATCAAGTGCAGTAAGTAATTGCGTTGCGGTGCCATCCGTTCTGTCGCGATGCGGTGCATATCCACCAGCTCGTGGTTGCACCGATCGTAAAACTGGTGGTGTTCGTCCAACACGAAGGCAAAGCCGCCGGTCATCCCCGCCCCGAAATTCAAGCCCGTTTCGCCCAAAACGGTGATCACGCCACCGGTCATGTACTCGCACGCATGGTCGCCCACGCCTTCCACCACGGCTAAAGCGCCCGAATTCCTTACCGCAAACCGTTCGCCCGCCCGTCCGGCGGCGAATAACTTGCCGCCCGTCGCGCCGTAAAGACAGGTGTTGCCGATAATCGGGGCGTCCTTACTTTGGTATTTTGCGGCTTTGGGCGGATAAATCACGAGTTTGCCGCCGGCCATGCCCTTGCCCACGTAATCGTTCGCATCGCCTTCCAGGTGGAGGTGTAATCCACCGGCGTTCCACACGCCAAAACTCTGGCCCGCCGTACCGGTAAGGTGGAGCGCAATCGGGGCGTCGCACATGCCGTGGTTGCCGTAACGCTTGGCGATTTCCCCCGACAGGCGGGCGCCGATGGAACGGTGGATATTCTGCACCGCGTAGTAAAACGCGCCGCCCTGTTTGGATTCGATGGCCGGTAAGGCGTCGATAACCATTTGTTCCGCCAATTCGCCCTTGTCGAAGGGCGCGTTGGTGGGCGAGGTACAGCAGCGCGGTGCATCGGCATCCACGCCGGCGTCCGACAGAATCGCGCTAAAATCGAGTCGTGCCTGCTTTTCGGTATTACCGGGAAGGACGGTAAATAAATCCGTGCGGCCAATCAGGTCTTCCACGCGGCGAATCCCTAATTTCGCCATGATTTCCCGCGTTTCCTGCGCCACGAAGCGGAAGTAATGCACCACCTTCTGGGCCGTGCCTTTGTAATGATTCATCCGCAACACATTGTTTTGCGTTGCAACTCCCGTGGCACAGTTGTTCAGGTGGCAAATCCGCAGGAATTTACAGCCCAAGGCCACCATCGGCGCGGTGCCAAAGCCGAAGCTCTCGGCCCCCAAAATGGCGGCTTTCACCACATCAAGGCCGGTTTTCAGACCGCCATCGGTCTGCAAGCGGACCTTTTCCCGCAGATTGTTCCGCCGCAGCACCTGGTGGGTTTCGGTTAATCCCAGTTCCCACGGACTGCCGGCGTATTTCACCGACGTGAGCGGACTCGCCCCGGTGCCGCCGTCGTAACCGGAAATCGTGATGAGGTCGGCGTACGCCTTGGCCACACCGGCGGCGATCGTGCCCACGCCGGCCTCTGCCACGAGTTTTACCGACACCAGCGCCTGGGGATTCACCTGCTTCAGATCGAAAATCAGCTGGGCCAAATCTTCAATCGAATAGATGTCGTGGTGGGGCGGCGGGCTGATGAGGGCGACGCCGGGGCGCGAGTAGCGCAGCCGCGCAATCATCTCGTTCACCTTATGGCCGGGCAGCTGGCCGCCCTCGCCGGGCTTCGCGCCCTGGGCCACCTTGATCTGCAACACCTCGGCGTTCACCAGGTAATGGGGCGTCACGCCAAAGCGGCCCGACGCTACCTGCTTGATTTTCGAGGATTTTACCGTGCCATAGCGCACCGGATCCTCGCCGCCCTCGCCAGAGTTCGAGCGCCCCCCCAGCATGTTCATGGCTTCGGCAAGCGACTCGTGGGCTTCGGGCGACAGCGCCCCTAGAGACATCCCCGCCGAATCAAAGCGCTTCAGAATGGTTTCAATCGGCTCGACTTCTTCAATCGGAATCGGCGTCAGATCGGTTCGCAAAGCCAAGAGATCCCGCAGAGTGGCTGGCGGACGCTCATTCACGAGGGTCGAATACTTCTGAAAATCGGCCTGCTCGCCGCTATTGACGGCGGCTTGCAGCGTCTGAACGACATCCGGATTGTAGGCGTGGTATTCGCCGTTATGGATGTACTTCAACAAACCACCGGGAGACCGCTGTTGGCGAGGATTGAACGCTGCAGCAGCCAATTGCTGCTGTTCGCCTTCAAAATCGCTGAAGTTGGCCCCTTGTACTCGGCTCGTCGTGCCTTTAAAGCAGATGTCGACGACTTCCCGATGAATTCCCACGATTTCAAAGAGTTGCGCCCCGCGATAGCTGTTGATCGTCGAAATTCCCATCTTCGACATGATCTTAAACAGTCCTTTGCTGATGCCCTTGCGATAGTCATCGAGAACCGCAGCTTTGGTTTTGCCAACCACTTCGCCGGTGCGCAGCAGATCAAATAACGACCAGTAGGCCAGATACGGATAGACCAGGGTGGCCCCGTATCCGATGAGCACGGCGATCTGATGAGGATCGCGGGCCGACGCGGTTTCGACGATCAGATTGGTCTCGCAGCGCAGACCTTTCTGAATCAAGTGGTGGTGAATCGCGCCGGTCGCCATCAGCGCCGACATGGGAATCTGTTGTTGATCCAACGATTTATCGGAAACCACCAGAAACTTAACGCCCTCGTTGACCGCCAACTCGGCTTCACGACAAAGGCGCAAGAGGGCGTTCTGCAAGCCCTCGGCGGGGGCGTATTGCAGATTCAGAATGCAATGGGGGAAATCGGGTTGTTTGAGCAGAAACTGGAAGCGGCCTTCCGTAAGCACCGGCGACACGGCGGTGA
>DAIUCA010000027.1:0-19830 GCA_036846405.1 Candidatus Competibacteraceae bacterium
CGGAGCAGGTGGCGTACAACAGCCGGCCGCCCGTCCGCAAAGTCGGCCACAAAGCCGTCAACAACTGGCGCTGCTGAGCCGCCAGCACGGCGATGTCGTCGGCGCGGCGCAGGTATTTGATGTCTGGATGACGGCGAATCACGCCGCTCGCCGAACAGGGCGCATCCAACAAAATCGCGTCGAATGGGGTGCCATCCCACCAGTCGCCGAGGCTGGCGGCGTCCGCACAGCGCACCGTGGCCGTCAAACCCAACCGCGCCAAATTGGTGGCGACTAGGGCCAGGCGCTGGGGGTCGCTATCCAGGGCGGTGAGCGCGATGTCGGCCTGTTCCAGCACATGGGCGCTCTTGCCGCCCGGCGCGGCGCAGGCGTCGAGCACCCGTTCCCCGTCCCGTGGCGCAAGGAGCACGGCGGCCCATTGGGCAGCGGCGTCCTGCACCGAACAGGCGCCCTCGGCAAACTCGGGGAGTTGGGTCGGATCGCTGGGTTGCGCCAACAACACCGCGTCCGCCAAGTCCGTCGGCACGGGCGCGACCACCCCGATGTCGTTGGCGGCCAACCGCGCGAGATACGCCGCCCGCGACCCGTGGCGCCGATTCACCCGCAGCCACAGGGGCGCTTGCTGGTTGTTGGCCCGAGCGATGGCGTCCCAGTGGTCGGGCCAATCTTGGCGAAACTGGGCGAGCCACCAGGCGGGATGGCTGGTTTCGTCGAGGACAAAGTCGGCGGGTTGCCGCAGATAACGGCGCAACACGGCGTTAATCAGGCCCGCGGCGCGGGGTTCGCGGAGCTGGCGACTCGCGTTTACGGTTTCGGCAACCGCCGCATAGTCCGGCAGCCGCAAGCACGCCAGTTGGTACAGCCCCACGTGGAGCAGCGACCGCACGATGGTCGGCAACCGCTGGTTGGGACGGTCGAGGAGCAGGGCGAGCCAGCGGTCGAATTCATCGCGCCAACGCAGGCCGCCGTAGCACAGGGCCTGGGCGAGGGGACGATCCCGTGGGGGCAGAGTCGCCAACAAGGGCGGCAGACAGTGGCTTAAAGAACGGCCCTGTTGAACCTGTTCGAGCGCTTTAGCGGCCAGGGCGCGGGCGTTCACGCGAGCCGCTCGTGCAAGGGCAGTCGGTAGGCGTTGGCAAAATCGCGCGGGGCCAGGGGTTTTTTGCCAGGCAACTGCACGGTTAGCAGGCGCAACACGCCGTCGCCACAAGCCACATCCAGACCCGCCGCGCTGTGCTGCAACACGGTGCCGGGGGGGACGGCGGGCGCGGGCGCGTCGAGGGCCTCGGCGTCCCACACCCGCAGCACCTGGTGTTGCCAATGACAAGTCGCCACCGGATAGGGGTTAAAGGCCCGCACCTGGCGGGCGAGCTGGACGGCGGCTTGCGACCAATCCAGCGCCGCCTCGGATTTTTGCAACTTCGCCGCGTAGGTGACCCCCTCGGGGGATTGGGGCTGGGCGACGCAGTCACCGGCAAGCCAAGCGCCCAACTGTTCCACCAACAGCGCCGCGCCCAGATCGGCGAGCCGGTCGTGGAGCTGGGCGGCGTTGGTGGTGGCGTCGATGGGACAGGTGGCGGTGGCGACTACAGGGCCGGTATCCAAACCGGCGGCCATTTCCATCAACGCCACGCCGGTAACCGCATCACCGGCCAAAATCGCCCGCTGAATCGGCGCCGCCCCGCGCCAACGGGGCAATAAAGACGCATGCACGTTCAAACAACCCCGTCGCGGCAGCGCCAACACGGCCGGCGGCAGCAGCAGGCCGTAAGCCACCACCAAGAGCGCATCGAGTTGGAGGGCGGCGAGGGTCGCCTGGGCGTCTGCCGACTTGAGCGATTCCGGTTGATGCACCGAAAGTTGGGCAGCGAGGGCGAGGGTTTTCACCGGACTCGCGGTGGATTTTTTGCCGCGCCCGGCTGGGCGGTCGGGTTGGGTGAACACGGCCACCGGCGCATAACCCGCCTGCAACAGCGCGGCGAGCACGGTGGCGGCGAAGGCGGGGGTACCAGCAAATGCCAAACGCGGCGGCGATAGGGTCACTGAGGCGTGGCCAACTTGGCGCGTTTGCGGAGCTTTTTCTCGATGCGTTCCCGCTTCAAAGGCGAGAGGTAGTCGATAAACAGCTTGCCGTTGAGGTGATCGATTTCGTGTTGCACGCAGGCGGCGAACAGCCCCTCGAGGGTCAGGGTGAACCGTTGGCCGCGGACATCCTGGGCGGACACGGTGATCTTTGCCGGGCGCGTCACATCGTCGCGGATGTCGGGAATCGACAAGCAGCCCTCTTCGCGGACGGAACTGCCCTCGGCGCGGTCGATGGTGGGGTTGATGAACACCAATCGTCCGGTGTGATCTTCCGGAATGTCGAGCACGAACAGTCGCTGGTGGACATTCACTTGAGTTGCCGCCAGGCCAATGCCCTGGTTTTCGTACATGGTGTCGAACATATCGTCCACCAGGCGGGCGAGGGCCGCGTCAAAGATCGCAATGGGCGTGGCCTGTTTGCGCAGACGCGGGTCGGGAAACAGCAGGATGTTGAGTTGTGCCATGGGATCGTCCCCACTATCTTTAATTAAAGGTATCAATTGGGTCGTAAAGCGTATCAATGTATCCATTCGCATACAAAAGACACTGCCAAACGAACCAAATCGCGCCACGCCTCCTACTGGTTCAATCAACGTACGGAACTTCGCTATGAATCGTTCGCCGTCTGTTATTGCCTTTGCGCTGCTGCTGGTTGGCTGTGCGCCGACGCCAACTTCCGTGGCCATCGCGCCGACGCCGCGGGTTGCGCCGCCTCCTTTGCTGCTGCCGACGGCCCCTGGGCAGTACACGGTGCAGCTAAACGACCACGAATGGGGCGTCGCTGACCGTTTCACCGACCAACCCTGGCGCTGGAAAGAGCTGTGGGCGAGTCGCACCCCTTTGTATCCCGGCGACACCATTGAAGTGCTGCCTGCCAAGGGGGATGGCACCACGCCACGGCTGCGGCTCGCGGCGTTGAGCGACCGCCCCATCATTAAAGTGTCGCCCCAGGTGCGGACACAGCCCCTAGACCAACCGATTCCCACGATTCCGCGGGCGGCCCTGCGGTCGTTTCTGCGGGATGGCCTGGTGGTCGAAGACGACGATTGGGCAGAAACGCCCTATTTGCTGGCGACTGACGACGGGCGACTCACCTTCGACAGCGGGGCGACGGTGTACGCCCGCAGCCCAGAGGGCGCGGTGAGCTTCCGCGACGAGACCTACCAAGTGTTTCGCCCGGGTGAAACCTTCCGCGATTTGGAATCGGGCGACTCGCTGGGACAACAGCTGCTGTACCTGGCGGACGCGAAGTTCGTGCGTTTCGACGAGGAACGGGAAGTCGCCGTCCTCACCTTGGGCACGACGATGCAACCCCTCCAGCCCGGCGACCGCCTGCTGGTGCTCCCGGACGAAAATGAGCTGATTAACTTCACGCCCGAAGCGGTGACCGACGGCACCCAAGGTCGCGTCATCGCCCATTTGGACGGCAAAACCCTGGGCGGCCGCTTTGATAACGTGGTGCTCGATTTGGGCGCCGAGCGCGTGAACGTGGGCAGCGTGCTGCGCATCGACACGCCCAACGCGGCGGTACGCGACCCAGTGACCAACGAACAGGTGGAGTTACCCTCTCGCCGTTCGGGCCTGGTGATGGTGTATCGCGTGTTCGACCAGGTGAGCTATGCCCTGGTGATGGAGGCACAGCGGCCCGTGCGCAAAGCGGATCGCGTGTCGAGTCTCTGAACGACGACGCTCTGAACGACGACCGCGCCGCGTGGGTGGCCTTGAGCCTGGTTACCGGCATTGGCCCCCAGCGATTTCAAACCCTGTTGAATTGTTTTGGCACCCCGGCGGCGGTGTGGGCCGCCAGCGCCCGCGACTGGCAGCAGGCGGGCATGCCCGCCACCGTGGTCGCCGCGCTGGCGACCTATCCCCAGGCCGCCGTCGAGCGGCTGTTTACGTGGGCCGAATCGCCCCAAAACCACCTCCTGCTCTGGAACGACGCGGCCTATCCGCCGCTGCTGCGGGAGCTGCCCGATAAGCCCCCGGTATTGTTTGTGTGCGGCGACGTGGACTGCTTGCAACAGCCACAAATGGCCATCGTCGGCACGCGCCAGCCCACGGCCTACGGGCGGCGCCATGGGCAACAATTCGCCACCCAACTCGCCCAAGCGGGCCTGGTTATCACCAGCGGCCTCGCCAAAGGCATCGACACGGCAGCGCATCAAGGCGCCTTAGCCGGCGGCGGCAAGACCATCGCCGTCATGGGAACCGGACTCGATCGGGTCTATCCGGCGGAAAATCGCAACCTCGCCCACCGCATCGCCGAAAATGGCGCGTTGCTGTCGGAATTTCCCTTGGGCGTTGCGGCTCATAGCGAGAATTTCCCCCGGCGCAATCGGCTGATTAGCGGCATGAGTCTGGGGGTACTGGTGGTGGAAGCAGCCCTGCGCAGCGGTTCGCTCATTTCCGCACGCCTTGCTGTGGAGCAAAACCGCGAGGTATTTGCCCTGCCGGGCAGCATCGACAGCGAACAATCCCGAGGCTGTCATGCCCTCATTCGCCAGGGCGCCAAGCTGGTGGAAACCGTAGACGATGTACTCGATGAACTCGGCCCGCTCGCCCAGGCGGCGATGCAGCTGGCCCAACCGCCGGGCGCGGCTCCGACCTCCGCTACCGCTTTCCCGCCGCTCCCCGATGATTTGGATGACGATCAGCGTAACCTATTGAAAAATCTGGAAAAATTTCCCCAGTCGGCGGAGGAATTAGCGATTTTGTGCGGATTGACCATCCCGGGGGTATCCGGCATTCTCCTGGCGCTTGAGCTGCGAGGCGTCGTCGTGGCCCAGCCCGGCGGCCTCTATGCTCGTCATGATGCGGGGAGCGACCAATGAAAGAAGATGTATTAGAAGTGCTGATGTATTTGTTCCAGCACTACATCAGCGAAGAAGCCGCCCACGCTGACCGCGATTCCCTGCAACGCGATTTGGTCGATGCGGGGTTTTTGCCCGGCGAAATCAGCCGCGCGTTTGCTTGGCTCGAAGAACTCGCCGCCCATCAAGCCAACCCGCCGCTGCCGGTGAACGCGCAGGCGAGTTTCCGCATCTACAGCGCCTCGGAGATAGATCGCCTCGACGTGGACTGTCGCGGTTATCTGCTGTTTCTCGAACAGGTGGGCATTCTGTCGCCCGACACGCGGGAACTGGCCATCGACCGCGTCATGGCCCTCGACGCCGATGACATCGACTTGAACCAATTAAAGTGGATCGTGTTGATGGTGCTGTTTAACCATCCCGGTCAAGAACAAGCCTATGCGTGGATGGAAGACCTGATGTTTGAGGGCGTCCCCGGCGACATTCACTAAATACAGCCGCTTTGTCGGCCCCTGCTGCTGCGTTTTCCTATGAAATATCAACTCGTTATCGTCGAATCGCCCTCTAAAGCGAAGACGATTGAAAAGTATCTCGGTAAGGGTTTTAAGGTCATGGCGTCCTACGGCCATGTGCGGGATTTGGCGTCGAAAGACGGCGCAGTCAATCCCGACGACCAGTTTGCGATGCACTACGAGGTGATCGAGCGCAACCAGAAACACGTGGATGCCATCGCGAAAGCCGTCGCCCACGCCGAGGCGCTGTACCTCGCCACCGATCCGGATCGCGAGGGCGAGGCGATTTCTTGGCATATCTACGAGCTGCTTCGGGAACGCCGTCTGCTGGAAGGAGTGGCGGTACATCGGGTGGCGTTTTACGAAATCACGCAAAAAGCCGTGAAAGCTGCCATCGCTCAGCCACGGCAACTGTTGACGCCGCTCATCAACGCCCAACAGGCCCGCCGCGCCCTCGATCATCTGGTGGGTTTTAAGCTGTCGCCGCTGCTGTGGCGAAAAATCCGTCGAGGCCTATCCGCCGGGCGGGTGCAGTCGCCCGCGTTGCGGCTCATCGTCGAGCGCGAGGAGGAAATCGAGCAGTTTGTTCCCCAGGAATACTGGACTATCGAGGCGGATTTGCGCCAAGCCGCCGCCCCATCGGCGTTTATGGCGCGGCTCACCGAATATCGCGGCGACAAGCTCGACCAATTTGCGATTCCCAATGAAGCCACGGCCCGCGCGTGGGAAGCCGCGCTTCAACAGGCGATGACCGCTCGGGGCCAATCGGCCCTCGTGGTCGAAAAAATCGACCGCAAACAGCGTAAACGCCATCCCGCCGCGCCGTTCACCACCTCCACGTTGCAGCAGGAAGCCTCCCGCAAGCTCGGCATGGGCGCAAAGCAAACCATGCGCATCGCCCAACAGCTTTACGAGGGCATCGACGTGGGCCAGGGGACAAACGGCCTCATCACCTACATGCGCACGGATTCGGTGCATTTGGGCGCTGAAGCGGTGGCCACCATTCGCGACCTCATTCACCAGCGCTTTGGCGCTGGCGCCCTGCCGAACACGCCGCGTCAGTTCAAAACCACGGCGAAAAATGCCCAAGAGGCCCATGAGGCCATTCGGCCCACTAACGCCCTGTTGTTGCCAGAGCAGGTGCGGCCCCACGCGACGCCAGAACAGTTCCGCTTGTACGAGTTGATTTGGAAACGCGCCGTCGCGAGCCAAATGCAGCACGCCACCTTAAATATGGTGGCGGTCGATCTGCGCCCGCAAACCGATCCCCCCGTGGGGAGCTTTCGCGCCAATGGCATGACCGTGGCCGATCCGGGATTCATGGTGTTGTACCGCGAGGATTTAGACGACGCGAAGGATGAGGAAAGCCGTCCGCTGCCGTCCCTCGCCGTGGGCGAAGTCATTCCCGTGGAGCTGCTGCGCACCGAACAGCATTTCACCGAGCCGCCGCCCCGTTTCACCGAGGCGAGTTTGGTAAAAACCCTCGAAGAACACGGCATCGGTCGGCCCAGCACCTACGCCACCATCGTGTCGATTTTGGTGGAACGCGAGTACGCCACCCTCGACAAAAAGCGTTTCAGCCCCACGGACATGGGCCGCCTCGTGAGCCGCTTTCTTACCCAGCATTTCAGCCGCTATGTGGACTATCGCTTCACCGCCGATCTGGAAGACGAACTCGATGCGGTGTCGCGGGGCGAGAAGGAATGGCTGCCGTTGATGAGCCGTTTTTGGGAACCGTTTAACGAGTTGCTTCAGGAAAAAGAACAGTCAGTCACGCGCCAAGACGCCGCCCAGGTGCGGGAGTTGGGCATCGATCCCAAGAGCGGGAAATCGGTGCGCGTGCGCATGGGCCGCTTTGGGCCGGTCGCGCAGATTGGCGGCGATGAGGGCGAGAAGGCTCAATTTGCCGGGTTGCGGGCGGAACAGCGCTTGGATTCGGTCACTCTGGAAGAGGCGTTGGCGCTGTTTAAGCTGCCCCGCGACCTGGGCACGACGGCCACCGGCGAGGAGTTGGCCGTGGGCATCGGACGGTTTGGGCCCTATGTGCGTTATGGGGAGAAGTTCGTGTCGCTCAAAGCGGGCGACGACCCGTACAGCCTCTCGGTGGAACGCGCCCTCGAGTTGGTGGCTGAGCACCGGGAGTCGGAGGCGAATAAGCACATCGCGGTGTTCGACGAGGGGGTGAAAGTGCTGCGGGGACGCTGGGGGCCGTACATCACCGATGGCCAGAAGAACGCCAAGATTCCCAAAGACGTGGAGCCGACCGCACTCACCCTGGCGGATTGTCAACAGCTCCTTGCCGCGGTGCCCGATAAGCCCAAGCGGGGTAGTGGTGGGACAAAAACCGCCGGCAAAGCCGCGAGCAAGTCGGCGCCCAAAGCCAGTGAATCTCCGAAAAAGCCCGCCGCCCCCCGCGCAAAGGCCACTAAAACGGCGACCGCCGCCGCCGCGCCGACGCCAACCACAGGGCGCCGTACCACTAAAAAATCATCGGCTGATCCCGCTACACCGCCCAAACGGCGGGGCCGCTCGAGCACCCGTTCGCCGGAGACGCCCCAATGAGCGCTTTGCCCGATGTGGCCGCCGTGCGCACCTACTTGCTCGCCCTGCAAAACCGCATTTGCGACGCCGTGTACGGCGAAGAACCCGCGACAACGCGGGAATTTATCGAGGATGCGTGGGTGCGGGAGGCCAACAGCCCGCTGCGGGGCGATGGTCGCACGCGGGTGTGGCGCGATGGGGCGGTGTTTGAACAGGCGGGGGTGAACTTTTCCCACGTGCAGGGCGATCACCTGCCCCCAGCAGCGACCGCAAGTCGGCCCGAATTGGCCGGCTGGGCCTTCGAGGCGCTGGGCGTGTCCCTCGTGATTCATCCCCAAAACCCGCTCGTGCCCACGTCCCACGCCAACGTGCGGCTATTTGTCGCGACCCAAGACGACCGCGCCGTGTGGTGGTTTGGCGGCGGCTTCGACCTCACGCCCTACTATCCCTTCGAGGAAGACTGTCGCCATTGGCATGAGACGGCGAAAGCGGCCTGCAACCTGTTTGGCGCCGCCCTGTACCCCCAATTCAAGCGCCAATGCGACGCGTATTTTTATCTGAAGCATCGCCAAGAGATGCGGGGGGTGGGCGGCCTGTTTTTCGACGATTTCAACGAACTCGGCTTCGACGACAGCTTTGCGCTCATGCGTTCCGTGGGCGACCACTATCTGATGGGCTATTTCCCCCTGGTGCAGCGGCGCAAAGCAGAGCCGTTCACCGCCCAACAGCGGCAATTTCAGCTCTACCGCCGGGGCCGCTATGTGGAATTCAACCTGCTGTACGACCGGGGCACATTGTTTGGGCTGCAATCCGGCGGGCGCACCGAGTCGATTCTGATGTCGCTGCCGCCGCTCGTGCGCTGGGAATACGGCTATCAACCCGCCGCCGACAGCGATGAAGCCCGACTGAGCGCGTTTCTCGTCCCCCGCGACTGGGTGTGAATGAGATCGCGTCATCAAACCGCGATAAAAGCCTGATATATCCGCTCCGCTGTCCACCAACCCACCCAGACGTTGCGACTTTCGGAGGCTCTATGAGCGGTAATCAGGTCAGTTCAGATCAAGAATCAGCAGTTCCAGCAGAGGGAAATTTCCTACAGCAGGGGTTCTTGTGGCTCCTCGTGCTGGCCCTGGTCTACGCCTTAATTGTGGCGGTTGGCGTGCTTAGCCAAGGCTTTCGGGCGATCTCTGGCGGTGCCGACGGCGCGCGGCAGATTTTCGAATTTGCCACCAATCCCGTCACCGGCGTGCTGCTGGGAGTGCTCGCCACGGCCCTGGTGCAATCGTCCAGTGCGGTGACCTCCGTGATTGTGGGCTTAGTGGGGGGCGGTCTTCCCGTCGCCATTGCGATCCCGATGATTATGGGTTCCAACATGGGCACCACGATCACCAACACAATTGCGAGTCTCGGCAATCTGAAAGAAGCCCCCGCGTTCAACCGTTCGTTTAGTGCCGCGACAGTGCACGATTTCTTTAACCTCTTCTCCATTCTGGTCTTCCTGCCCATCGAACTGCTGTTTCGGCCGTTAGAACAGCTGGCGGGGTACTTCGCCGCGTCTTTTCAAGGCAGCACCAACGCGTCGATGAACGACTTCGACATCGTCCGCGACCTGACGCGACCCGCGATCAATGGGATTCGCGACGGGTTTCGGATGCTGCCCAGCGAGGTGAGTGGGGCGGCGATGATTCTGTTTGGCATCGTCGCGGTGCTGCTCACGGTGTATCTGCTGAACAAGATGCTCCGCCGGGTCATGACCGGAAACGCCCAGAAGCTGTTCAACGCGGCGGTCGGTCGCAACGCGGTGCTCGCCGTGATTTCCGGATTGATCGTGACGCTCATCGTCCAATCTTCCACGCTGACGACGGTGCTCATCGTGCCCATGGCGGGGGCGGGCGTGTTTACCCTAGCGCAGGTGTACCCCTTCACCTTGGGCGCCAACATCGGCACGCCAATTACGGCATTACTCGCGGCGACAGGGGTGGTGGGCGAATACGAGGTGTTCGCGCTGCAAGTCGCGCTGGTTCACCTCTTCTACAACCTCTTTGGCGTTTTGCTGTTTGCGATGATTCCGCCCCTGTGGAAATTGCCCATGCAGGCGGCCCAGGCCCTGGCGGATGGGGCCCAACGGTCTCGTTGGGTCGTGCCTGGCTACATTCTCGGGGTGTTTTTCATTTTGCCGGGCTTGGTGTTCACCGCCCAAATCCTGCTTAACGAGAAGAGTCCGGCCGTAGAAGCCGCTGAATCCACCGAGGGCGCGTACCCGCAGGTGCAAGCGGAAAGCGAGAAACAAGAGATTAAGATCGAATAGCCGCGATTCGCCCGATCGCCCTACGTAAGCGAGCAAATGAGCTCGCTTTTTTTATGGGCCGATGGCGATTCACCGCGTTTTGCGATGGCAGCGGGTAAGGCGGTCTACTAAATCGAGTAATCTGCACGAGTCACGGCGACCCTCGCCGTTTTCAGCCATCCATCCCGTGCGGAGCCGTCCCATGAACCCCGACCTCATTACCCAACTGATTAAAGCCGTTCTCCCCGACGCGCAGGTCACCATCCGTTCTCCCGACAACGTCCATTTTGAGGCTGAAGTCGTGAGTGCCGCCTTTGCCGGTAAGTCGTTGATTCAACAACATCGCCTGGTAAACGACGCGATTAAAGCGGAACTCGATTCCAACGCCATCCACGCCATGAGTCTCAAAACCCGTACCCCATGACCGCCAAACTCGCCATCGAAGGCGGCACGGTGCTCGCGGGAGAACTGCGGGCATCGGGCGCTAAAAATGCCGTGTTGCCGATTTTGGCCGCCACGCTCCTCGCAAGCGATCCGGTCACCATCCGCAACGTGCCCCACCTTATGGATGTGACCACCATGATGGAGCTGCTGGGCCAGCTGGGCGCGCAGATTCGCCTCAACGAAGGCATGGTGATCGATGTGGATCCTCGGTCGATTCACAGCACCTTCGCGTCCTACGACCTGGTGCGCACCATGCGGGCGTCGATTTTGGTGCTCGGGCCGCTGGTAGCGCGGTTTGGCCAAGCCGAAGTCTCGCTTCCCGGGGGCTGCGCCATCGGCGCGCGACCCGTGGAACAGCATCTCAACGGCTTAACCCAAATGGGCGCCGAGATTCGCGTGGAAAATGGCTATATCCACGCCCGCGCCAAGCGGCTCAAAGGCGCGCGCTTGGTGATGGATTTGGTGACCGTCACCGGCACCGAGAATCTCATGATGGCCGCGACCCTGGCCGACGGCGTCACGGTCATCGAAAACGCCGCCCGCGAGCCGGAAGTGGTGGATTTGGCCCAGTTTCTCAACGCCATGGGGGCGAAAATCAGCGGTGCCGGTACGGACTACATCACCATCGAGGGGGTGGAACGGCTGGGCGGCGTGGATTACCGCGTGTTAGCGGATCGCATCGAAACCGGCACCTATTTGGTGGCGGCGGCGATTACTGGCGGGCGGGTGAAGCTCAAGGACACCTGTCCCCAGGCCCTAGACGCGGTGTTGCGCAAGCTCGAAGAAGCGGGCGCGCAGATCAACACCGGTGTGGATTGGATCGAGTTAGACATGAACGGCAAGCGCCCCAGGGCGGTACACATCCGCACGGCGCCCCACCCGGCCTTTCCCACGGACATGCAGGCGCAGTTTGTGGCGTTGAATGCCATCGCCGAGGGGGTGGGCACCATCGTAGAGACCGTGTTTGAGAATCGCTTTATGCACGTGCTCGAAATGCAACGGTTGGGGGCGCAGATTCGCTTGGAGGGCAACACGGCGATTTCTGAAGGCGTGGCGCAGCTGTCGGCGGCGCCGTTGATGGCGACGGATTTGCGGGCGTCGGCGGGGTTAGTGCTGGCGGGCTTGGTGGCGAAGGGCGAAACCGTGATCGACCGCATCTACCACATCGATCGCGGCTACGAGTGCATCGAAGAAAAGCTGTCGTCTCTGGGCGCAAAGATTCGGCGGCTCGCCAAATGATGACCCTAGCGCTTTCGAAGGGGCGGATTTTCGAAGACACGCGCCCGCTGTTGGCGCGGGCGGGCATCGAGTTGGTGGACGATCCGGACACCAGTCGGCGACTGTTATTGGCGACGACCCAGCCCAACGTGCAGATTCTGCTGTTGCGGGCGAGCGATGTACCGACCTTTGTGCAGTACGGCGCGGCGGATTTAGGGATCGCCGGTAAGGATGTCCTCATGGAACACGGGGGCGAGGGGCTGTACGAGCTGCGGGATCTGCAAATCGCCCGCTGTCGTTTGATGGTGGCGGGTTTTGAAGACGCGCTAAAACCCCGGTCGCGGCGATTAAAAGTGGCGACTAAATACGTGAATTCGGCGCGGGCGCATTTTGCGCGACAGGGTCGCCAAGCGGAGATCATCAAGCTCTACGGCTCGATGGAATTGGCGCCGTTGGTGGGGTTGGCTGACTGCATTGTGGATGTGGTGGACACGGGAAAAACCCTTGCTGCCCATGGCCTCATGCCCCTCGAACTCATTGCGAACATCAGCAGCCGATTAATTGCCAATAAAGCCGCGTTAAAGCGTAAACACGCCGAAGTTGAGGCGCTGCTGCCCACTTTTGCGACGGAATAACCATCGCGCCCTGCGCGAGGACAACGAACCATGACCGATGTAAACCACTGGATTCGCGCCGAGCTGCGCGAATTACAGGCCTACGCTGTGGCGGATGCGACGGGCCTTACCAAACTCGACGCCATGGAAAGTCCCTATCCGTGGCCCGAAGCTCTACGGGCCGCCTGGCTAGCCCAACTCAACGCCGTCGAACTCAACCGCTATCCGGATCCTCACGGCGCTGTCGTTAAAACCCGTCTACGGCAGCTATTTTCCCTGCCCGACCACCAGGCGCTCATCCTCGGCAACGGCTCAGATGAACTGATTCAACTCATTTTAATGGCCGTCAATGCGCCGAGCCGCACGGTGCTCGCGCCGGTGCCGAGCTTCGTGATGTATCGCCTTGTGAGCCAGTGGCTGGGACTACGCTTTGTGGGCGTTCCGTTGCAGGCGGATTTTCAACTCGATTTATCGGCCCTGTTGGCGGCGATGGCCGAGCATCAGCCGGCGGTGGTGTTTATTGCCCAACCCAACAATCCCACCGGCAATGCCTTTGCGCGGGCAGATGTGGCACAGGTGATTGCGGCGGCGCCGGGGCTGGTGGTGCTGGACGAGGCCTATTTTCCCTTTTGCGACGAACCACTTCTCGATTTGCTGGGCGGCAACGTCTTAGTCATGCGGACATTTTCCAAACTCGGCATGGCGGGGCTGCGGCTGGGCATGTTGATGGGCGCACCGGTGTGGCTTAACGAGTTTGACAAACTGCGACTGCCCTACAACGTAAACAGTCTCACCCAGGCGAGTGCGGCGTTTGCCCTCGATCACTGGGACGACTTTGCCGAATTAATCCGCCAAATCCGCCAGAGCCGCGACGAATTAATCCATGAACTTCAACAACTTAGGGGCGTCACTGTGTTTGCGACACAAGCCAACTTTGTGTTGATTCGCGTCCCTGACGGCCCACAGCTCTTCGCTTTCCTAAAGCAACAGGGGGTATTAGTGAAAAATCTGCATCAACCGCCGCTCACGCCCAATTGTCTTCGACTGACCGTCGGCAGTGCGGCGGAAAATCAGTTACTAATCAATGTGTTAAAGAATGGGTTGGGAAATGCCTAAAGGGTCTGTGCTAGGATCAATTTCGCTCTGATCCAAAAAGTTCCTCTCGATTTTTGTACAAACCCAACTAAGGAGACACTTAAAAATGAGTGTGCCAGAACTAGCAAACAGTTTAATTGGCGACCGACGGCGGTTTTTAACCCTGTCAGCGGCGGCTGTAGGCGGCGTTGGGGCGAGCTTCGTGGCGATTCCGTTTATCGCCTCGTGGCAACCCAGCGAACGGGCTCAAGCGGCCGGTGCGCCGGTGGAAGCGGACATTAGCAAGCTCCAGCCGGGCGCGATGATGACGGTGGAATGGCGTGGCAAGCCGGTGTGGATTGTGAACCGCACCCCCGAAATGCTCGCCGCCTTACCGTCCTTAAACGACCAACTGCGCGATCCGACTTCTAGCGTGCCGCAGCAACCGAAATACGCGACGAATCCCCTGCGCTCCATCAAAGACAACTACCTGGTGGTGGTCGGCATTTGCACCCATTTGGGCTGTTCGCCGACGTTCCGTCCCGATGTGGCCCCCGCAGATTTAGGCACCAACTGGAAAGGCGGCTTTTTCTGTCCTTGCCACGGTTCCAAGTTTGATTTAGCGGGTCGCGTGTATCAGGGCGTTCCAGCGCCCACCAATTTAGAAATCCCGCCTTACAAATACCTCGCCGACGACCGCGTGTTGATCGGCGACGACGCTTAACTCCTGAGGTAATGACAGCATGGCTACTGGTGGCCCCCATCCTGGTACAACCGGCATTGTCGGTTGGGTAGATGCGCGTTTTCCCTTTACGCAAATGATGCGGGATCATTTGACCCGCTACTACGCCCCGAAAAACTTCAATATTTGGTATTACTTCGGCGTTTTCTCCATGGTAATGCTCGTGAACCAGCTCCTTACCGGCGTGTGGTTGACGATGAATTACAAGCCGTCGGCGGCAGAAGCCTTCGCCTCCGTGGAATACATCATGCGGGACGTGGATTACGGCTGGTTGCTGCGTTACATGCATTCCACCGGCGCCTCGTTCTTCTTTATCGTGGTGTACCTCCACATGTTCCGCGCCCTGCTTTACGGCTCCTACAAAAAGCCCCGCGAATTGGTGTGGGTCATCGGCGTGGCGATATTCCTTGTTTTGATGGCCGAAGCCTTCTTTGGCTATCTGCTCCCCTGGGGACAGATGTCTTACTGGGGCGCCCAGGTGATTATTTCCTTGTTTGGCGCGATTCCGTTCGTTGGCGAGTCGCTTTCCCTGTGGATTCGCGGCGATTTCGTCGTATCCGACGCGACGCTCAACCGCTTCTTCGCCTTACATGTGGTCGCCTTACCGCTCGTACTCGTCGGTTTAATCGCCGCGCACATTATTGCTTTACACCATGTGGGATCGAATAACCCGGATGGCGTGGATATTTACAAGGTAACCGACGCCCAAGGTCATCCGGTGGATGGGATTCCTTTCCATCCTTACTACACCGTGAAAGATTTGGCCGGTATCAGCGTGTTCTTGTTTCTGTTTGCGGCAGTGATTTTCTACGCGCCTGAGATGAACGGCTTGTTTTTGGAACACCCCAACTTTGAACCTGCCGATCCGCTAAAAACCCCAGCCCACATCGCGCCGGTTTGGTACTTCACCCCCTTCTACGCCATGTTGCGAGCGATTCCCGACAAACTCGGCGGCGTCATCGTCATGGGCGGCGCAGTCATGATTTTGTTCTTGTTGCCTTGGCTGGATCGCAGTCCAGTTAAGTCGATTCGCTACAAAGGCATCCTGTCGAGAATCGCGCTGACGGTATTCATCATCTCCTTCTGTATTTTGGCGTACTTGGGCGCGGTGGCTGCTACCGATGAGCGCACCTTCGTGGCGCGAATCTGCACCCTCATCTACTTCTCGTTCTTCATCTTCATGCCGGTGTTCACCACCATCGAGAAAACCAAGCCGGTACCCGCGCGGGTGAGCTATCACGGCCATCGCCCCGCCGATGACGAGATTGTGACGCACGCTGCTGTGGTTGAACCCAATCTGTCGTCCGTCGCTAAACCGTCCCCCGTCGTCGCCAGCAAACCGAGCGATGACCTCGATCTCGCCCGCATGCTGGCGGAAGCCGCCAGCGTCGGTCGTCCCGCCTCCGGAGGAGCAACCGGCAAATGAAGCAGCTATTCGCAATCGTGTGTGTGTTGTTGATGCAAGCCAGCGCGTGGGCGGCGGAAAGTAACTTCCCCCTCGACCGCGCGCCCATCGACCTCGACAACAAGGGGTCCCTCCAGCGGGGTGCGCAAATGTTCGTTAACTACTGCATGGGCTGTCATTCCCTGCAGTACAAGCGCTACAGCCGCCTCGCCGCTGATTTGGGGTTAACCGATAAGCAGGTGATGGAAAACCTGGTTTTTAGTCCCGATGCCAAGTTCGGCGACCAGATGAAAATCAGCATGGATCCGAAAGACGCCAAAACCTGGTTTGGCGCCCCGCCCCCCGATTTATCGGTGATTTCGCGGGCGCGGGGTGTGGATTATCTCTACACCTACCTGCGGACCTTTTATCTCGATGAATCGCGGCCTTTGGGTGTGAACAACGCCGTGTTTCCCGCCGTGGGCATGCCCCACGTGCTGTGGGAACTGCAAGGGTGGCAAAAGCCGATTTACGACGACCATCACCAGATCACCGGGTTTGAAGTCGTAAAACCCGGCGCCATGGCCCCCGCCGAGTTCGATAAGGCCATGGGCGATTTGGTGAATTTCCTGTCTTATGTGGGCGAACCCATTCAGCGGGAGCGGGAACGCCTCGGCTTTTGGGTGCTCGCCTTCCTCGCCTTGTCCTTCGTCGTGTTTACGGCGTTAAAGCGCGAATACTGGAAAGATATTCACTAATACTGCTTGTCTTTGAACAATCTCTACCTCCAATTCGGCGCCGGTTTTCCCACCGCGCGCCGTTTTGTGTTCCTAAGAGGAGCCTTTCCCATGATGACCCTGTACTCGTCGCCGATTGGCTGCGACAGCCACCGCGCCCGCATCGCCCTTGCCGAAAAAGACATCACCGCCTCCATCATCGATGTGGATTTCACCCGCCCGCCCGATGATTTCCTCGCCCTTAGCCAAAACCAAACCCTGCCTACCCTAGTGGATCGGGATTTAGTGCTCTCTGACGCCCGCGTCATCATGGAATACCTGGACGAACGCTTTCCTCACCCGCCTTTACTGCCCCTCGACCCCGTCAACCGCGCCCGTTTTCGCCTGTTATTGGCCCGCATCGACCGCGATTGGTACAACCTCCTGCCTATTCTGGAAGGGAATGATTCGACCGAACGCAATCGCGCCCGCACCCGCCTTACCGATGACCTAAATGCCGTCAATGACCTATTTTCCGATGCAAAACCTTACTTTCGTAGCGATAACTTCTCCATGGTGGACTGCACCATGGCCCCCTTACTGTGGCGCTTAAGCCATTACGGCATTGCACTCAGCCCCAATTCCCGCGCTCTTGAGGTCTATGCGAACGCCCTGTTTAACCGCAAATCCTTTCAAGACAGTCTCACCACCCCTGAAAAACATTTGCGCCCCGAATTGATGAAGGCCGCGAAGGCCCGGCGGTTGCGGTAATGACCTCTAACCGTCCTTACTTGATTCGCGCGTTGTACGAGTGGATTAGCGACAATCACATGACGCCCCACCTCCTCGTCGATGCCCGCCACCAGGGGGTTGAGGTGCCCGCCGAACACATCAAAAACGGCCAAATCGTCCTCAATATCCGCGAAACCGCCGTCCACGCCCTCCACATCGGCAACGAGCTCATCGAATTCCAAGCCCGTTTTAGTGGCCAGGTGCGCTACCTGCGCATTCCCCCCGCCGCCGTCCTGGCGATTTATGCCGCCGAAACCGGCCAAAGCATGGTGTTTGGCCAAGGAACCGGTGATTCCCCCGACGATGACCCGCCGCCGCCCCCCGAACCCGAGGCGCCCAAGCGTCCTAGCCTGCGCATCGTGAAGTAACTCCCGACTTTCGACGATTTTCATTGCCTTCCCAAAAAGTGCGGCCATAAAAAAAGCGAGGCAGTGATGCCTCGCTTTTGTCTGACTACTGCGCTGATTTACGGCATTTCGTAGATTTCCACGATGCCCACCCCAGTCGCGCCGTCTTTACCGGTCACGATGGGCGTGAACAGTCCCGAAGGCATATCCAACAACAGCGCCGCCTCCGCCGCGTTGCTCGGCTGACGGTCAAAGCGAATCAACGCCCCCCGACTGGGGCCCGTTGCCCAGTCGTCGTTCTCGCCGAGCGACATTGCCCCGTTCGGAATGAGCTGCTGCAAGGACATCTGGGGATCGCCGAGCAAATTGCCCACGCCTTGGGCTGCCATAGACGGGCCTTTCGCCGAAAACACCATCGTGCCCAGGTCGGTACCGCTCAAGGCTAACCCGCCAATCAGCACCCCATCCCCGGTACCCACAAACGCCCGCGTCGCAAGACCCTTGAAGCGGGTGATGTTCGTGCCGTTATTGGTGCGATCGTAGATTTCGACGAGACCCAAACCGCCTTCGCTGGCCGCATCCGCCGCCAACAACATCACGGTGTAGGCCCCGGCCGGCAGCTCGAGCACGACACCCGCTTCCCGTGGATCGGTCAGCGAAATGCCCAAGGCTTGCAACCGCGCCGCGTTGGTCGGATCGCTCTGCCAGTTGTCGTTTTCGCCGATGATGATTTGGCCGCGGAACACCCGCAGCAGCACATCTGCTGCCCCCAGATTGCCGAAGGCCGATGGGCCACGCCCCGTGAACGTCACCGTGCGCGTGCCCGGGCCGTCGATCACCAGACCGCCAATCAGCGTGCGATCCCCCGTGCCGACAATCGCCCGCGTCGCGAGACCAATGAGCTGCTGCGTCGGCACGCCCACGTTCCGCGCAATCAACCGCGCGTTCGACGGGAGGTTGTTAAACGCCGCTTGGCTGCTGGCCGTAGTCGCCGGAATCGTGAGCGTGAGCGTCTCGTTCACGCGCCCCGTGTTCTCCACGATGACGGTTTGCGGCGTCGTTCCGTTGGCCGGCGTGAACGTGAGCGTCGTCGGCGTCACCGCAAAGCCCACCGGCCGCGGATTCGTCAACGTCACCGTCACATTCGCCGTCGGCGCGAGGGTCAGCGACAGCCCAAACTGTCCCTGGCGCTCATTGGCCGTGGTCGTCGGGTCGTCCTGGGGACGGATGGTCACCCCCGCCAGCGGGTTCACCACCAGGTTGGGCGTGTCGTCGTCCAGGTTGATGAGGTTCACGTCGTCGGGCTTGAGGTTGCGATAGACCCCGTCGGTGCTCACCGCCGGCGCAATCACCACCTGATAGGCCTGGTTGCCGTCCATCAACCCGTCGTTTTGGCCGGTCACCGTCGCCGTCTGCAGGGCGGCAAAGTTTGCCGGCGTGAAGACCAACGACCCGTTGGTCGGCGCCGTGAGCCGCCCCTCGGTCACATTGCTGCTCGCCAGATTCACCGTCACATCCGCCGTGGGCACCGTGTTCAAGCGAATCGCAAAGCTCGCCGCCCCCCCCGCTTCCGTGGTCGTCAACACATCCGTCTCCCGAATCAGTCGATTCGTCGCCGTGTTGTAGACGAGGATGGCCGGCGAGCTGTCGTCCAGGTTAGTGACCGTCACATCCGTCGGGTTTTGCGCGTGATAGCGCGGGTCGTTGCTCACCACCGGCGCCGTGGTCACGGTGAAGACCTGATTGCCATCCACCGTGCCGTCGGGCAGCCCAGTCACGGTCACCGTTTGAGGCAATGCCCAGTTGATCGGCGTAAACACCAAGCGACTGGGCGCAATCGTGCCCTCGCTGGGGTTGCTCACCGCCAGGTCGAGGCTGACCTCCGCCGTCGGCGCCACGGTGAGTACCACCGCAAAGCTGTCGGTTTCGCCCCGTTCCGTCACCACCAGCCCCGTGGTGGGCGTCACCGTCACCTGCGGCGTCGCGTCGCCCGGCGTGGTGCCCACGTTGCGCACCACCAACACCGTCGCCGGCGTTAAGGCGTTGAAGTTGGCATCGGTACTCGCGGTGTTCAGCGCCACATTGAAGACCAGGTTGGCCGTCGTCCCACTGCTGTTGGCCACGGTGACGGTCTGGGGCGTGTTCCAATCCGCCGTCGTGAACGTGAGCGTGGTGGGCGTCACCGTGAAATCGGTCGCCTGGGGATTCACCAGAGTCACGGTCACTGCCGCCGTCGGCGCCTGACTCAACCGCAGCGTTGCCGT
>DAIUCA010000028.1:0-19260 GCA_036846405.1 Candidatus Competibacteraceae bacterium
GCCACGCGCGGGTCTTCTAAGCGGTCGATCACCAGTTCCAGCGCGTCGCTTAATAAAATCGGCGACGACGCAAAGGCGTCTTGACACACGGTTCGCGCCTTGGCGCCGATCCATTGGGCCAGGCGCTTTTCGATTAACTCAGCCCATTCCTCGCTAAACCGCTGTCGTTCGCCGCTCAACCGCCGCAGCAACACCGCCGGCGACAGCTGCATCTTGGGCGGTAATGTCATCGGGCCGGCCACAAATTGCGCTTTTTTGATGGAGGACTGAATCAGTAATTCGATGACCACGTGGCCGTCTTCTTTCCCCGACCGCGCTGCCGCCACGATTCCCTGGTCGAGACCGAACATGAGGTTTTGGCCGTTCGCTAGGGTGACAAACAGCATCCCCGTTTTGCTTTCGCTCGCGATGTCCCGCAGCGCTTCGATTAATACCGACTTGCCCACAAAAATGTCCTCTCTCTTCTTAGGTGTTGGTTCTGGTGCGCCTAGTAAAACGCAAAAACGCCTGCGTGTTCGCAGGCGCTGGGTCATACGCAAGTCGATGTTGACGAAGACGTGACTATTTCTCCAACAAACTCCGCAGCATCCACGCGGTTTTTTCGTGAAGCTGCATCCGCTGGGTTAACAAATCCGCCGTCGCTTCGTCGTGGGCCGCTTCGGCCATCGGGAACACTTTCCGCGCCGTGCGCACCACCGCCTCTTGCCCCGCCACCAACAGCTCGATCATCTCCACGGCCTTAGGCACGCCATCCACTTCCTTAATCGAACTCAACGCCCCGTAGGTTTTGTACGTCCCTGGCGCGGGAACGCCCAGCGCGCGGATCCGCTCCGCAATGGCGTCCACCGCCAAGGCCAATTCGTTGTATTGCACTTCAAACATGGTGTGCAGCGTCTGGAACATGGGGCCCGTCACGTTCCAATGAAAATTGTGGGTCTGCAAGTAGAGGGTGTAGGTGTCGGCCAGCAGCGCTGACAGCCCCTCGGCGATTTTCAAACGCTCTGCTTCCGGAATGCCGATGTCGATTTGCATGGTTCGTGACCTCATTTGTTGTTGGTATTAACGCCAACAACGACGCAATTTATGCCTTTTGGTTGCATCGCCTAAATGGGTTGTCCCAGTCAAAACGCCGTTGCCAAGGTAAAACTATGTAAATCAATGCCGGGGTTGGGCGACTGTAAGCCGGCGTTCGAGGTGTGCTGGTAGCGGTACCCCAGGCGCCATTGGCCCACCTGACCATTGAGGCCCAGATGACTGGTGAATTGCACCGTGCCGCCCACATCCGCGTCGCCAAATCGGCTGCCACTCAGCAGCGTCGGCCCAGTGCCCACGGCGATGGCCACGGGAAACACGGCCGGCTGCACGCTCACCACCAGACTGACGTTGGCCATCAACGCCGTGTCGCCGCCGCCGCGCAACGCGCCTAAGCCCAACTGCACGTCGCTTGCGAGCACCGCGCCACTGGCGTTGCTTTGCCACCACCGCTGGGCCAGTTCGCCCCCCAGGTATTGCAGCGATTCGCCCTGGATGTCGCGGGAACTAAACCCCACCCGCGCCCCGATCGTCGTGTCTTGCGCCATGGCGATTCCCCAAGACAGGGCCAGCAGTAAACCTAAGCTAACGGTTTGTTTCATAGCCAAATGGCCTCGTGATTAGCGGAAAGTTAAGGCGTCGCGGAGGACGGTTGCCGTCTGCGACCAGGTGGGCAGTGACGCCCGAGATTGGCGCGCTTGCTGGCGCTGATGCGTTGCCCAGGCGGGATCGGTCATGAATCGTCCCAACACCGCCGCCAGCGCCGCTTCGTCGGTCACCACCTGGGCGGCGCCCGCCGGCAGCCAATCGGCCACCGCGCCGCCGGTCGTGGCGATCACCGGCACGCCGTACGCAAGGGCTTCCGCCAGCGCCATGCCGAAGCCCTCGTAATGGGCCGCCGACACCAGCGCGTCGGCCTGGGCGTAATGGCGTGCTAAGTCGGCGTCGGTTTGTTCGCCATGTAAGGTGATTCTGTCGGTTAATTCGAGTGCCCGAATTTGTGCGATGACTTGGTCGCTGGTTGGCGCAATCAAACGCCCGACGCAGTGTAAATGCCAATCTAATTCGCGTAGGGAATCGAATGCCCGAATGAGTCGCGCGTGACCCTTGCGTGGAATGAACGCGCCAACACATAAAAACTGTTTGGGTGCGGCTAATTCATCAGCCAATGCAGGCGCTAATGAAGGGATTAATTCATCCGCTAATTCGGGCAAATCCACGCCGGGTAACGCGACGAATAGCGGTTGATTTACGGCGTATTCTCGGCGCAGTAATTCGCCCGTGTGGTGGCTGGTAACGACTACCCGTTCGCAATAGGCCAACGCCGCCATTTCGGACGCCCGTAATTGCGCCTGCTGCGCCGCCGTCAAGCCCGTTTCGTAGGCCAAAGGATGGTGAATTAACGCCACCAAGCGCAATCGCGATGCCATGGCAGCGGCCACAGTGGGCATGGCCCCTAGAGCCAAGCCGTCCACGAGCACGGTGGCTCCGATCGGCAAACCCATGAATGTCGCATGGGTGTTGGCTAAATCCGTCGGCGTGGGCCAGGGAAACGCGGCGCTTAGCGGCACGACGCTTACGGCGACGCCCTGTTGCCCCAGCTCGGCGATCACGCGGCGGTCGTAACCGTAACCGCCGCTAATCGTGGCCAAATCGCCGGGAATAGCGAAATAAATCAATGGGTTACCGCGCTGCGAGGGCGGTTTCAAACGCCGCCCAGGCGTTATGGGATTCGTGGAGTTTCACCGACAGTCGGGTTAAGCCCTCGCTGCCCGCGCCCAACGCGCCCCCGTGAATCTGGGCGACCAGGCGGCGACCGATCACGGCGGCCATAAACTCGGTGGTGGTGTTTTGGCCGGCGAATTCGGCGAAGTCGTCCAGGTTGTGGAAATTGAATTCCGCCAATATCCCATGGACCAATTCGCTCAATTTGCCGATATCCGTGACGATGCCATCGGCGTCTAATTCAAGCCGCGATAATTCCACATCGACGGTGTAAGTCGCGCCGTGTAATCGCTGGGCCGGCCCAAAGACCGCGCCCTTAAAACTGTGGGCAATCATGAAGCTATCGCGAACGCCAACGTGATACATGAATTTATTCCTCGTGTTGATAATCGATGCAGTGACACAAAATCGGCGAATGGAACGGTAATTCGCCCATTAATTCGCCAAAGGTTTTGGGTAATTCGCTAAATACACTCGTGCCGCTAATGAGATGGTCTAATTCGGGGGCTTCTAGCAGGCGAATGGCGAGGGCCAATCGGCGGTGGTAGGTCCAGCGATCCGCCTGGTGGGGCGGAATGCTGCCCACTTGGGAGGCTTGCACCGTGAGGCGTTGGGAATGGAAGCGGCCGCCCATAAACAGGGTCACGGGGCGATCGCCAAACCAGCTCAGTTCGATTAAGCGGCGGTCTTTGGCGAGCAGGTTCAAGGCGGTTTCTAGGCCGGCCTCGTGGCCGCTGGCGTGAAAGACCCGGTCGGCGTTGGCGAGCCAGTCGCTGGCGGCGAGATCCCCCGGCGTGAAAAAGTCCACACCCAGCGCGTGCGCGATTTCGCGGCGTTGGGGATTCAGGTCCACTAGGGCCACCTGGGCGCCGGGAATCTGCCGACACAGCCAGGCGGTGAGACTGCCCACGACGCCCGCGCCCACCACGGCGATGCGGTCGCCCAGGTGGGGTGGGCTGTCCCACAGGGCGTTGATCGCGGTTTCTAGGTTCGCCGCCAAAATCGCCCGGCGCGGTGGCAGGGTGGTGGGCAACAGCACCAGCCGCGACAACGGCACCACAAACCGCGTTTGGTGGGGAAACAGGCTAAACGCCCAGCGGCCCACCAGGTTTGGTGGGCCGATTTCGATTTTTGCCACGTTGCAGTAACCGTATTTCACCGGAAACGGTAGGTCGCCCTCCTGAAATGGCGCCCGCATCGTCGCGTATTGGCTGGGCGGCACGCGCCCGTGCCACACGAGGGATTCGGTGCCGCGACTGATACCCGAAAACGCCGTTTTCAGCTGCACCTCGTCGGCGGCGGGCGGCGCGAGGGCGACCGGTAAAATCGCCCCCTGCTCGGGTTCGGTGATCCAAAACGCGCGGGCTAAAACCACTCGTTTACCGCCGCTGCCGACAGCACAAACACGCCATCGCCGCCGTTTTCAAAGTCCGGCCATAAAAACGGCACGTCAGGGAAGGCGTCTTCCAATTCCGGCCGACTGTCGCCCACTTCCACCACCAGCAATCCGTCGTCGGTTAAGTAATTTTTGGCGTCGGCGAGCAGACGGCGCACCACGTCCAAACCGTCCTCGCCGGCCGCCAGGGCAAGGCGCGGCTCGTGGTCGTATTCGTCGGGCAGCTCGTCGAACTCGGCGAGGCGCACGTAAGGGGGATTGCTCACGATGAGGTCGTAACGGACAGGCGGCAGCCCCGCGAAGACGTCCGCTTTGTGGAGCGTGATTTGGTCTTCCATCTCGTAGTTCTCCACGTTGATGGCGGCCACTTCGAGGGCCTCCTGGTTGATGTCGCTGGCGTCGATGTGGGCGGCGGGAAACAGGTGGGCGCAGGCGATGGCGATGCAGCCCGAGCCGGTTCCCAAGTCCAAAATGCGGGTCGGCGACTGGCGCAGGTAGGGCGAAAACTGTTTGTCGATGAGTTCGGCGATGGGCGAGCGGGGAATCAACACGCGCTCGTCCACGAAAAACGGCAAATCCGCAAACCAGGCCGTTTGGGTGAGATACGCGAGGGGCACTCGGTCGCGGACGCGGCGGGTCAGCAGCTCCACGATGACATCGACTTCACCGGTGGTGAGTCGCGCCGGCAAATAAGCGTCGTGGAGCGGCGGCGTGAGATGCACCGCGTGGAGCACCAGCGCGGCGGCTTCGTCAATCGGATCCTCCGTGCCGTGGCCCAAATACACGTCGGCGGCGGCCATTTGGCTGGCGCTGTAGCGAATAAAGTCGCGAATGGTGCGCAGGGCAATAATCTCGGTGCGATTGATCAAGGGAACAGCTCCGCAGGGACACGTGGTGGAGAAAGCCCGTGCATGTTGCCCAAGGCGTCGTCGCCCTGCCTAGGCTTTGTGCAAAGCAACAATTTTTCTTAATTCGCCCGGGGGATTGGCTATAATCCGGCCGGTTTGCCGCTTCCCCCCCACGTGACACTCCATGGCGCGATTACATAATTTTTCCCCCGGCCCGTCGGCGCTGCCGACGGCGGTGCTCGAACAGGTACAGGCCGAGTTGTTGGATTGGTCGCACCAAGGCGCTTCCGTGATGGAGGTGAGCCATCGCGGCAAGGCGTTTTCCGCCCTTGCCGAGCAGATGGAAGCCGATTTGCGCGATCTCTTAGCGATTCCCGACGACTATGCCGTGCTGTTTTTACAGGGCGGCGCCACCGGGCAATTTGCCTTTGTGCCGCTCAACTTGGCGGGGCGCACCGGCCAGGTGGATTATCTGGATTCGGGCTATTGGTCGCGCAAAGCCATCGCCGAAGCCAAACGTTATGCCGACGTGCACGTGGTGGCGTCGGGGGCGGCGAGCCACTACACCACGGTGCCAGCGGAAGACACTTGGCAGGTGCGGCCCACGGCGAGCTACCTGCATTACACCCCCAACGAAACCATCGAAGGCATCGAAATTCACACGCCGCCGACCCTGCCCGCCGACGCGGCCCATGTGCCGTTGGTGGCGGATATGTCGTCCACCCTGCTCTCGCGGCCCATCGACGTGAGCCGCTTTGGGCTGATTTACGCCGGCGCCCAGAAAAACATCGGGCCGGCGGGGATGACCGTGGTGATTGTGCGGCGAGATTTGCTCGGCCATGCCCTGCCGATTACGCCCACCATCGCCAATTACGAGGTTCAACTGGGGCAGCAATCCATGCTGAACACGCCCACCACCTTTGCCTGGTATGTGACGAGTTTGGTGTTGCAGTGGCTCAAGGCCCAGGGCGGTTTGGCGGCCATGGGGGCGATGAACGAACGCAAAGCCGCGCGGCTATACGCGGCGATTGACGCCCTTCCCCTGTATTGCAACCACATCGCGCCAGCCCATCGCTCGTGGATGAACGTGACATTTACCCTAGCGCGGCCTGAGCTGGACGGCGTGTTTCTCGCCGACGCCCAGGCGGCGGGGTTGTTGAGTCTGAAAGGCCATCGGGCCGTAGGCGGCATCCGCGCCAGTTTGTACAACGCGGTATCTGAAGCGTCGGTGGCGGCCCTCGTCGAGTTCATGACGGCGTTTGCGCAACGACACGGTTAAATTCTTTATCAATCAGAGGTTTACATGGAATTGCAATTTCGCACATCCCTGGTCGTCGACGATTCTAAAGTCGCGTATATCAAGTTGAAAAAGATGCTTACAGAACTGGGCATCGAATCCGAATGGGCCGATTCCGGTGAAAAAAGCCTGGAATACCTGCGAGACAACCGGCCCGACATCATTTTTATGGACATCATGATGCCCGGCATGGGGGGCTTCGCCGCGACAGAACAGATTTTGGCGGATAAAGCCATCGCGCCGGCGCCGCCGATTGTCATGTGTTCGGGCAATGCGGACGAGGGCAATCGGGAAATTGCGGATCGGTTGGGGGCGAGCGGCTTTTTAGCCAAGGGTGGCACGCGGGACGATTTGGACCAGATTTTGACCCATGTAAAACAACGGGCCAGCGCCGCACCCACCGCGCGGGTTCCTTCTTCGACATCTTCTGAAGCAAGCGAGGTTTCTGTGGAACAACTGCGACAAATTGCCCGCGAAGTGGCCCATGAAGCCCTGGCCACGGCACTGCCGACGGTGATTAACGAGCGGGTGGACGAAATTGTGCGTCAGAGCGCCGAACAGGCGGTGGCGAGCGCCCTGTTGCAGATGGAAGACACGGCCCAGCGGGGCGTGAATCAGGCGATTCGCGAGGTCATGGGGGACATCGAGAAGCAGGCGAAAGACAGCGCCGATCGGGCGTTAAACACCTCGGTGTCGGAGGTGCAAAACCGCCTGAATGCCCGCATGGAAGGGGTGCTCGACCAGCTAAAAAATCAGATGCAGACCAAAATCGACCAGTCCCTGAAAACCGGGCAGGAAGATTTGCTCAAGCAGGCGTTGCCCAAGCTCATGCAAAACGCGCAAGACCAGTTTTCCCAGATCATCATGCAAAGCCGTGGCGACATTAATGAGATCGTCTTGCAGGTGGTGGAACGGGAAATCCCCAATTTTGAGCAGCACATGAACCAAGCGGCTGAGGTGGCAATCCAGCGATTGGTCACGAAAGCGCGGGGCGAACTCGAACAGGGGGCCGCCAAGCAGGCCGCCACCACCGTGGAAACGATGCTGGCCGACGCGAAGGGCAGCGGCGGTGGCGGATTAGGCACCGCCCTCGGCGCGGTGGGCATTCTCTTGGGATTGGTGGCCATTGCCCTCGTTTTCGTCATGTAACTTTCGGTCGCGCGGGGCGACGACAACCCATAGCCAAGTCGAGGGGGGGCAGTGATCGCAATCAAACAGGCGTTGGTGGTGGACGATTCCAAAGTCACTCACATCAAGCTCCAACGCCTCCTGCGTTCCCGCGCCATTGAGACCCATTGGGCAGTGAACGGCAGTGCGGGTCTGCATTTTCTGCGACAGCATCCGGTCGATTTGCTGTTTATGAATCTGATGATGCCCGGCATGGATGGCTTTGAGACCATCCAAGCCATGTACGCCGACCGTCCTGGCCACCGTCCGCCCCCCATCGTGGTGTGTTCCTCAAGCATGGCCGACGAAGACGTGCTGTTAGCGTGGCAGCTCGGCGCGATTGCGTTTATGCCGATCAGTTACCTCGACCAGGAAATAGACCAGGTGCTCGCCACCGCCAGCAGCTCCCTCACCCAAAGCCAATCCCGCTTTTTATGCTTTTCGCCCCAAGCCTTTGCCCTCATGCCCACCCCCTGGGTGCGGCCCTGGCCCCTGTGTACCCAAAGCCTCAACGCCGGCGAAATCGCCAAACTCACCCGCCGGGTGGTGGAACAGCAGCTCCAAGCGGCCCTTGCGCATCTCACGCCCGCCCCGCCCACCGAGTGACGCTTTAGGGCAACGACTTTGGTATTGCGCAACAATGTGTCAGTGTTACAACAACTTAGGGTCGCTCGCCGCCCTATTTTCCCCGCTGTTGGGGCGACTTCATCACCCCGCTGCTTCTTGAATTCATTCGGTCTCTGAGGAGGACCAATCCATGGAAATACAAAAAGCCCTTGTGGTGGATGACTCTCGCGTCGCCCACATGAAGCTCAGTAAGTTGTTGCGGGAACGCAACATCGATGTCCATTGGTCGGGATCGGGCGAGGATGCCGTGTCGTATTTGAAGGAAAACACTGCCGACATCGTGTTTATGGACGTGATGATGCCGGGGATGGATGGCTTTGAAACCACCAGCGCCATCAACGCGGACACCGACATTAAAGCCCGGCCGCCGGTGGTGATGTGTTCATCGGCGGCGACCGATGAAGATCGGGAAACCGCCAAAAAGGTCGGCGCGTCGGGCTTTTTGCCCAAGCCCTACACCCCAGAAGAACTCGACCAGGTGTTGGAGATTCTCTCCAAGCGCATGGAAGAGGCCGACGCCATCAGCAACACCGAAGTCGCGGTGCTATTTGAACCCGTGCCTGCCGCCCCGCCGCCGGCGCCAGAACCCGCCGTGGCGTTTGTGACGCCAGATGTCGCTGCCGCCGCCGCGACCGCCGCCGCCAGCCATGCGGGCATGAGTCCCATCGAGCTGGCCCGTATTGCCCGCGATGCGGCCCAAGAGGCGGTCAAAGTTGCCCTCGACGCCATGCGTCGGGATTTAATTCGCGAATCCGCCGAAGAAGCCAAGGAACAGGTTCACGATGCGGTGGTGGAATCGTCGCGCAACGCCGTGCGCCACGCTCTGGGCCAAGCCGTCGAACCGCTCACCAAAGCCGTGCGCAAGAATCTGGATCAGCAGCTGGGACCGATGATCGACGAGGCCATCCAGAAGGCGGGCCAGCAGGTGGACATCAACCGCATCGTCGCCAGCATCCAGCCCGCCCTCCTCGCCCAAGCCCAAAAAGCCGCCGAAACGGCAGCCCATCGGGCCGCCGAAGCCGCCGCCGAAAAAGTGGCCCTGCCCATCGCCCAAGCCGTGGTGCAAAACGCCCTCGCCAATTACAAACCGCCCGGCGGCGATTTGAGTTTGGTTGGCGTCATCTTGGGGGGCTTGGGCCTGGTCGCCGGCATTGTCGCCATTGCCCTCAATTTCATCGGCTAATCCGCGCGGTGCGCGCCGCGTTGCCGCATTGATGTTGTTCTGATTACTGAGGGATTTCATTGGACGCCCTGTCACTGGATTTTCAGTTGCCTAACCGTGTCGGCCCGCCTCAACGGTGGTCCGGTTTGTTTGGCGCCGCCCCGTCGCTGCTGCTCGCCCAGATGGCCACCCGTTACCGCGGCCTGCTGGTCGTCATCACCCCCGACAGTCCCACGGCCCAGCAGTTACTGGCCGATGTGCCGTTTTTTGCCCCTGCACTGCCGCTGTTTTCCCTGCCCGACGGCGAGGTGTTGCCCTACGACGCCTTTTCCCCCGCCGCCGACATCATTTCCCAGCGCCTCGACACCCTGTCCCAGCTGCCCCACGCCCGCCAGGGCCTGCTCGTCGTGCCGGTGTCGGCCCTGATGCAGCGGTTGCCGCCTCGCTATTACTTGGATCGCTACGGCTTTTCCCTCGCCACCGGCGCGGTGCTCGACAGCCACGCCTTTCGCCAACGCCTCGAAGATGCCGGCTACACCGCCGTGTCCCAGGTGCGGGAACGGGGCGAGTTTGCCCAGCGCGGCGCGTTGATCGACGTGTTTCCCATGGGCAGCGATGTGCCGTTTCGCGTCGACCTGTTCGACGACACCATCGACACCCTGCGCACCTTCGACCCCGATTCCCAACGCACCCGCGACACGGTGACCCAGATCAAGCTGCTGCCGGCGCGGGAGTTTCCCGCCGACAAGGACGCCATCGCCCGCTTTCGCACGGCGTTTCGCAGCCGCTTTGGCGGCGACCCCCAGCGCTGTCCCGTGTACGCCCGCTTGAGCCAGGGCGAATTGCCCAGCGGCATCGAGGCCTATTTGCCGCTGTTTTTCGACGACACCGCCACGGTGTTCGATTACCTGCCGACGGCGACCATCGTGGTGCGCTTGCCCGGGGTGGATGAGGCCCTGGTGGCCTTTCAACAGCAGATCGCCGAGCGCTTTGAGCTGCTGTGCTACGACAGCCAACGGCCTTTACTGCCGCCGCCGCTGCTCTATTTGGACGCGGCGCAGGTGCATACCCACCTGGAAAAGTCCCCCAACGTGCAGTTGCTCGCCGCCGATGCCGCCGACGGGCCGATGCAGCGCACCTTTCCCAGCCAGCCGCCGCCCGAGTTTGGCCTGGACATAGAAGGGTTGCCCCGCGCATTTGGGGCGTTTGCCACGCCCTTCGCGGCCCACGAGACCGAGGCGCGGTTGCTGTTGGTGGTGGAATCGGCGGGCCGTCGAGAAGTCATGCGAGAACGCCTGCAGAAATTGGGCTTCGCGCCCACGGCGGTGGCAGATTGGGCGGCGTTTTTGGCCCACGACAGCCGGTTTTGTCTCACCGTGGGGCCCCTCGCCGCCGGCATCGCCCTGCCGACGGTGCAGGTGGTGGTGGAAACCCAGCTCACCGGCAACCGCGCTCGCCAACAGCGCCGGCGCCCCTCGCTCCAGCGGGAGGCCGACAGCCTCATCCGCGACCTCACGGCGCTGGAGGTGGGGGCGCCGGTGGTGCACGAGCATTACGGCGTGGGCCGCTATTTGGGACTTGAGAAGCTCGAAGCCGGCGGCATGGTCGGCGAGTTCGTCGCCCTGGAATACGCGGATAAAGCCAAGCTCTACGTGCCGGTGGCGGCGCTGCATCTGCTGGGGCGCTACACCGGGGCCGGCGGCGACCATGCGCCGTTGCACAAACTCGGGTCTGATCAATGGGCGAAGGCCACCAAACGGGCCGCCGAGAAGGCGCGGGATGCCGCCGCCGAGCTGTTGGAGATTTACGCCCGCCGGGCGGCTCGTCCCGGGGTGCAAATCGCCGTCGATTCCCACGACTACGACGCCTTTGCCCAGAGCTTCCCCTTTGAAGAAACCCCCGACCAGGCGGCGGCGATTGAGGCGGTGGTGGCGGATTTGCGCCGTCCCCAGCCCATGGACCGGGTGATCTGCGGCGACGTGGGCTTTGGCAAAACCGAAGTGGCCATGCGGGCGGCTTTCGTGGCGGTGCAGGGGGGCAAACAGGTGGCGGTGCTCGTGCCCACGACGCTGTTGGCCCAACAGCATTGGCAAAACTTCCGCGACCGCTTTGCCGATTGGCCCTTTCGCATCGAATCCCTGTCGCGGTTTCGCAGCAAAAAGGAACAGGACGGGGTGATTGCCGATTTGGCGTTGGGGCGGGTGGATATCCTCGTGGGCACCCACAAGCTGTTGGATAAATCGGTGAAATTCAAAGACTTGGGTTTAGTAGTCATCGACGAGGAACACCGCTTTGGGGTGCAGCAAAAGGAGCGGTTTAAGGCCCTGCGCAGCGAAGTCGATTTGCTCACCCTCACGGCGACGCCGATCCCGCGCACCTTAAATATGGCGCTCGCCGGCATTCGCGACCTGTCGATCATTGCGACCCCGCCCCAACAGCGGTTGGCGGTGAAGACCTTCGTGACCCAATGGGAACCGAGCGTGATTCGGGAAGCCTGCCAGCGCGAACTCAAGCGGGGCGGCCAGATTTACTTCCTCTACAACGACGTCAAAACCATCGAGAACATGGCCGACGAGCTGCGGGGCCTGCTGCCCCAGGTGGCGCTGGCGGTGGCCCATGGCCAGATGCCGGAGCGGGAACTCGAACAGGTGATGCTCGATTTCTATCACAAACGCTGCCAACTGCTGTTGTGCTCGACGATTGTGGAATCCGGCATCGATGTGCCGAATGCGAACACCATCATCATCCACCGGGCCGACAAGCTGGGCCTGGCCCAGCTGCACCAGCTGCGGGGGCGGGTGGGCCGTTCCCACCACCGGGCCTATGCGTACCTCGTGATTCCCCATCCCAAATCGCTCACCCCGGACGCGGTCAAGCGCCTGGAAGCCATTGAATCGATTGAAGATTTGGGGGCGGGCTTCCTGTTGGCGAATCACGATCTAGAGATTCGCGGGGCGGGCGAACTGTTGGGCGACGAGCAGAGCGGCCAGATTCAAGAAGTGGGCTTTGGGCTGTACATGGAACTGCTGTCGCGGGCGGTGAAGGCGATCAAATCGGGTCAATTGCCCTCAGTGGACGCCGCGATGGACCACGGCCCGGAAATCGATCTGCAACTGCCGGCGCTGATTCCGGAAGAGTATCTGCCGGACATTCAGAGTCGCTTGATTCTCTACAAGCGGATTGCCAACGCGGCGGACGAGGCGGCCCTCACGGAGCTGAAGGCCGAAATCATCGACCGCTTTGGGCCGTTGCCCCTGGCTACCGAGCAATTACTGGCGGTGACGCGGCTCAAATTGCAGGCAAGCCCCCTGGGCATTCGGAAAATCGACGCCGGGCCAAAAGGTGCGCGGCTGCTGTTTACGGCGAAACCGACCATCAACATGGCCAAGCTCGTGGGCCTGATTCAGACCCAGCCCCAGAAATACAAGCTGGATGGCAACGACAAGCTGCGGGTGACAGCGGATTTAACGGCGGTGGAAGTGCGCTTAAAAACCCTACGGGACCTGTTAACGACCCTGTCTGCCTAGAAAAACGGCATAACGCCCAAGCCTGCGCTGCTAAACTGATGGCTTTAATCCCCTTCGGAACAGCAGCGATGGCACACGACCACAGAATTCACGGCCCACAAAACTTTGATCGCGCCTTCGCCATCGGCATCGCGCTCAATTTGGGTTTTGTGAGGGTGGAAGCGGGATTTGGATTTTGGGTGAACTCGCTTTCGCTGTTAGCGGACGCGGGCCACAACTTGAGCGATGTCTTTGGACTGTTGCTCGCCTGGGGCGGGAGCGCGTTGGCGCGACGACATCCCACCGCCCTCTACACCTACGGTCTGCGCCGCGCGTCGATTATGGCGGCCCTGCTCAACGCGCTGATTTTGTTCGCAGTGGTGGCGGTCATCGTGTGGGAAGCCGTGTTGCGGTTCGGCCAACCGGTGTCGATTGCCAGCGAAACGGTGATCGCGGTGGCGACCGTGGGCATCGTCATCAACGGGGTTACCGCGTGGCTGTTTATGGTCGGCAGTGGCCAGGATCTCAACATTCGCGGGGCCTATCTCCACATGGCGGCGGATGCGTTGGTGTCGTTTGGCGTGGTGGTGGCGGCGATCGCGATGGCGGTAACCGGCTGGTTTTGGCTCGACCCGGGAATCAGTTTGGTGATTGCGGGCGTGATCGCCGCGAGCACCTGGGGCGTTTTGCGCGAGTCGCTGCGCTTGTCTTTGGACGCGGTGCCCGCACAAATCGACCCGACCGAGGTGAGGGCGTATTTCGCAGAATTGCCTGGCGTTGAAGCGGTGCATGACCTGCATATTTGGGCCATGGGCACCACCGACATCGCGCTCACGGTGCATTTGGTGAAATCCGATGCGGTGATCGACGACGCCCTACTCGCGCAAATTAATGCCGCATTGGAAGAACGTTTTGGCATTCGTCACATCACGGTGCAGTTTGAGCGGGGCGATCCGGGGTCAGTAGAAGCCCTTTAAGAACGCCATGAATTGTTAACCGCCCTGTCTGCCTAAGGGCGCGGCGAGGCGGTGGCCTCGTCTAGTAACTTCAACAGGTGAATTATGCGACAGACTTTATTGGCATTAAGCGCCGTCATCGGCTTGCTGGGCACGGCCCAGGCCCAAGAAACCTCCGAAACGACGCGCGAAGTGGATGTGCCCGATTTAGTGATTACGCCCGTTGCCCACGAACTCGACGGGGTGGCCTTTGAGAGCACCTTGATTTATCTCCCGGGCGAAGCGCGGCCCAGCATCGTGATGGTGCCTAACTGGATGGGGCCAGACGAAACGAATTTGTTGATCGCCAAGCGCATCGCCGAGGAATACGGCCTGGTGGTGCTGTTGGCGGATGTGTATGGCGCGACGGTGCGGCCAAAAAATGCCGACGAAGCCAAGGCGGCGGCAACGGCGTTGCGCAGCGATCGGCCGTTGTTGCGGCGACGGGTGGCCCAGGCGGTAGAAGTGTTAAAAACCCAAGCCGATGCGCCGGTCATGCCTGACCAACTGGCGGCGATTGGCTTTTGCTTTGGGGGCGGCGCGGTACTCGAACTCGCCCGCAGCGGTACCGACGCCGTGCGCGGTGTAGTGTCGTTCCACGGCAACTTAGACACGCCCAACGCCGACGACGCGAAGAAAATCCAAACCAAAATCCTCGTGCAGCATGGCAATGACGACCCCCTGGTGCCCGACAGCCAGGTGGCCGACTTTTTTAGCGAAATGCGGGCGGCCAAGGTGGATTATCAATTCATCGCGTACGGTAATGCGGTGCATTCCTTCACCGACCCCACGGCGAGCATGGCGGGAACGGCGGACTACAACGAATTAGTCGCAGAACGGGCTTTTGGAGCGATGGATGCGTTTTTCATGGAAATCTTCAATGAAGATGATGGTAATGAAGGCGGCGAAGAATCCCCGAAAGCAGCGGAATAAATCGCTGCATTGGCGGTAAGAATCATGGGTTAACGGCCCGCTACGGCGGGCATGCCCAAATAGCGATTCATAATCGCGCTGTAGCGACCGTTTTCTCGAAGCTGTTGCAAACTGGCATTCAGTTTTTCGACCACCGCCCCAGGGACGCGGCGGCTTAAAAGGAGATGAATATCGCCGGTCACGAGAGTAATGCGGGGATGAATAGCCACGACGGCCTGCAATTGTTGTTCGTTAATGAGGAAAATCATCACCACTGGGTCGGACAAAAAGCCGTCGATCCTTCCCCGTTGGAGTTTGGGCAAATTATTGGCGTCATTGCGTACCATGTCGATTTGTCGCGTAAATTCCTTACTCATCGCCGTAAAATCATCGCCGTAAAAGTAATCGCGTGTAATGCCCAGACGCAGACCCACGGTGAACATTTCTTGAAGGGTCGGAATGCTACCCCAGCGGGGTAAGGATTCTCGCAAAATAAACAATCCATAGCGTTCATCGCGGTAAGGGTTAGAAAACTGCCCAAAAGCTGCGCGTTCTGGGGTTTTGGACGCACCCATGGCCAAATCGATGCGCTGTTCCTCGATTTCCTTCAAATGCCGCGCCCAGGGCATTTCTCGAAACTCCACGGTGCAACCCGCGCCGCTGGTAATTTCGGTGGCTAATTCAATATCCAATCCCGTGAGTTTGCTGTCCAAAATGTACTGGTAAGGCGACCAGGATTCCCAACCGGCGTTCAGGTGGCAATCTTCTGCGCGGGTCGTGAAGGAAAGCCCTAGGCCAACCGATAAAACGCAGCTTAAAAACAGCAAGCGAACCAACATGGGATTGCTCCGAGAAAAATGACCCAAACACAGTATTAGCGGCTGCGATGGTTGGCAAAACCGATCATTTATCCCGCGCGTTGGGGAATGAATCCGCTGTTAGTTCGCATCAAAAAAGTGCAGAAAACCGCGTAATTTGGGCATGGGCCGCGTCGAGACGGGATTTTTGGCGGGAATTGGCCTAATTAACCCGTTGATTCCGTGATAGTAAAACGATTTTGTGCTTTTTTGATGCACAAGAGTGACATTTTGCACCAAAATTGGGCGAGTTTAGATTTTCTGGGGAGACCGCCAAAGGCGCTAAGTCGTTGATCCGTCGATAGGTGGGCAGGCGTGGTACGGGGTTTGCCTTGGGAGCGTGCCCTGTTTACTGCCGTAATGCAGGTGGTTTTGGTTTCACCCATCCAGAGGTTGTTTATGACTCCTTCCGACGTTCTCAAACTCGTCAAAGATAACGATGTGCAATTTGTGGATTACCGCTTTACCGACACGCGCGGTAAGGAACAGCACGTTACCGTGCCGGCGCACACCTTAGAAGAAGAAATTTTTGTCAACGGTAAGATGTTTGACGGTTCATCGATTGCCGGTTGGAAAAGCATCAATGAATCCGACATGGTGCTGATGCCGGACCCGGAAACGGCAGTGATCGATCCGTTCTTCAGCCACAAAACCGTTAATATCACCTGTGATGTGCTGAATCCCGACACCATGACCGGCTATTCCCGCGATCCGCGTTCAGTAGCACGGCGGGCGGAAGCCTACTTGCAAAGCACCGGAATTGCCGACACGGCGTACTTTGGGCCGGAAAATGAGTATTTCGTGTTCGATTCCGTGCGGTATGACACGGGCGTCGGCCATGCGTACCACCACATCGATTCCATCGAAGCCGCCTGGAATACCGGTCGCGATTACCCGGAAGGCAACAAGGGCCACCGCCCCGGGGTGAAAGGCGGTTATTTTCCCGTACCGCCCGTTGATTCCTTACAAGACATTCGCAGCGAAATGTGCCGCGTGTTGGAATTGATGGGGCAGAGCACCGAAGTCCATCACCACGAAGTGGCCACAGCCGGTCAATGCGAAATCGGCGTGCGCTTTGGCACGCTGGTTTACAAAGCCGACGCCGTGCAGATTTTGAAATATGTGGTGCAGAACGTGGCGGCAAAACATGGAAAAACCGCGACATTCATGCCCAAACCCCTAGTGGGCGACAACGGCAATGGCATGCACGTGCACCAGTCCTTGTCGAAGGACGGTAAGAATATCTTCTCGGGCGATTTGTACGCCGGTTTGTCGGAAGAAGCCCTGTTCTACATCGGCGGCATCATCAAACACGCCAAAACCTTGAATGCCTTCACCAATCCGTCCACCAACAGCTATAAGCGCCTGGTGAAGGGTTTTGAAGCCCCCACCTTACTCGCCTACTCTGCCCGCAACCGCTCCGCGTCGATTCGGATTCCCCACGTGGAAAGCCCGAAAGCCCGTCGCATGGAAGTGCGCTTCCCCGATTCCATGGCCAATCCTTACCTCGCCTTCTCGGCGCTGATGATGGCGGGCTTGGATGGCATTAAGAACAAAATCCATCCCGGCGACGCCATGGACAAGGATTTGTACGATTTGCCGCCGGAAGAAGAACAAGCCATTCCGCGGGTGTGCTTCTCCTTGGAAGAGGCGCTGGATTGCTTGGATAACAACCGCGACTTCCTGAAAGCCGGGGATGTGTTTAGCGATGATTTGATCGACGGGTATTTGGAATTGAAGCGCGGCGAGGCCACACGGGTGAATATGACCACCCATCCGATTGAATTCGCCATGTACTACAGTTTGTAAGCTATTCCCTTACTGGTTGTGCCCGCCCCGAAAAGGCGGGCCATTTCGCCGATGAACCCCCAATTCCTACTCGACAGTTTGCAAGTGGCCGTCGTCGTGATCGATGGCGATAACTGTGTGCACTATCTCAACCAGGCTGCCGAGTTTCTTCTAGGCATCAGTCACCGCCAAATCCACCAGCATTCCTTGTTTGGACTACTTAGCGGGCTGCAAACCCTGGAAATGGGGATGAATCACTGTCGGCACACCCATCAGCATCACACCGAGCGTCGTTTCTCCCTCGCCTTACCGCAGGGGCAAACCATCACGGTGGACTGTACCTTTTCCCCCCTCGTCGATCCTTCCTTACCGAATTGGTTGGCGATTGAACTGAATCAAGTCGATCAGCAGCTGCGCCAGTCCCGCGAAGAACATTTGCAGTCGCAACAACAGATTTCGCGGGTGTTGATGCGCAATTTGGCCCACGAAATTAAGAATCCCTTGGGCGGTCTGCGCGGCGCGGCCCAGTTGCTCGAGCGCGAGTTGCACAGCGACGAGTTGCGCGAATACACCCGCATCATCATTGGCGAGGCAGATCGCCTGCGCACCCTCGTGGACCGCATGCTCGGGCCCACCCGCCCGCCGGTGTGGGTCGCCGTCAACATTCACGAACTCCTGGAGCGCGTGGCGAGTTTGGTGCTCGCCGCCCACGAAAATCTCACCATTTCCAGGGATTACGACCCGAGTGTGCCGCCGCTTATGGGCGACGCCGACCAGCTCATCCAGGCGATTTTTAACATCGTCGGCAACGCCGCCGAGGCACTGCAAGGCTGCGGCACCATTCAATTGCGCACCCGCGTCCTGCGCCAGCACACCCTCGGCGTTCGCCGCCACCGCCTGGTGCTCAAGCTCGACATCCTCGACGACGGCCCCGGCATCCCGCCCCATCTGGGCGAAACCATTTTTTATCCGATGATTTCTGGACGGGCCGAAGGCAGCGGTTTGGGACTATCCATCGCCCAAATGCTCGTGCAGCTCCACGGGGGCCTCATCGAATGCCAAAGCCGTCCAGGCGACACCGTTTTTACCCTGTTACTGCCGTTGGAGGGCCGCGATGGAAAATAATAAAGAGACCATCTGGGTGGTGGATGACGACCACGCGATTCGCTGGGTTCTGGAGCGGGCGTTGCAACGGTCTGACCTGGCGGTCACCGCCTTTGAAAGCGGTAACGCCGCCCTTCAAGCCCTCCAAAATCACTGCCCCACCGCGCTCATCGCCGACATCCGCATGCCCGGTATCGATGGGCTAGAGTTGCTCAAACAGATTCGCAACAACTATCCCGAATTGCCCGTGATCATCATGACGGCCCATTCGGATTTGGAGAGCGCCGTGTCGGCCTTTCGGGGCGGCGCCTTTGAATACTTGCCCAAGCCCTTCGATGTGGACGAAGCCGTCGCCCTGGTAAGGCGGGCCTGCGAAATTGCTAAACGCCCCGCTACCACAGCGATTGCCGAGGAAAAAGCGGAAAAAGTCACCGAAATCATCGGCGAAGCCCCGGCAATGCAGGAAGTATTTCGCGCCATCGGGCGGCTAGCCCGGTCGCACATTACCGTACTGATTAACGGCGAATCCGGGACGGGTAAGGAATTGGTGGCCCGTGCCTTACATCGCCACAGTCCGCGGGCCAATAAGCCGTTTATTGCGCTGAATATGGCGGCGATTCCCCGGGATTTGTTGGAATCGGAGCTGTTTGGCCACGATCGCGGTGCATTTACCGGCGCCCATTTCGCCCGTCAAGGTCGCTTTGAACAGGCCGATGGCGGCACGCTGTTTTTGGATGAAATCGGGGATATGCCGCCCGAACTCCAAACGCGGCTGCTGCGCGTCTTGGCGGAAGGCGAGTATTACCGCGTGGGCGGGCATACCCCCACCAAAGTGGATGTCAGG
>DAIUCA010000029.1:0-19241 GCA_036846405.1 Candidatus Competibacteraceae bacterium
CGCCGGCTGAAGCTGTCGCGCCGCCGGCTGAAGCTGTCGCGCCGCCGGCTGAAGCTGTCGCGCCGCCGGCTGAAGCAACGGAAAACGGAGACAAGGCGCCGTGAATCGCCGCCGTTTGCTTGTGAGTCTCGTCGCGCTGGGGAGCCTGAGCGGCTGCGGCAGCTGGCTGTCGCCCTATCTCGACGGCAAGGACAACCGTCCCGCGCCCAATCCCCTGACGCCCCTCGTCGATGAGCGGCCCACCGCCGTGTTGTGGTCGCTGGAAACCGGCTCGGGACGCGGGCGCATGGCCGTGAATCTGCGGCCGGCCTTCGACGACGGCTTACTCGTGGCGGTGGGCCATCGGGGCGAAGTGGTCGCCGCCGCCGCCGACAGCGGCAACGTCATCTGGCGCGCCGACACGGGTTTTGGTTTGAGCGCGGGTGCCGGCATTGGCGGGTTAACCGTCGTGGTGGCGGGGAATCGAGGTGAAGTACTCGCCCTCGACCGCGACAACGGCAGTGAACGCTGGCGCGGCCAGGTGAGCAGCGAAGTCCTCGCCGCGCCCCAACTGAGCGGCGGCTTCGTGGTCGTGCGCAGTGCCGACGGTCGATTCACCGCCTTCGACGAACTCACCGGCCAACAACGCTGGATTTACAGCCAAACCGTGCCGCCCTTGAGCCTGCGCGGGTACGGCTCGCCGCTGTTGGCAGCGGATTTCGTGTTCGCTGGTCTCGACAACGGCAAGCTCATCGGCTTGGGTTTGGCGGACGGCATCGTGCGATTTGAACGGCCCCTTGCTATCGGCAGCGGGCGCACGGAGGTGGATCGCTTAAACGATCTCGATGGCGATTTACAGCTCACCGAACGCTTTTTGTACGCCGCCGCCTACCAGGGCGATTTGGTGGCCTTCGAGGTGGGCACCGGCCAACTCGCTTGGCGCCAGGCCGCCAACAGCAACACCGGCGTCGCGGCGAATGAACGCCTGGTGGTTACCACCGACATGACCGACCAGGTGCGGGCGTTCGACGCCACCACCGGTGCGGTTTTGTGGACGCAATCGGCGTTGCAATGGCGGCGACTCACCGCCCCGGTGCTCACGCGCAACGGCGTGGTGGTGGGCGACGCCGAGGGCTATTTGCACTGGCTGCGCCTCGAAGACGGCGCCGTCATTGCCCGCGCCCCGGTGGACACCGCCGGTTTTGCTGGCCAACTCACCGCCGTGGGGCGCTTTGTGGTGGCCTTGGGCCGCAATGGGCGGCTCGCTGTTCTAGGAGTGCAAGCGCCATGACGACCACTGATGACTTGATAATCGCCCCACCCGCCGTCGCGGCGCCGCTGCCGGTGATTGCCCTGGTGGGGCGGCCCAATGTGGGCAAATCCACCTTGTTTAACGGGCTAACCGGCAAGCGCGACGCCCTGGTGGCGGATTTCCCCGGCCTAACGCGGGATTGCCAATACGGGCGGGTCAACTGGGGTGACTATTCATTCATCATCGTGGACACCGGCGGCGTGAGCGAAGGCGTGGATGGCCTGGATGCCCAGGTGGCCCAGCGGTCGCGCCAGGCGATTCTCGAAGCGGACGGCGTCATTTTGGTGATCGACGGCGCGGCGGGGCTGACGAGCGACGAGAGTTATCTGGCGGAGTTCATCCGCAAATCCGGCAAGCCTGCGGTGATGGCGGTGAATAAAACCGACCGGGCCGACGCGGTGCTCGCCGTCGCCGAGAGCCATCAACTGGCCTTGGGCGAGCCGATTGCCCTGTCGGCGGCCCATCGCCGGGGGTTTGACGACTTAATCGAGGCGCTATTTGCGGCCTTGGCCGCGCGGCCCTCGGCGACGATCGCCGAACCGTGGGTGGCGGCGGATGCGGCGCTCCATATCGCCATCATCGGGCGGCCCAACGTGGGCAAATCGACCCTGATCAACCGCCTGCTGGGCGAGCCGCGCCAGCTCACTGCCGACCTGCCCGGCACCACCCGCGACAGCGTCACCCTGCCGTTTACGTTTCAAGACCGCGCCTTGGCGCTGGTGGATACGGCGGGGGTGCGCCGCAAGAGTCGCGTGGACGACAAGATCGAAAAGTTCAGCATTATCAAGACGTTACAGGCCATCGAGCAGGCCCAGGTGGTGATCGTGTTGTTGGATGGCCAAACCGGCATCGTCGAACAGGACGCCCATTTGCTCGGCCTGGTGGCGGAAGCGGGGAAAGCGATGGTGGTGGCGGTGAACAAATGGGATCACCTGCCCCAAGAGCAGCGCCAAGGGATTCGCGACGAGATTCGTCGGCGACTCATGTTTGTGGATTACGCGCCGCTGCATTTCATTTCGGCGCTCCACGGCAGCAACGTGATGGACGTGATGAAGTCGGCGATTGGCGCCTACGAGCAGGGGAATGTGGTGTGGCCCACCTCCCTGCTGTGCAAGGTGCTGGAACAGGCGGTGACCGCGCACAGCCCGCCGGTGGTGCGTCAAGGCCAGCGGGTGAAGCTGCGTTATGCGCACCAAGGCGGGCGATTGCCGCCGCGCATCGTGATTCACGGCAGTCGCACCACCCTGTTGCCCAGTGTGTATCGGCGTTATCTGACGAATTACTTCCGCGAGGCGCTGAAATTGCGGGCGACCCCCCTGCGCATCGAGCTGCGGGACGGGGAAAACCCCTACGATCCGCAGAAATCGGGGCGGTGATCGACGCCAATGACGGTGCGGCGACGGCGCATCCCGCCGATGAGACGCCGGCGGCGGGGGTGATCTTCGCGCCGCCCCTGCGTTTGGGGCGCTTGGTGCGGCGGTATCAGCGGTTTTTGGCGGATGTGGAGATCGACGGCGAGACCCACACGGCCCATTGCCCCAACACCGGGCGGCTGTTGGGCTGTTGCGACGTGGGGGCGACGGTGGCAGTGAGCGCCCACGACAACCCCCAGCGGCGTTGCGCGTGGACGTGGGAGCTGATTCGCGTGGGCGACGAGTGGGTGGGCATCCACACCGGACGGGCGAATGCCCTGGTGGCAGCACTGCTCGACAGCGTGCACAACCCCTTTGCGGGCTACCGCTACCGGCGGGAAGTGGCGATGGGAGCGCATTCGCGGGTGGATTTTCACCTGACGGCGGCGGATCGACCGCCCCTGTTTCTCGAAGTGAAGAACGTGAATGCGGCGGTAACCGACGGCGTGGCGATTTTCCCCGACGCAGTGAGTGCGCGGGCGGCCAAGCATGTGGCGGAATTGCAGCGCCAAGTGGAAGCCGGGGCGCGGGCGGCGGTGTTTTACTGCGTCCAGCGGGGCGATGTGCAGCAGGTGAAGCCCGCCGACGCGATCGATCCGGCCTACGGTCGGGCCTTGCGGACGGCGGTGGCGGCGGGGGTCGAGCTGTATGCCTGGCGGGCGCGGGTTAGTCCCGAAGGCATCGCCCTGGTGGCGCCCATCGAGACCGCCTTGACCTAGCGGGGCGGCGGCATGAGGGGTTGGGGCGCCAAGATGCCCGTTACATAGCCGAGGAACAGCAGGCCAAATAGGGCGAGGGAGAGCACCACCCGCAGGGTGAGCGCCTGAGCGAGTTTGCGGCGATCTTGCTCGGTGCGTTGGGGTCGTAGGAGGTAGAACAACCCCGACGCCAAGCTGCCGAGAATCCCCAACAAAATGCACACCACAACCACTTTCATCATGAGAAACCGGGCTCCACAGCGGAACAGGACAGAGGGAGCGCCGCGCCCGTGGAACTGAGCTGGCGCGGCCATTGGATTGCCACGGCGGCCTTTGCCGTCGTGTGGCCGTGCTTAGTGGCGCTGGGGTTTTGGCAGTTGCATCGCGTCGAGGCCAAAACCGCGCTCATGCGGCAATTCGCCCTACAAGCCCATTTGCCGCCGGCTTCGGTGGTGGATCTGTGCCTGCTGGATGCGGAAAACCGCTATCGGCCGGTGACCGCCCGAGGACATTACGACCCGCGCCAGGTGTTTCTCGACAACCAAATCCACGACAAAACCGTGGGCTACCACGTGTACACGCCGTTGATCTTGGCGGAGGCGCCGGTGGTGGTGATGGTGAATCGAGGGTGGCTGCCGGCGGATCCCGCGCGTCAGGTATTGCCGTGGCTCGCGGCGCCCAAGGGGGAAATCACAGTGCAGGGTCGGCTCGCGTTGCCGGCGAACCCGGCCATCAAACTGGGTCAAATGCAGCCCGATCACTGGCCGCAAGTCGTGCAACACCTGGATTTTTCCCAATTGAGCGACGCCTTGGGCGCCTCGGTAGCGCCGGCAGTGGTGTTGCTGGACGCCGACCAGCCCGATGGCGCCACCCGCGCGTGGACGCCCACGTTTGGCGGCTTTGGGCCAGAGCGACATCGGGGCTACGCGGTCCAGTGGTTTGCGTTGGCAGCAGCGCTGCTGGCGCTGTTTCTGATTTACAGCCTGCGTTTGCCGTCGGCCCTGCCCCCTGATGCTTCTGGAGATGCTTCTTCGTGACTGTTCCCGCTGCTGTTTCCGCTGCGCTGCCCTCGACGGCGACCACCGCCCCGCGCAACCCCTGGATTTTGCTGCTGTTAATCGCCGTGTTCGTGCTGCCCATCGCACTGGCGACGGCGATTTTTTACCTCGCGCCGCCGGTTCCCACGGCCCACCACGGGGAGCTGCTGTCGCCGCCCCTCGACCTGCGCGGTCTGGCGCTCGCCGATGGGCAGGGCCAATCCCGATCGCTGACCGCATTTCCCACGGATTGGCGGCTGGCGTACGCCTCGGGGGTTTGCCCCGACGCGGCGGCCTGTGAGGCCACGGCGGCGGCGGTGCTGCGGCTTCACGTGGCCTTGGGCAAGGACGCGCATCGAGTCACCCCCCTGTGGCTCACGCCCACCTTGCCGACCGACGGCGCCACCGACGGGCAGTTTCGCAGCGCGCTGGCGTCGGGGATTTATCTCATTGATTCACAAGGGTTTGCCGCCCTGCGCTATCCCGTGGACGCCGATCTCCAGGGCGTGCTGAAGGATTTACGGCGGCTGCTCAAATACGCCAAAGGTTGAGGAAAAAATTATGTCCCGCGGGTACTTAGCATTGGTATTGACGGCATTTGCGCTCACGTTTTGCGTGGCGAGCTTTGGGGCCTATGTGCGGCTGTCGGATGCCGGTTTGGGCTGTCCGGACTGGCCGGGTTGCTATGGGCACCTGGTGATTCCGCTCCACGACCAGTGGGTGGGGAGCGCCAACAGCGCGTTTCCCGAGCGTCCGGTGGAGCTGTTCAAAGCCTGGGTGGAAATGATCCACCGCCATTTGGCGAAGCTGTTGGGGCTGTTGGTGATTGGCCTCGCTGTGTGGGCGTGGCGACGGCGGCATCTCGCCGGCCAGCCAGTGGCCTTGCCGGTGGCACTGGTGGGAGCGGTGCTGTTTCAAGGGCTGTTGGGCGCGTGGACCGTCACCTGGCAGCTCAAACCGCTGGTGGTGATGGCGCATTTGCTGGGCGGGCTGACCATTTTGGCGCTCCTGTGGTGGCTGGCGCTGCACGGTTTGTTGTCGCGGCGACCGCTGCGGGGGGCCGTGCGCGGCTGGGCGGCGGTGGGTTTGGTGGCGGTGATGGCGCAGATCGCCCTGGGCGGTTGGACGAGCGCCAATTACGCCGCGCTGGCCTGCAACAACGAGTTCCCCACGTGTTTGGGCCAATGGTGGCCCGCCCAGATGGACTTTGAAGAAGGTTTTGTGCTGTGGCGCGGGGTGGGAACGAATTACGAGTTTGGCGTGTTGGACGCGGGGGCGCGAACCGCGATTCAGGTGGTGCATCGCTTGGGCGCGCTCCTGTTGACGGCGATTTTGTTGGGATTGGCGTGGCAACTGTGGCGCAGCGAACGGCGACGGCTGGCGCTGCTGGTGGTGGCGGGCTTGGCGGCCCAACTGGCGATTGGCGTGAGCCTGGTGTGGCTATGGCTGCCGCTGCCTCTTGCGGTGGCTCATCACGCGGGCGGGGCGGTGTTGCTATTGATCTTGGTGACCGTCAACTACGCCGTGCAGCCAGCATTCGCCAAACAGACGCAACCTCTTGAATGGGCAGGACAAACTCCATGACTTCAATCGCAATAACGCGCTCGGGCCTGTGGCGTGACTATTTCGAGCTGACCAAACCCAAGGTGGTGGCGCTCATCGTGTTCACGGCCATGGTGGGCATGCTCTTGGCGACGACGACCGGGGTGGCGCTGGTGCCCTTTGTGGGGGGTAGTCTGGGGATTGCGCTCATGGCAGGGGCGGCGGCGGCGTTTAATCACCTCCTGGATCGGCGCCTCGACCGCGACATGCAGCGCACCTGTCTGCGGCCCCTGCCCAACGGGCGTCTGGGTGCCGAACAAGTGGCGAGCTTTGCGACGGCCTTGGGGATCACGGGCTTTATCGTGCTGTGGTGGCTGACCAATCCCCTGGCGGCGTGGCTGACCCTCGGGTCGTTGGTGGGATATGCCTTGATTTACACCGCCTTTTTGAAGCGGGCGACGCCGCAGAATATCGTGATTGGGGGCGCGGCGGGGGCCGCGCCGCCGCTGTTGGGATGGGTAGCCATGACGGGCCAGGTCGACCCGCCGGCGTTGGTGCTGTTTCTAATTATCTTCATCTGGACGCCGCCGCATTTTTGGCCGTTGGCGATCCATCGGCGGGCGGAATACGCCCAAGCGGGGGTGCCGATGCTGCCGGTCACCCACGGCAACGCCTTCACCCGCCTGCAAATCTGGCTCTACACCTGGCTGCTGTTGGCGGTGTCGCTGCTGCCCTGCCTGATTGGCATGAGCGGTTGGCTGTATGGCGTGGTGGCCATCGGACTGAGCCTGCGCTTTCTGTACTACACCACTCGACTGTATTGGCGGGCCGACGACCAATTGGCGATGCCGATTTTCGGATTTTCCATCGCCTATTTGTTTGGTTTATTCACAGCGCTGTTAGCCGACCACTTTGGTCGTCTTTTTTTGCAATGAGCCTGCGCTAAGTCTGCGTCGCAATTCATAATTTTAGTTGGTTCATCCGTTATTCCCTCAGATTGAATTGGTGGTTTTCGGTCGGCTATGATGCCGACCGATCCGGCGTTCACAAAAAAGTCACATTTCAAACTTAAACGCCCGATTTCACAGGGGAAAGACCACTCTTTTTCTCAATCAAAACCTGGGGGAAATCACCAATGGGCTACAGCGCCACCCTTACCCAAGCCGATTTTTCGGCGATTCCTGTCGAGCAGGAATACAACTACGCCATTGTTCGAAAATTCACGATCGTTGCGCTTTTATTTGGTTTTCTGGGAATGAGTGCGGGTTTATGGGCCGCATTACAACTCGCCTTCCCTGCCCTCAATTTTAGCCTCGAATACATTACTTTTGGTCGCCTCCGCCCCGTCCATACCACCCTGGTGATTTTTGGATTTGGCGGGAGTGCCTTGTTTGCCACGTCCTATTATGTAGTCCAGCGCACCTGTCAGACGCGACTAGCGTTTCCTTGGTTGGCGGAATTTACCTTCTGGGGATGGACGGGCGGCGTACTCCTTGGCGCCGTGACCTACATGTTGGGCTTTACCCAAGGCCGTGAATATGCCGAGTTTATTTGGCCGCTTGACATTGCCATTACCGTCGTTTGGGTGTGTTACCTGCTGGTTTTTGTCCGCACGCTCCAACTGCGCAAGCAACCGCACATTTATGTGGCCAACTGGTTTTACCTGTCTTTCATCTTGGCCACCGCCATCCTCCACATCTTCAATAACCTGGCGGTTCCTTACAGTCTTACCGGGTCTTACAGCCTGTTTTCTGGCGTCCAGGATGCCATGACCCAATGGTGGTATGGACACAATGCGGTGGGCTTTTTCCTTACGGCAGCATTTTTAGGGATGATGTATTACTTTGTGCCGAAACAAGCTGGTCGCCCGGTATATTCTTACCGCTTGTCGATCATCCACTTCTGGGCCCTGACTTTCCTGTACATGTGGGTGGGTGCGCACCACCTTCACTGGACTGCCTTACCGGATTGGGTGTCCACGCTGGCGGCGACCTTCTCCATTTTGCTCCTGATGCCTTCCTGGGGCGGCATGATCAACGGTATCATGACCTTATCGGGTGCGTGGCATAAACTGCGTACCGACCCGATTATGTTGTTTTTCATTACTTCCCTGTCTTTTTACGGCATGTCCACCTTTGAAGGGCCGTTAATGTCCTTGAAGAGCGTGAATGCGTTGTCGCATTACACCGACTGGACAGTGGGCCATGTGCATTCTGGCGCGTTGGGTTGGGTTGCTATGGTGAGCTTTGGCTCGCTGTACCACCTGGTACCGCGTTTGTGGCACACGAAAGGCATGTACAGCGTCAATTTGATGTTTGTGCATTTCTGGTTAGCGACGATCGGCATCGTGCTTTACATTTCTTCCCTATGGGTTGCTGGTATTGGACAAGGATTAATGCTCCGTGGCTTCGATGAGTATGGAAATTTGGCCTATACCTTCATCGAATCGGTGCAATTCTTACATACCCCCTATGTGTGGCGTGCAGTGGGCGGCGGCTTCTTTGTGATCGGAATGGCGCTGATGATCTACAACTGCGCGATGACCATCCTTACTACGCAGCGCGAAGTGGCCACGGCCGGCAATTTACAGCCCGCCCACTAATCCATAACGACAAACCAGGGAGTTACGCCCAATGCGTCACGAATCCATTGAAACCAATTCCAGCATCATGATTTTGTTCATCATGGCCGTCATCAGTATTGGCGGTCTGGTGGAAATCGTCCCCTTGTTTTACATCAGCGAGACCATCGAGAAGGTCGAGGGCGTGCGTCCTTACACGCCGTTAGAGCAGCGGGGTCGGGATATTTACATTCGGGAAGGCTGTTACAACTGTCATTCCCAGATGATTCGCCCCTTCCGCGATGAGTGGCTGCGTTATGGTCATTACTCGTTGGCTGCGGAATCCAAGTACGACCATCCCTTCCAATGGGGTTCTAAGCGCACTGGCCCCGATTTAGCGCGCGTGGGCGGAAAATACTCCAATGAATGGCAGGTACAGCATCTGGCTGCGCCGCGTTCCGTCGTTCCGGAATCTATTATGCCCAACTATCCATGGCTTCTGGAGCGTGATTTGGACACTTCGGATTTGGAAGCGCGGTTGCGGGCCTTAAAGATAGTCGGGGTTCCTTACTCGATTTCGACCGCCGAATACGAAGCCAATGTGAAGGAATTCGGCGAGGTGGTGGCTAAGCAGCTTCACATCCCCGATGCCCAAGCAAATCTCGTCGCTCAAGAAAACGCCAATAATTATGACGGCGTTCCTGGGCGTGTGACGGAGATGGCCGCGCTCGTCGCGTATTTGCAGGTTTTAGGCACGATGGTCGACTTCAGTAAGTACGACGAAGGCTATTTCGCGGAATTCCGTTAATCACTCACTACAAAATTAGGGTAATCGCGATGTTCGACTGGCTCGCCTGGCTGGGGCAATTTGAAAACAGCAAACCGTTGGCGCTGGTGCTTTTCATGTCAACGTTCATCGGGGTTTTGATTTATGTGTTCGCGGGCAGCCGCAAGCGCCGCGAAACATGGGAATCCCACCGTTTCATTCCCCTGCTAGACGAGTCGTTGGATCGCGCCCAAGAGGATCACCATGAAACCGACTTACCAACAAAAAAAGGTTGAAACCACCGGGCACGTGTGGGACGGCGACTTGCAGGAGTACAACAATCCGCTCCCCCAGTGGTGGCTGTGGACATTTTACGCGACCTGCGTGTTCGCCATTATTTACTGGGTCGTTTATCCCGCGTGGCCCGTCGGCGATACCTGGACGAAAGGCATTAAAACCGTCAGCTACACCAGCCAGGAAAATGGTTCCCAGCAGGTCATGTGGAATACCCGTTCCCAATTGCTGTGGGATTTAAACGACAGCGACGCCGCGCGCAATCAACGGGCGATGTTTGCCAAAGTGGCGAACACCGATTTCAAAGACATTGTCAATGATCCATCTATGGTGGCGTTTGTGCGGGCGGCGGGGCAGTCGCTGTTTGGCGATAACTGTGCAGCGTGCCACGGCCGAGGCGGCCAAGGCGTCGTGGGGTTGTATCCCAATCTGGCCGATGACGATTGGCTCTGGGGCGGCACCATGGAGCACATTCAATCCACCCTGTACCAAGGTCGCGTGGGGTACATGCCGGCGTTTAATGAAATCCTTAGCGAACAACAGCTGGATGATGTGAGCCGTTATGTCCTGACCCTGTCGGGAACCATCCCCCCCAGCGAAGCGAGTAAGCGCGGTGAAGCCATCTTCCAAGGCCACATTGGCGGTTGCAGCCAATGCCATGGTAATGACGGTAAGGGACTGGTTTCCCAAGGCTCGGCCAACCTTACCGACCGCATCTGGACCATCGCCGACGTGAACAAGCCCCGCAATGAGGATGCGAAGGTTGCTGCGGTGAAAAAGCTGGTATCGGGGGGGGTAATCAATATCCGCAACATGCCGGCATGGCAGGAAACCGCTTTTGTGGAAGTCGATCTGGGGAATGGCGAAAAATCCGTCACTACCAATGGCGCCCAAAATCGGCTCTCCGACGAAGAAATTAAAATTTTGGCGGTGTATGTCCACCAGCTGGGCGGCGGGAAATAATCGCTAACCCACTGAGTTTATTAACTGTTTTTGGGAAAATAGACGCGGCATGATTTGTATCAATCCAATCATGCCGTTCTTTATTTATAACGACGGGGTAGAACACCCTTCCGTTTAACGAGGCCGTTTCCCATGTCTGAAGAAGTCCTGTACCAAAAACGCATCCCTATTCATATTCGTTCGGTGAAAGGCGCTTTTCGCACGTTCAAAACCAGCGTCCTGCTCATCGCGTTCTCCGTGTATTTCCTGTTGCCCTGGCTACCCTGGGATCGGGGCCCGAATGCCCCCAACCAAGCAGTCATTTACGACATCCCCGGTCGCCATTTTTACATCCTCGGCTTGACCGTCCAGGTGCAAGACATTTTCTGGCTCGCCGGCTTTCTGATGATCGCCGCCTGGCTGCTGTTCATGATGACGAGTCTGTTTGGCCGCGTGTTCTGCGGGTATTTCTGCTTTCAGACCCTGTGGACTGACACTTTTATGTTTGTCGAACATTTCGTCCAAGGCGATCGCAATGCCCGTCTGAAACTCGATAAAGCGCCTTGGAATCGCGAAAAAGCCCTCAAAATGGGCTTGACCTACGCCATTTGGTTGGCCATCGCCTTTTGGACCGGTTTGACCTTCACCCTCTACTGGGGGGAGTCGTCGAAAATGGTTTGGGAAATGCTCACCGGCACTGCCCCCGTGGCGGCCTATGCCACGACCGGGCTGCTCACCATCACCACGTTCATCATGGCAGGCCTCGCCCGCGAACAGGTCTGCACTTACATGTGCCCCTACGCCCGCTTCCAAAGTGCCATGTTTGATCGGGATACCATGATCGTGTCCTACGACGAACGCCGCGGCGAAGGCACCCAAAGCCGCGCCCGCGTCGCCAAAGGCGTGCAACACCGAGAAGAGCGGCAGATTAGTGGGCATGGGGATTGTGTCGACTGTGGGTACTGCGTGCAGGTGTGTCCCGCCGGGATCGACATCCGCAATGGCCTCCAATACCAGTGCATCTCCTGCGGCCTGTGCATCGACGCCTGCAATACCGTTATGGACAAACTCCAATGGCCTCGGGGCCTGATTCGCTACACCTCCCTCAACCAGCTCGAAGGCGGCGTAACCCACCTCATCAAACCCAAAACCATCGGCTACGCCATCGTGCTCCTCGCCGCGTCGAGTGTGCTCACCTGGAGCATTCTCAACCAAGCGCCCTACTCCCTGGTGGTCGAACAGATTCGCCAACCTCTCTCCGTGATGATGTCCGATGGCAGCATCCAGAATACCTATGAGCTGAAGTTCAACAACAAACTCACCCAAGACGCCCATTTCGCCATCGCCATCGACCGCCTCGCCAACGGCAGCCTCGATTTGGGCGATTTGGAAGTGCTGTCGATTGAATCGCAGAAAAACATGCGGTTATTTGCCAAGGTGCGCGTGCAACCCAGCCCGAATCAGCCTAACCGCGTGGAATTCGACTTCGTGGCCACCCCCGTGAACGGTTCTATAGGCAGTCCCCTGCGCAATACCGTGGCGTTTTACCTGCCGTAACCCATCCCTCCGGCCCAATCGCTCACGCCGTGCCCGCTTGCGGGTGCGGCGTTTTTGTTTGTCGTTGGAAAAAGCGTAACCGCTTCACAATTTGCCCCCCCACAGGCGTGGGTGGAAACTCCCTCGCCCTCGCTGATTAATCAACGACTTATCCCCACCCACTTCTAAAAAGAGGAGGTTTTTATGCTGGTTAGCCTCGGTTTTGGCCTGCTGCTCATCGTGTTGCTCATGAGCGTGCTCGTTCACCTGGGCATGGTGGCGTTACAGGCCACCCTGCTCGTCATCGCCCTCGCCCTCGCTGCCTATTTGCCGGTCGCCACCGTGTTTTGGCCCGGCGCCGACGTGCTCGCCATTCACATCGCCGTCTATGTCATGACCGCCGTGGTTACCGGCGTCATTTTCCACCACCGCCAAAAAGCCATTAAAGCCGGCCAAAACACCCGCCTTCACCCCGAACCCGCCGCTATTTTAGCGTTTTTCGCCGTGTTGGTCGTCGTGAATGCCCTGTTTCTCACCCTCGCGCAAAACGGCCTGTCGCCCACGATGGTGGCCTGGCTGCTCCCCGACAGCCGCATGGCGAAGGGCGACATCACCATCCGTTTCCCCGGCACCATTTCCCACGATTTTCAGAAGAAAGAGTCCCTCTACAACGCCTATCTGCAGCAAGTGAACGCCCAACACGAACGGGGCTGGCAGATTCGTCGGGGTTTTGTGGGCGACGTGATCGCTGCCCAACCCGCCCAGTTTCGCGTCGAGGCCCGCGATCGCGACGGCGAACTCATTTCCAACGCTCGGGTTCACGCGGAATTTTTGCGCCCCGCCAACCGCGACGACGACCAGCAACAACCCCTCGCGGAGGTTGCCCCCGGGGTGTACGAGGTGGCCATGACGCTCCCCTACCCGGGCCGTTGGGATTTGGTGCTCTTGATCGAAAAAGACCTGGAAGATGGCCCTGCCCGCCACGAAATCCGCGGCCACACCACCGTCGCCGCCCGCTAGCGGTTCTTGGCGCATGACCGACTGCTTTCATTGCGGCCTGCCGGTGCCCCCCGCCGAGGCCCATCGCCATACCGTCATCGACGACATCTCCCAGCCCATGTGCTGTGCCGGCTGTCAGGCCGTCTCCCAAGCCATCGTCGATGCCGGATTGGTCGATTTTTATCGCCATCGCACCGCGCCCAGCCCGCGACCCACCGATCTCATTCCCGACGCCCTGCGCCTCTACGACCGCGACGATGTTCAAAAGAGTTTTGTCCATCGGGACGGCGACCTGGCCGAAGCCTCCCTCGTGTTGGAAGGCATCACCTGCGCCGCCTGCGCCTGGCTCAACGAACGCCACGTGGGCCAGTTGCCCGGCGTCGAACGCTTTCAAGTGAATTACGCCACCCATCGGGCCATGCTTCGCTGGTATCCCCAAGTCACCCCGCTGAGCGACGTGTTGGCGGCGATTCACGCCATCGGCTACCGCGCCCACCCCTACGATCCCCAGCGCACCCAGTCCCTGTTCGAGCAAGAACGCCAAGTCATGCTCCGGCGCATCGCCCTCGCGGCCCTGGGCGGCATGCAGGTGATGATGCTGTCCGCCGCGCTGTATGTCGGCGACGAATTCATGGCCGATACCCACCGCGAACTCCTGCGCTGGGCCTGTTTGCTGCTCACCACCCCCGTGCTGCTGTACTCGGCGTTCCCGTTTTTCGCCAACGCCGCCCGCGATGTGCACAACCGCCGCCTCGGCATGGACGTTTCCGTCGCCCTGGGCCTCGCCATCGCCTACGTGGCGAGCGCCGTCCACACGATTACCACCGTCGGCGACATCTATTTCGACTCCGTGAACATGTTTGCGCTGTTTTTGCTCACCAGTCGCTTCCTCGAAATGAATGCGCGACACCACGCGGGTCGGCTGTCGGAGGCGTTGTTGCGCCTGTTGCCCACCTCGGCGACGCGGCTGCGCGACGACGACACCGCCGAAACCGTCGCCGCGACGGATTTGCGCGTCGGCGATCGGGTGCGCGTGCTCCCCGGCGACCCGATTCCCACGGACAGCACCGTCATCGACGGCGAAAGCGGCGTGGATACCTCCCTCATCAGCGGCGAAAGCCTGCCGCTGCTGCGCCGCGTCGGCGACGACGTCATCGGCGGCACCCTCAACGTGGACAGTCCCCTGGTGCTGCGGGTGACCGCCGTGGGCGCAGATACCACCGTGTCGGCGCTCAGCCGGCTGCTCCACCGGGCCCAAAGCGATAAACCCAAGCTCGCGCTCCTGGTGGATCAACTGTCTGCCCAGTTCATCGGCGTGGTGTTGGGGGTGGCGTTGTTGACCGCCGTGGGCTGGTGGTGGATTGCGCCGGCCATGGCGTTGCCGGTGGCGGTGGCCGTGTTGGTGGTGACCTGTCCCTGCGCCCTGTCCCTGGCGACGCCCACCGCCCTCACCGCCGCTACGTCGGTGCTCACCCAGCGAGGTTTACTGCTCACTCGGGGCCATGCCCTGGAAACCCTCGCCCGCGTAACCCACGTGATCCTCGACAAAACCGGCACGCTCACCCACGGCCAGCTGCAATTGCAGCAGCTCACACCACTGCACGACGCCGATGAAGCGATGTGCGGCGCCTGGGCGGCGGCGTTGGAGGCGGGATCGAGCCATCCCCTGGCGCGGGCCGTGGCCCAGGCGTTTCCTGCGCCGTCGGTGGTCGCCACTCAGCTGCGTTATGTGGCCGGCCAGGGGGTGGAAGGCGTCGTCGATGGGGCGTTGTGTCGCCTGGGCACCGCCGATTTCGTCGGCGCACTGGTGGGGCAACCCCCGCGCGACGATGACGACACCCAGCTGCGTATCTGGCTCGCCACAACGGGTAAGTTATTGGCGCGATTGGAATTTGCCGACGGTCTGCGGGAAGACAGCGCCGCAACTGTTGCCCGATTACAACAAAAAGGCATCCAGGTGTGGCTGTTGAGCGGCGATCGCGCGGCGACGGTAGCCCATGTGGCGGCGCAGGTGGGCATAACCCACGCCGTGGGGGGCCTGTCGCCCCAGGACAAGCTCCAACAGGTGCAGGCATTGCAGCAAACCGGGGCGGTGGTCGCCATGGTGGGCGACGGCGTGAACGATGCGCCGGTGTTGGCGGCGGCGGCGGTATCCCTCGCCATGGGCAGCGGTACGCAGCTCGCACAGGCGGCGGCCGATGGCATCGTGTTGGGGGAACGGTTGGGCTTGGTGGTCACCGCCATCGACATGGCCCAGCGCACGGAGCGCATCATTCGGCAAAACTTCTTTTGGGCCTTGAGCTACAACGCGATTGCGGTGCCGGTCACCGTGGCGGGCTTCGTTCAACCGTGGATCGCCGCTTTGAGCATGTCGCTCAGTTCACTTTTCGTCGTGGTTAACGCAGCGAGGTTGCGACAGTCCTGATGGATATTTTTTATGCGCTCGTCGTGATGGGCATCGTGTTGATGGCCTTCGCGTTTTGGGGCTTTTGGTGGGCGGTGAAAAACGGTCAATTCGACGATTTGGAAGGGCCAGCCCACCGCATTCTCATGGATGACGATGATCCCCTTGTGCCCAAATCGAAAAGTTCCCCGCCTGCGGGCAATCACAAGTTGGAGGACGACTAGGGCTGGGCTAAAATCCAGCCGTTCACACACACAACTCGGGGAGAACACCACCATGTCGTTATTTAACTTCCAAAGCTTTCCACTGTTCATCGTCCTTTTCCTGCTGGTTATGGCGTGGTTGAGCTTCTTTTCGGTGATTATTTCGTAAATCACTCGGCGCCTGCGATCCCGGCGGTGGTCTTCAAGACCACCGCTTTTTTTGTGGGTGAAATTGACGATGTAAAGAAAATGCGGGGAGGGCGTGAAAATTTGTCTGCTTTTCGGGGAATCCCTCGGGCCAAAACCTAGGTTCATGTCATCGTCTTCGAGAACAACATTCCTCCATTCACCCCGCCGGTTGGCCCGCGTGACGAAGACGATTCCTCTCCTACGAATTAGGGATCACGATCATGAACGCCCCCCGTCGTCTGCCCCTGGCCACCCCCCTCGCGGCGAGTCTGTTAAGTGCGTTGCTGCTGACGTTGAGCGCCCCTGTGAGCGCCGCGTCGGAGCCGTTGCATGTCGAAAGCGAGTGGTTTACGCCGACAACAACCCTAGTTCCCACAAAAACCGTCACCGCCGCGCCGGCACAGGCGCTCAAACCCCTGCGGTACACCCTGCCTGCCCTCGCCTTCGCCAAAACCACCTCCACGGGGTTTGGGCCAACGCAAATCGGTCATGCCCGCGATTTGGGCGGCGATGCCATTCAATCCTTGCCTTGGGAACAGGTGGCCGACGGCCAGGTGGCCGGGGTGATCGTGACGTCGCCCGCCGCCCAAGGGATGCGCTTGGGTCTGCGCGTGGAACAGCTGCCCGACGCGGCGCAACTGCATTTCTACGGCGAGACCGCCAAAACCCCCATCACCGTGTCGGGGAAAGAAATCAACGCCCTGATGGCGAGCAACCGCGCCGCCGGTGAGACCAACGCCGCCGCCCAGGTGTATTGGTCGCCCCTGGTGGACGGGGAACAGGTGCGCCTCGACCTGCTTTTGCCTCTCGGCGTAGACCCTGCCGCCGTAGCGGTCACCCTCGACCAAGTCTCCCACCTGGTGACTTCGCCCACGCGGCCCCAATCGTTTTTGCGGGGCGTGGGCGATGGGGCGGCCTGCAACCTGGACGCCATGTGTTACACGGCCAACTGGGGCGATGCGGCGAAAGCCGTCGCGCGGCTGCTGTTCACCAAAGACGGCGCCACCTACACCTGCAGCGGCACCCTGCTCCGAGATACGGACGACACCACCGCCATCCCCTATCTGCTGAGCGCTGCCCATTGCTTTTCCGACCAAACCGCCGCCTCCACCTTGGAAACCCGTTGGTTTTTTGAATCCACCGCCTGCAACGCCGGCGGCGATGGCAGCCAATCCATCACCCAACGGGGCGGGGCCGTGTTGCGTTACGCCAGCACCGCCACCGACACCTTGCTCGTGCAACTCAACGACGCCCCGCCTCCGGGCGTGCTGTTCAGCGGCTGGCGCGCGGGACTGCCCACCGCCAATGCCGAAGTCGTCGGCATTCACCATCCCCAAGGCGATTTGAAAAAAATCCGCTTTGGCACCTTCGGCGAGCTGTACACATGCTTTGCCGACATGAGCGGCAGCTTTGGCTGCGAGGGCGTGCCCGAAGCCGCTGCTACCTTTTTCAGCGTCTACGGCGGGGCCGGCAAAGGCATTACCCAAGGCGGCAGCAGCGGTTCGGGGCTGTGGATGACCCAAAACGGTCAGCAGTACCTGGTGGGCCAACTGTTTGGCGGTAGCGCTTCTTGTGACGCCGTGGATGCCCCCGATGTGTACGGGCGCTTCGATGTGGCGTTTAACGACCCCGACGGCCTGCGCCAGTGGCTCGCGCCGCCGAGCAACACCGTGGCGATGGCCGCGAATGCCGCGCCCGCCGACGGCGGCACCGTGAGCTGCACGCCCAACCCCGCCCCGCGAGGCGGCGACGCAAGCTGCACCGCCACGCCCAACCTCGGCTTTCAGTTCACCGGCTGGGGCGGCGACTGCGCCGGCACCCAAGCCGTCTGCGCGTTGACTGCCATCAACAGCGACAAAACCGTCACCGCCCAATTCGCCGTGGATTCACGGCCACGGGCCCCCATGGTGGGCCTCGCCACCCGCGGATTCGTGAGCCAGGGCGATTCGCAACTGTTCGGCGGCCTCGTGTTGAGCGGTACCGGCACCAAGCGGTTTTTGATCACGGCGAAGGGCCCGTCCCTGGTGGCCCACGGCATTACCGGCGCGGTGAGCGATGTGCGCATCGACCTGTATCGCATCGGCAACCCCACGACCCTCGTGGCGAGCAATGACGACTGGCAGACCCAAACCGGAGCGGTGTTGCCGATTCCGGCGGACCGCGCGCCCAGTCATCCTCGGGAAGCGGCGCTGTTCGTGGAATTGTCGGCAGGTGCTTACACCCCCAACGTGGCCGGGGTGAACGGCGCCCTCGGCGTGGGGATTTTGGAGATTTACGACCTGTCCCCCGAGGTGACGACCCTGCGCCTGAAGGGCTTGGCCACTCGGGGATTTGTGGGCACGGGGGAAACCATGTTGATCGGTGGCGCCATTCTGGGCGGTGGCAGCGCGAGTCGCCTGTTGGTGACCGCGAAAGGCCCGTCCATGGCGGGGCTGCCCGGGGTGCTTGCCGATCCGGCCCTGCAGATTCCCTCCATGAACCTCAGCAACGACAACTGGGCCACGGCAACCCCGGCGATTCCCACCGCCAGTCAACCCAGCCACGCCCTGGAAGCGGCGCAGATACTCACCCTGGGCGGGGGCAGCGTGATTACCCCCATTGTTTCCGGCACCGGCGGCGGCACGGGCATCGGCATTGTCGAGATGTACGAAATGGATTGATGGTCGTCGCGCCATGAACACGGGCCGCTCCTCGATCGGGAGCGGCCCGTTTTTTATGGGCGGGGATTTGGCCGGTCGGCCTGATTCACAGACTGCGTTGATTGACCCGCGCCGACAGCGCCGTCGGCGATTCTTTGCGCTCGCTGTAGCGATCCACCAGATACGGCGCCACGTCGCGGGTAAGCAGGGTGAATTTCACCAACTCCTCCATCACATCCACCACCCGGTCGTACAGCGCCGAGGGTTTCATGCGGTCGTCGTCGTCGAATTCCAAAAACGCCTTGGGCACGGACGACTGGTTGGGGATGGTCAACATGCGCATCCAACGGCCCAAAATCCGCATTTGATTCACCGCATTAAACGACTGGGAACCGCCACTCACCTGCATGAGGGCGAGGGTTTTGCCTTGGGTGGGCCGTACCGCGCCCAGGGACAGGGGAATCCAGTCGATTTGCGCTTTGAGAATGCCGGTCATGGCGCCGTGGCGTTCGGGCGAGCACCACACCATGCCCTCGGCCCAGGTGGCGAGTTCCCGCAGCTCGACCACGCGGGGATGGCTGTCGGGGGCGTCGTCCGGGAGCGGCAGCCCCTGGGGATGAAACACCCGCGTGTCGGCGCCGAGCAGCGCGAGCAGGCGGGCGGCTTCCAGGGTGAGCAGCCGACTAAACGAGCGGGCGCGCGCCGATCCGTAGAGCAGCAAAATCCGTG
>DAIUCA010000030.1:0-19017 GCA_036846405.1 Candidatus Competibacteraceae bacterium
TGCAATATCGATCAGCTCCTCTTAGAACAATCAAAATTGTTTGGATAGGCTATAGTCTGCAATGGTGTCTGGATGTCGCCTTATCAAGCAAATCTGCCTCAATCTGCTCCGCGATACTTCGTCACCGCGCAAGGCCAGCATCAAAGATGCGTCGGCTTCTCGCTGCCACATCCCATGGCTACCGCGCACAAATCTTCAAATTTTGAGCGCTAACCGTTCATGCGATTGCGCTGCTCAGGCACGGCCATGAACGGGCGGTCATTCGCGCTGGATCCATAAGCCAATCAAGGGCTTCTGGTAGGATTGGGGTTACGACGGGTGCGCGTCGTGTGACACACCACCATCTATTCACCAGGGGGATGCGGCTTATGAGCGAGAAAAACTACGACATCATCGTGATTGGTACCGGGCCGGGCGGCGAAGGTGCGGCGATGAAGTCCATTAAAGACGGCAAGTCGGTGGCGGTAATCGAGAAATATCACCAGGTGGGCGGCGGCTGTACCCACTGGGGCACGATTCCTTCGAAAGCGCTGCGGTTTGCGATTTCGTCCATGTTGGAGTTCAACCGCAATCCGCTCTACCGCAGCCTCATGGGCAAGCCGGCGCGGTTTACGTTTCCCGAATTGCTGCGCACGGCGGAGGCGGTGATCGCGCGACAAACCGCCATGCGCCAGGACCTGTACGATCGCAACCATGTGTCGGTGTATCGGGGCCACGCCCGCTTTGTGGACGAACATACGTTAGAAATCGACAGTCCTGCCAATCCTCGGCCCCAACGGCTCCACGCAAACCATTTCGTTATCACCACCGGTTCGCGGCCCTACCGCCCACGAGACATCGACTTTAACCATCCCCGCGTTTTCGATAGCGACACCCTGCTGAGCATGGGTTTTACGCCCGCGTCCATCATCATCTACGGCGCGGGGGTGATCGGCTGCGAATACGCGAGCATGTTTCGCCAAATGGGCTGCAAGGTGGATCTCATCAACAACCGCGACCGCCTGCTGTCGTTTTTGGACGACGAAATTTCCGATGCCTTGAGTTATCACCTGCGGGATCAGGGGGTGATGATTCGCCATAACGAAACCTACGAAGCCCTCGAAACCCACGATCACAGCGTGGTGTTGCAGATGAAATCGGGGAAAAAGATCAAGGCCGACATCTTTTTGTGGGCCAACGGTCGCACGGGTAACTCGCAGAATATGGGCTTAGAGAGTTTGGGGATTGTGCCCAATGGTCGGGGCCAGTTGGATGTGAACGAGAGCTATCAGACCAAGGTGCCCCACATCTACGCGGCGGGCGACATCATCGGTTATCCGAGTTTAGCGAGTGCGGCCTACGACCAGGGGCGGTTTGCGGCGACCCATCTCATCCATCACCACAGCGATCACCGTCTGGTGAAAGACATTCCCACCGGCATTTACACCTCGCCAGAAATCAGCTCCGTGGGCCGCACGGAAGCCGAATTGACGAAGGACAACGTGCCTTACGAAGTGGGCCACGCGGCGTTTAAGAACCTGGCGCGGGCGCAGATTACGGGCCAAACCGTCGGCATGTTGAAGCTGCTGTTTCACCGAGAAACCCTCGAGATTCTCGGCATCCATTGTTTTGGCGACCAGGCGGCGGAAATTGTCCACATTGGTCAGGCGATCATGTCGCAGCCCAGTGGCCACAACACCCTCGATTACTTCATCAACACCACCTTTAACTATCCGACCATGGCCGAGGCGTATCGCGTGGCGGCGCTGAATGGCTTTAATCGGGTGGCCCACTAACCTTCTGCGGAGACCCTGATGGACATTGCCCCTTACTTGCGTTTGATGGTCGATAAAGACGCTTCAGACTTGTTTTTGTATGTCGGCGCGCCGGTAAGCATCAAAATCGGCGGCATCGTGCGCCCTGTAGGTACCAAGGTGCTGGAGCCAGGACAGGTGCGCACCATCGCGTACTCGATCATGAAGGACGATCAGGCGAAGGAGTTTGAACACGAGTTTGAGCTGAACTTTGCGATTCCGCTCAAGGGCGTGGGGCGGTTCCGCGCCAACGTCTACAAGCAGAAAGGCGAGGTCTCCATGGTGGTGCGCTACATCAAAGGCGAAATCCCCAGCGTGGAGAGCTTGGGTCTGCCCGTCGTCTTAAAAAATCTCATCATGGAAAAGCGCGGTTTGATTTTGGTGGTGGGCGCGACCGGTTCGGGAAAATCGACGAGCCTTGCGGCGATGATCGACCACCGAAACGCCACCACCCCGGGCCACATTCTCACGGTGGAAGACCCCATCGAATTTGTGCATCCCCACAAGAAATCCGTGGTGGGGCAACGGGAAATCGGCATGGATACCCACAATTACGAGAACTCCCTGCGCAGTGCCATGCGCCAGGCGCCGGATGTGATTCTGATTGGGGAGGTGCGCTCGAAAGAGGTCATGAAATACGCCCTGCAATTCGCCGAAACGGGCCATTTGGCCCTCTCGACGCTCCACGCAAACAACGCGAACGGCGCGTTAGAGCGGGTGGTGAACTTCTTCCCAGAACATGCCCGCGACCAGCTGTTGATGGATTTGTCGTTGAATTTGCGGGCGATTGTGTCGCAGCGCTTGATTCGCACCATGGACGGTGGTCGGGTGCCGGCGGTGGAAGTGCTGCTGAACTCGCCCTACATCGCCGACCTGATTCAGAAGGGCAAAATCGACACGATTAAAGAGGCGATGGAACAGTCCACCGAGGGCGGCATGAAGACCTTCGACGATGCGCTGTTTGAGCTGTATGTCCAAGGCAAGATCAACCGCGACGAGGCGATTAAAAACGCCGATTCCCGCAATAACGTGGCCTTAAAAATCCGTCTCCAAGATTCGGACATCGGCGGGGTGAATGCCGCAGCGGCGGCGGCGAGTGGCGGGGGGAGCCGCGACGGTGGGGGCAGCGGTGGCGGCTTTAATTTTGGCAAGAAAGACGCGCCGGCCAGTAAACCCGCAGCGCCGCTCATCGACCTGTCGATTCAGGACGACGAAGAAAACGGCGGCATGATGCTGTGAGCTAGTAGAGCGGATGGTCGTGTTTGGGCATCCGCGATAGGAGTTGCGCCACGGCCTGTTTGAGGGGTTGACCGTCCAACACGGCGGCAACCTGGGTGGCGACGGGCAGTTCCACGCCCCAGCGATGGCCCAACGCCAGCAGCGCGGGGGTCGCTAAACGGCCTTCCACCAGCCCAATTGTCGCTTCAGCCACCGTCGGCGCGAGGCCATGGCCTAACGCCAGGCCAAATCGGCGGTTGCGGGACTGGTCATCGGTACACGTGAGCACCGCATCGCCTAACCCGGCCAATCCCATGAGGGTTTCGGTTTTCGCCCCGAGCGCCAACCCTAAGCGCGTCATTTCGGCGACCCCCCGCGTAATCAACGCGGCGCGGGCGTTCGCCCCCAAACCCAAACCGTCGGAAATCCCCACGGCGATGGCGAGGACATTTTTCATGGCCCCGCCGAGCTGCACGCCCACCAGATCGGTGCTGGCGTACAGCCGCAATTGGTCTCCGTGGAGCCGTTCCACCCAGCGCCAGGCGTGGTCGCGATCGGCAGCGGCGGCCGTGATTGCCGTGGGCAGATTGAGCGCGACTTCCCGCGCAAAGCTCGGGCCGGAAATCACGGCCGGTCGCCAGGCGGGGGCGTGTTGCGCGACCCATTCGTGGAGCAATTGGCCGTCGTGTAAACCTTTCGTGGCCCACGCCACATCCACCGCCGCCGCGTTGGCCGTCTCTAGGCAGGCCATGAGTTGGGTCATGACGGTGACAAACCCGTGGCTAGGCACCACCACCAACACGCCGTCCACCTTCTCGACGGCAACCGCCAGGTCGGCGGTCACCGCCAGGGCGTCCGGCAGGGGAATTTGGGGCAGATAACGGCGATTTTCCCGATCGGCGGCGAGAATGGCGATTTCGGCGGGATCGTGGCCCCACAGACGCACCGCGTGGCCCCGACGACAAAGGGCGAGGGCGAGGGCAGTGCCCCAAGCCCCCGCCCCCAACACAGCGACGGTCGCGGTCATGAATTAATTGAGCGTGGCTGTGTCACCGTCATTCGCGGCGCCTTCGGTCGCGGCTTGTTGACGGCGTTGCTGATAAATCGTCCGAAAATCAATGGGATGGAGCATCAACGCCGGGAAGCCTCCGTGAATAATCTGCGAGTCAATCGCTTCCCGCGCGTAGGGATAGAGAATCTCCGGACAGATGACTTCGACCATCTGATCGTAATTTTCCCCTTCATAGCCCTTCACCACGAACAGTCCGGCCTGTTCGATTTCCACCACATAGGCCGTTTGATTTTCCACCTTGACGGTGATGGTCATTTTTAGGCTCACCTCGACAGAATCTCGCCAAGGCCGCACGTGGGTTTGCACCTGCAAGTTGACCTCGGGCCGCGGCGTGATGGTGAACATGTCAGGGACGTTCGGCGCCTCGAAGGACACGTCTTTGACATACAGCTTTTGAACGGCGAATTGCGGTTGATCGCTCATGAAATGGGCCTATGGGTCGTTGGGAGGAGAGGTTAACAGGGCGTCGAGCTTGCCTTGGCGCTCGAGGGCGTAGAGATCGTCGCAACCGCCAATGGGCTGGTCGTCGATTAAAATCTGCGGTACGGACGTGCGCCCGGTGAGTTGGGTCATGTGGGCGCGGACGTCGGGTTTACCGTCCACGCTAATCCATTGAAAAGCGGCTTTTTTCTTATCCAACAGGGATTTGGCCCGCAGGCAGTAGGGGCACCAGCTCGAGGCGTACATGACGATGTGGGGCATAGATAAACGACTCCGTGACGATGAAGTGGCTGTTAACGATACACGCCCCTATTTTTTCCGCCGCACCGGGAGATTTTCCCCGGCCCAGGCGGGAAAACCGCCCGCCAGCACGTGCACCGCCGTAAAACCGTCCTTCGCGAGCTGTTTTGCGGCCTGATCCGCCCGACTGCCGGTGTTGCAATACACCACGATATTTTTCTCCTTAAACCGCGCGATTTCCTTTTGTCGTTGGTTGAGTTCGCCGAGCGGAATGTGGACGGCGTTCTGAATAAAACCGCCCTTGAGTTCGTCGGGCTGGCGCACATCGAGAAAAATGCCGTCGTTTTCGTTAACGCACAGCAGCGCCCCCTGGGGATTGAGCCGCTTGACCGCGCTCAGGGTCTGGCTCACTTCGCCCCCCACCCACAGGCCCAAAATGACAAACAGCGCCGCGAACAAATACCAATGCCGTGCCGCAAAATCGAGAAACTCCACCATCGTGATTGGCCCCCAAAAAAGGCCGCAGAACATAGCCGCAATCGCAATGCGTCACCACCACAGGCCGTCTATGATGCGCGGCTTTCTTTGTCGTCCCCCCCTGAGGAACGGTTATGACCGTAACGTCTTGTTTTTGCAGTGCATTCGCTGCGTGTTTTCTTGGATTGGCCGCACTCCACGCGGCGGAATTGCCCCTAGACGAGCTGCGCGACTTAAGCGATGTGCTCGACCGCGTGCAGAAGGAATATGTCGAGCCAGTCGATGACCGCAAGCTCTTAAACGACGCGATCCGCGGCCTGCTTTCTAATCTCGATCCCCATTCGGCGTTTCTGGATAAGGAAGAGTTTAAGGAATTGCAGGAAGGCACCACCGGGGAGTTTGGCGGGCTGGGAATCGAGGTGAATCTGGAAGACGGCCTCATCCGCGTGGTCGCGCCCATCGACGACACGCCGGCCGCCAGGGCGGGCATTCGCGCCGGCGACCTCATCACCCGCATCGACGACGCGCCGGTCAAGGGCTTGTCGCTTAACGATGCGGTCACGCGCATGCGGGGGCTCCCCAACACGCCGGTCACGCTGACCGTGCTGCGCGCCGGCGAAGACCAGCCCCTCACATTCACCCTGATTCGCGCCGTGATTCAGGTGAAAAGCGTCCGCAGCCGTGTGCTCGAACCGGGCTTTGGGTACGTGCGCATTAGCCAATTTCAGTCCCGCACCACCGAAGATTTAGAAGTCGAAATCGCCAAGCTGCGGGCCGAACTCGGCGACCAGCGCTTGCAGGGATTGGTGTTGGATTTGCGCAACAATCCCGGGGGCGTGTTGAGTTCAGCCGTGGGCGTGACCGATGCGTTTATGGATAGCCAAGACCTGATCGTCTACACGGCCGGGCGCAATCCCGAAGAAAAACAATCCTTTAACGCCCGTCCCGGCGACCTCATCGACGGCGTACCGCTGATCGTGTTGGTGAATGGCGGCTCGGCGTCGGCATCGGAAATTGTGGCGGGGGCGCTACAAGACCATCGCCGCGCCTTGATCGTCGGCGAAACCACCTTTGGCAAAGGCTCGGTGCAGACGATTTTGCCGCTGCAAAACGGCGCGGCGATCAAGCTCACCACCGCGCGGTATTTCACCCCCAAGGGCCGTTCGATTCAGGCGGAAGGCATTAAACCCGACATTCCGCTGGCGTCTTTGCGGGTCACGCGGGAAGAAGCTCCCGTCACCGAGGTGAAAGAAGCCGATTTGCCGACCCATCTGCGCAATCCCACCAACTCCCCGCCGACAGACGCAGAAGCCGCTCCCGCGCCACCGACGGCTCCCGCCCCGACGGCCGATCTCGCCCAAAGCGATTTCCCGCTCTACGAGGCGTTGAATCTCCTCAAAGGCATTTCGCTGTTGCGTCCATAAAAAAAACGAGGTCGGCACGATGGCCGACCTGCGCGTGGGTTTTGGCCTAATTGCGCCCGATGCGACTCAAGGCGGCCTCGATAGCGAGCACATCCGGAATGATGGCGTCTTTGCCGTAGATCCACACCCGCTGCAACACCCCCTGGTCCAGCGGCTCATCCGTGTTGGCGGCACTAATGCCGTCGCGCTCCAAATCGGCGAGTTGCGGCGGTTCCGTGCTCAAAATCGCAAAATCGCGGGCGCGGGCCTGCTCGCTCAAGGCGTTAATCACGATGATGCGCGTGTGGGCCCCTGGGCCGGGGCTGGTGCGATACACCAGGCGTTCCAAGCTCACCAGCGGAATCGGCTCGGTTTTCCACAAAATCGAGCCAGCCACCCACGGAGGAGCGTTTTCCATCCGCAACGAGCGCGCGTAGGGCAACACCTCTTCCACCACGCTTTTAGGCAACACGGCGCGACCGCCTTGGAAGGCGATCACCATCACTTTCAATGTTTGGCTGGCCATATCGCCTCTGTTACGCCGTTAAGTCGAGCACGCGATCGCCCAACACGCCGCGAATCGAAATCAACAGTTCTTCTTCGTTGTACGGCTTAATTTGGTAGTCATTCACGCCCAATTTGCGGCCCCGCTCCCGGTGTTTATCGCCGCTGCGGGAGGTCACCATGATGACCGGCAGCTGTTTGAGATGAGATTGGTTGCGGATGTGCTGCATTACCTCAAAGCCGTCCATGCGCGGCATTTCGATGTCGAGGAACGCAATGTCGGGCACATGCTCTTCGAGCTTTGCCACCGCATCCATGCCGTCTTTCGCCGTGGTGACCTCGAAGTTTTGCCGCTCCAGAAACCGCGCCAACACCTTGCGCATGGTGATGGAGTCGTCGATGACCATGGCCGTGAGCTTTTGGCGGCGTTTTTGGGTGGTGGTTTGCGCCATCCGCGCGGCCCGTCGGTGTTCTTGCGTCGCCAAGTTCCGCACCAACGGCGCGATTTCGAGCACCAGCACCACGCGACCATCCGCCAGTACTGTCGCCCCCGAAATGCCCGGCACCCCCAACAGCTGCGGGCTCACCGGCTTCACGATGATTTCCTGGCTACCGATCACCGCATCCACCTGCAACGCCGCGCTCGCCTCCGCGCTGCGGAACAGCAGGGCCGGCAACCGCGTTTCCACCTGCTGGCCGTAGCGTTGCAAGCTGTCCGCGTCGCCAAACAGCACGCCCATGTTGTGAATCGGATAGCGGTTGTCGCTGTAAATGTGTTCCGCCCGCTTACCCGAGAGATAGCCCGTCATTTCTTCCGGCGCGAGGCGCGTAATGGCCTCCACGCTCAACAGCGGCACGGCGTAGGTATCGCGGTTGAGCTGCACCAACAGCGCCTGAGTCACCGCCAAGGAATAGGGCAGACGCACCGTGAAGGTGGCCCCGCGGTTTTGGGCCGACTGCACAAACAAGGCGCCCCGCAGCGACCGAATGGAATCGTTCAACACGTCCATGCCCACGCCGCGGCCCGCCACCTGGCTCACCTGATCCGCCGTCGAAAACCCCGGCTGCATCATGAAATTAATCAAATCCTGCTCGGTGACCGCTTGATCCGCCGTCATCATTTCTTTAGCCAGAGCTTTTTTGCGAATCGCCTCGAAGTTAATCCCCGCCCCGTCGTCTGACAGAGCGAGCACCAATTCCGCCCCTTCTCGGCGCACGTCTAAGCGAATCACGCCCGTGTCGGGTTTCCCCTTTTTCACCCGCTCGGTGGGCAGCTCGATGCCGTGGGCCAGGGAGTTGCGCAGCATGTGTTCCAGGGGGGCCGTCATGTTTTCCAACACCGTGCGATCGACTTCGGATTCCAGACCGCTCAACACAAACTCGGCTTTCTTGTTCAACTCGGCGGCCACCTGGCGCACCAGGCGGCTCAAGCGCGGCACGATGGTTTCAAATCTCACCATCCGCGTGCGCATGAGGCCCTGTTGGATTTCCTTGTTCACCTTGGCCTGTTGATCGAGCAAGAAACTCATGTCCTGGGCTTGATCGCCCAAGGAGTTCTGCACGTTGGTTAAATCCTCCACGATTTCCATGAGCGACCGGGACAACTGCTGCAATTCCGAGAAGCGGTCCAGTTCCAGCGGGTCAAACTCGTCTTCCTGGGGTTCCAGATTGAACGAGCCGGCGCTGTCCTCGTAGCGGAACGTAATCTGCGCTTCGATTTCGATTTCAAGGCGCCGCAGCTGCTGGCGCAGACGGCTCACAGTCTGGCCGAGTTCGTTCAAGTTAAAGCGCAACGCGAGCACGCCCTGGTCGATGCGCGAACGGAAAATACTGCTTTCCCCCATTTGGTTGATGAGGTTGTTCAGCAGGTTCGCGCTCACGCGGATGGTTTCGCCCTCCGCCACCTTGGGTTTGGGCTTGGGCCGCATCAGCGGGATCGGTGCTGTGACCGCCGGCGTGGGCTGCATGACCGGTAACGGCAGCGGTGCCGTCGGTGTGGCAGGCAGCGAAACCATCGGCGGCAGCGGGGCGACCACGGGGGGTTCTATTTCGGGAATCGCTTCTTCGAACGTCGTTTCGCCGCTCAACACCTGCTGCAGGCTGTGGATCAGGGCGGTGGCGGGTTTCGGCCGCCGGTTTTCCCGCACCACGTTGAGCATGTTGTTGAGCTGGTCGAGGGTGTCTTGCAGCAGGGCCACCGGCACGCTGCTGCCCACAATCTCGCCCTTGCCCACGGCCTCCATGACGGATTCGAGGGTGTGGGCCAAATCCCCCATTTCCATGATGCCGGTAAGGCGTGCGCCGCCTTTGAGCGTGTGCATTTCCCGACGCAGGTCGTTGAGCAGCACGCGGTTATCGGGATCGAGCGCCCACGCCTGCAAATGTTTGTCGCCGGCATCGAGAATCTCCAGCGACTCCATCAAGAAGCCTTCGAGCAACTCGGGGTCGATGTCGCCCAAGGTGGCTTCCACAGCGGAGGTGCGGGCCACGGTGGGCGGCTTGGCTGTCGCAATGGCTTCGCGAATCTCCGCCACCACGTCGTCTTCCGCCGGCGGGAATTGGCGCACCCGAACCCGCTCCACCATCTTGCTCAAGGTGTCGAGGGTGAGTTGCAACAGGTCTAAATGACGGATTTCTGCTTCGATTTCGCCCTTAGCCAGGCCATCCATGAGGGATTCCATGGCGTGAGCCACATTGCCCACCGTGGGCAATCCCACCATCCGCGAGCTGCCCTTGAGGGTGTGCATGTCGCGGCGCAGGTCGGCCAAAAAGTCGTGGCTATACAAATCCTGCCGCCAGCGGGTGAGCAAACTGTCGCTGGCATTGAGGATTTCGTCGGCCTCGTCCAAAAACACCTGCACCATCTCGTCGTCGGGGAACGCCTCGTTCGGCACCGGCGCGGGCGGCGCCACGGGGGGCAGCTTGACGGGCGGGGGCGGCAACGCGGCAATTTCCGCCGCTAAAGCCTCCGCCGCCTCGTCGATGGACGGATGAGTCGCGGGTGCCGCGAGCAATTGTTCCAGAATCATCGGCGTCAAATCCGCCGGCGGCGCGGGCGGCGCCGAATCGGCAAATGCCGGCAGCGGCTGGTTCTGACGCAGGGCGTCGGCGATGACGATGAGTTTGGCTGCTTCCCGCAGGTCGGTGTCGGCCATGCTGCACCCCGCGCCGACGACCCGCGCCAGAAATCCCTGGGTCTTGTCGATGGCATCGAGGATCGTGGGCTGAATCGCCACCTCCCCCTCGATAATGCGGTTCAGCAGACTTTCGTAAATCCACGCCACCTCGCCCACGCGCTTGGCGCCCACCATGCGACCGCTGCCCTTGAGGGTGTGAAACGCCCGGCGCACGTTGATCAAAATCTCGCGGTTGCCCAAATCCCCGTACCACTGGGTCAAATGGGTTTCGATGTCTGCTAGCACCCCCTGGGACTCTTCCAGAAAAATCTCCTCCATTTCCGGATCGTCCAGATTGTCGTCGGGGATTTTGCCGTCGAGCCAATGGGCAATCGCCGCTTCGCCTGCCGCCACGGCGGCCTCATCGACGGTAGGCGGTGTCACTGCCGGCGCGATCGACGCGAGGGGCGCCAAGGGCATCGCCGCAAAGGTTTGCAGGGCGGGGGACGACAGGGTCGGTATACCAACCGCCAAGCTGTTGTCGGTCGGTGGCGGACTATTTGGCGGCTGGAGCAGCGGGAACAGCAGCGCCGACGGGATCGTGGTTTCAAGCGTCGGCGGCGCAGCGGGCGTCACCTCCCCGCGCACCGCGCTGCTATCGAGCACGGTTTTAATGAGCGCCAACTGTTGGGCCGCGTGGGTGAGCACGTCTTCGTCCTGCCGAGCGCTCTCGTGGAGCAAATCCAGGTGATATTCCAAATGCACCAGCACATCGATCATGGCCCGTTGGCCCAATTCGGCGTCGGTGAGCACGGCCCCGCGATGGAGCAGCTGACAGATTTGCGCCAACTCGCTGGCGATTTGCGAACCGTGGAGCACGCTGTCCAGCAAAATAGCGACGCCGCGCACCCCCTCCAGCAGTTGGGCGAGCGTCGCCCAATGGGGCGGGATGTCGCTCGTCGCCAACTGGCGGCGCACCCGCGCCAGCGGCGCGGCGGCTTCGCGAATCGCTGTTGCCCGCGCCCGACGCACCACGAGCTGTTGGAGTCGCGCCAACCGTTCTTCGTGATTCACCGTGGGCGTGCTCAACAACGAGTTCCCCGCCAAATCGTCGGCGTTATCCAGCAAATCCTCGATGAGCGACATTTCCGCGGCAAACGCGAATAACTCGTCGATTTCAAGCTCGCGGTCTGCCGCCAGCCAACCGGCTAACTGGCCTTCTTGGTGGCGAATTACCTGGGCCGGCACGAGTAAATCCAGCATCAGCAGCACGTTCGCCATCTCGTGCAGCGCCGTTTGGTGGCTGCGCAGGGAACTGGCGCGGTATTCCTGGTTGCGGGCCATGCGATCCACGCCGTCGTGAATCAGCGTCGTCATTTCCCGCAGCAGCCCCGCCACTTGGGCGAGGGTTTCTAAATCCAACAACACCGGCCGCGACTCGTCGATTGACGCAAGGCGCGGCGGATGAAAATTGAGGCGCTGCACGTAATAGGGCGTGGTGTCCAGCAGCTCGCGCAGGCGATTTTCGATGAGCGACCGGGCCGGATCCGCCGCGACCGGCAATTCGTCGCATTGGGATAACAGCTCGAGCTGCATATCGAGGGCGTCAAACAGGCTGTCGCTCTCCGCCGTTTCAAGGGGGCTATTGGCCGTGGGCAGACTAAACACCCCCGCCACCAGCCACCAAAATTCGTAAAAATGCGGGTTGGGCGAGGCCTCTTTCAGCTCCGCGGCGATGCGGGCGGCGAGTTCCATGCTGGCGTCGCGGGTCATGGGCCGACTCGCGCCTAACCGCGCCCGTTGCCAAGCCGGTCGCCGCTTGGTCGCTAACACCCGCAAATCCTGGGTTTGTTTGGCGGAGGGCAGCTGACCGACGGCCAGGAGAGCCATGCCCCGGGCTGTGCGCAGTTGGTTCGTGAGCGGCAACAGGTCAAACGCGGGTTTGGGCGGGTCTTGATCGAGCCAATCCAAATAGCGCGGCGCCTGAATCGACGCCTGCAATAGGGTTTCGTGACCGTGATCGCGGGCATCGATGGGCGTGGTCGCCAAATGCCGCGCTAACGCCGCGCATTCCGCCATGAACACGGCCACGCCAGGCAATTCCAGCATCACAAACACGCCGCGCATCTGCTCGGCGAGCTGCGCGACGAGGGCAAGTTGCGCGGTATCCGTCGCGTCTTCCAAATACAACTTCAGCGTTTGTTGAATCCGTTGCAGCGTGAGAGACGATTCCCCCTTCAACAACTGGAGCGGATTGTCATCGGTGTAGGCGTTCATCGTGGCAGTGCTCCTCTAAATAGGACGGCGAAACCGCTGCGGCGGGCAAAACCGCCGCGAGGGGGCTTAAACCAACGGTTCCATCTCTTCTGAAAGACTTTGGTCGGGGAGTCGGAAGCCCGCCACCGACTGTTGCAGTTCCTGCGCGAGCTGGTTGAGCGTGCCGATGGACGAGGCCGTCGCCACACTACTCTCGGCGGTTTGGCCGGTAATTTCGTTAATCGACGCCATGGCCGACGACACCTTGGCAGCCATCTCGGTCACCTGCGCCGACGCGGTCGAAATCTCGTTAATCAACTCAGCTAACCGCGCGGACACCTGCTCGATTTCTTCTAGGGCTTCCCCGGCTTTTTCGGCTAGGCCCGCGCCGGCCACCACTTCCGTCGTGCTCTTTTCCATGGAAATCACCGCCTCGTTGGTGTCGGCCTGAATGGTTTTCACCAGGGCCTCGATGCGTTTCGTCGCGTTCGACGACCGCTCGGCGAGGCGCTGCACTTCGTCCGCCACCACCGCGAAGCCGCGCCCCGCTTCCCCGGCTGCCGACGCCTGAATGGCGGCGTTTAACGCCAAAATGTTGGTTTGGTCGGCGATGTCGTTGATGAGCGCCACGATGTCGCCGATCTCTTGAGACGATTCGCCGAGCCGCTTGATGCGCTTGGAGGTTTCTTGAATGTGCTCGCGGATCGCGTCCATCCCTTGAATCGTGCGGCGCACCCGGTCGCCGCCCTCGTGGGCAATCCCCACGGACCGTTCGGCCACCTCGGCAGATGAGGCGGTTTTTTCGGCGACCTCGTCCATAAACTTCGCCATCTGCATCACGGTTTTACTCGACGATTCGATTTGGCGGGCCTGCACTTCAGAGGCGCGGGCCAAACGATCCGCCACCGAACGGGTTTCTTGCGCTGCCGACGCCATCTGTTCGGCGGTGCGGTTAATAGTGGACACAAGATCGCGCAACGCCTCGATGGCGTAGTTCACCGAGTCGGCGATGGCGCCGGTAATGTCTTCGGTCACGCTCGCCTGCACCGTGAGATCGCCCTCGGCCAAATCGCCCAGTTCGTCCAGCAGTCGCAAAATGGCCTCTTGGTTTCGGCGATTTTGCTCTTCGGTTTCATGTTTACGGCGTTCGCTGTCGTCGAGACGGGTGCGGGAATCGCGGCGCTGCAACAGTACGAACATCACCAGCATCGCTAGGGCGAGGAAGCCAAAAATGTAGGCCAGCTTGGTGGTCACCGTGACGCCAAACACCGCGACACCCCCGGGGATCTGGTTGGCATAGGCTTGGCTGAGGGCTTCGGATTCGATGAAAAACTCATCGACCCGATTGGCTAAAGCGCGGGTGGCCTCCTGGGCTTGGGCGATGCGCGGGGCCTCTTGCACCACGCGAATGGCGTCGCCGCGAATGGCGTTAAACAGGGTTGCCACCCGATCTAAACCGCTTTGGGGCGCCTGTTCGGTCAGGCGGCGCAGGGCGTTGTTAAATTCGGTGAGCTCCTGCTGAAAACTGCGCAGGGCGGCAGAGGTATCCATATTGAAGTTCAGCAACCGCAGTACCTGGGCATCTAGCCCCTGGAGCCGACTCAATTGCAGGGTGGTTTCTTGAATCTGCGTGGCGGGCGCGTTGCGGCGAATCAGGAAGTTCACCACCTCGTTGGACGCGGCTACCAGGTCGGGCAGGGTGCGGTTGAGGGATTGACGCAGTTGGGCCAGCACCTGGAGTGCTGGCGCGCTCGCCAAAATGATGTCGGTTTGGGCGCGCAGCTGGCGCCATTGGTCTTCAGCCCCCACCAATTGGGTGGTAACCGCACTGGGCGCAGGGGACAGCCCCTGGGCGGCGTCGCCTTCCTTCTGCCACAGGAGCACTTGATCCAAGCGGTCGCGGGTTTGTTGCAAGTTAGCTACCCCGGTCATTTCCCCCCGAGAGGTTTCGATGGCGTGGGTGAGCAGATTGCGGGCGAGCAATTGCTGTTCGATGGCGAGCTGTTGGTGGCTGTTTTGCGTGCCCCCAGCCCCTTCAATCAGCACCAAGGTGGTGACCATGAGCAGGATAGAGAGCACCAGCAGGGCCAGCAGCAGGGCGTATACCGAGGAGGCGGTGCCGAGCTGCGTTGCGCCTTCACTACGAGATTCATTCATGGAAAGGCTCCTCGACCGGGGGGGCATGACATGCCCGCGCTTGTGGTGGGAAAAGTAAAGATAAAACAAGTTGTTAGGGACAATGCCCCGCATTCGGTTGCCGTTAAATGGCGATGGCTTGGAATCGGGTGTCGCTGAGCAGCTGTGGAATGTTTAAGACCAACCATTGTTTGCGTTCCACTTCGTAGGCGCTGGGCTCGAGATAGGGTCGGATTTCAGCGGGGGTGGATTCGGGAAGGTTGGTGCGCAACTCATCGTCAAAGTGGCGCATCCCCGCGACTTCATCTACGAGGAGGCCGTAGAGCCAATCTTCGTAGCGCACCACGACGATGCGGCTCATTTTGCTGTTAATCGTGCTGCGGCTTTGGCTAATCAGAAAATGGTGCAAATCCACCACGCTCAAAATAGTGCCGCGCAGGTTCGCAATCCCAATTAACCACGATTTCACCCCCGGTACCCGCGTCATGCGCGTGTTGGAGATGTGCAGAATTTCGGAAATGTGTTCCATGCCAACCAACAGGGGAAACGACCCGGCACGCACGGCGAGACTGCCCATCACCAAGGCGGGCTGCACCTGTTGGGCGATCACCTGGGCCCGTTGGATTAAACGGTGATCTAAATCGAGTAACAGGTCGAAGGGATGGCGCGAGTCCGCTTTCACGGCACTCAGCCCACTTCGCTCAACAAGGCGCGGATTTTAGCGAGAAACTCGCTCGCGACCGGCGGTTTCACCACGTAATCCCGCGCCCCCTGGCGCATCGCCCAAATGCGGTCGGTTTCTTGGTCTTTAGTCGTAATCATGATGACGGGGATGTGCGCCGTCATCGGGTCTTTGGCAATTTTGCGCGTGGCTTGAAAGCCATTCATGCCCGGCATGACCACATCCATCAGCACTAAATTGGGCAATTCCTTCTTTGCCAGCGTGACGCCATCCTCGGCGTTATTTGCACTAATCACCTCGTATCCCTGCTCTTCTAGCATCCGCTTGAAGGCAAAAATCTCGGTGGGGGAATCGTCGACAATCAGGACACGGGCCATGGGAGCGTTCTCAACTGAAGCGCAAAGGAATGGAAAAACAGTGGCTTATGAACCGCCGCATCTCAAGACGCCACGCGCACATGCTGTTGGATAACATCGAGCAGGTCCTCCTTGGTGAAGGGTTTAGTCACATATTGCTCAGAGCCAACCAGCTTGCCGCGCGCTTTGTCAAAAATCCCGTCTTTGCTCGATAACATAATCACCGGTATCTCTTTGAATAAGCTGTTGTTTTTAATCACGGAACAGGTTTGATACCCATCGAGACGCGGCATCATGATGTCGAGAAAAATAATGTCCGGCTGGTGATCGACAATTTTGGGTAACGCTTCAAAACCATCGTCAGCCGTAATCACGTCGTAGCCTTCGCGACGCAAGAAGGTCTCGGCAGCCCGTCGAATCGTGACGCTGTCATCGACAATCATCACTTTGATCGGCGGCGGGGAAGAATGGGGGGCGTCGGTCACAACCGTCTCCATTGAGAGAATAAAAATTGAGCAGAATCATCCGCGCTTTGGCTGAACTACAACGCGACTTGCAGTGAGATGGCGGATGTTTAACACATTCTCAAGTCCGTCACCATGCACGAATTTACTGCTAATGATGGCGGTGTTCGCGGTGGCTTTGCCCTGTTTCCTTCACAAATAAAGTGAGCAATTTATGCGTCGTTATCTCGCCGTCATGATGGATCCCATCGCCCACATTACCCCCTACAAGGACACGACCCTCGCCCTGCTCCTCGCGGCCCAAGCCCAGGATTGGGTGATTTATTACCTGGAACCCGGGGATCTTTATATCCAAGACGGCAAGCTCTGGAGCCGCGTCCGCACGCTTCAGGTGTTTGACGACAACGCCCATTGGTTCGCCTTGGGGAAATCCGTCCTCATGCCGCTCCACCAACTGGATGTCTTTTTGATGCGCGTGGACCCGCCCTTCGACCAGGAATATCTCTACGCCACCCATCTCCTCGAACTCCTCGTCCACGAAACTCGCGGCCACACCCTGGTCGTCAACCATCCCCGCGCCCTACGGGATGTGAACGAAAAGCTGTTTACCCTCTGGTTTCCCCATTGCTGCCCCAAAACCCTCGTGGCCCGCGACCGCCAGCGCCTGCGCGCCTTTGTGGAAGAAGAACGGGATTGCATCATCAAACCCCTCGACGCCATGGGCGGCCAGTCGATTTTTCGCCTGCGCCACGATGACCCTAACCTCAACACCATCCTCGAAGTCATGACCGACATGGATCGCCGCACGGTGCTCATCCAGCGTTATCTCCCGGCCATTGTGGATGGCGATAAACGCATCCTCATGCTCGACGGCGAACCCGTGACCCACGCCCTCGCCCGTCTCCCCGCTGCCGGCGAAACCCGCGCCAATCTCGCCGCCGGGGGTCGCGGCGAAGCCCGCCCCCTCACGGATCGTGACCGCTGGCTGTGCGCCCAAATCGGCCCCAGCCTGCGGGAAAAAGGCTTGCTGTTCGTGGGTTTAGACGTGATTGGCGACTTTGTGACTGAAATCAATGTGACCAGCCCCACCTGCGCCCGCGAACTCAAAGCCCAAGTGGGCCTCGACGTGGCCGCCCAGTTCATCGCGCTACTCGAAACCAAACTCGTCGCCCGCGATGCCGCCATGGAAACGACTCCGTGAACTGGCTCGCCGACCCTCGCCTGCGTTTCGGGTTGCTGGTGGCGCTGTTGATCCATGGGTTGGTGATCTTTGGCGTCGGCTTGCGGGCTTTCGCGCCGCCGCCGCCGGTGAATCAGGTGCGCAGTCTCACGGTGGATTTTATTAACGCCCAAGCCCCCGCCCCCCTGGACGAGGCCTTTGGCATGGCGCCCCTTGCCCCCGCCGCCGCCACGCCGCCCCCTCCCACCCTAAGCGCCATCGGCCCCATCCAGCCGCTCACGCCAGCGATCCCCACCGCCCAGCTGCCCTCGGGTGGGGTGCGCGAAAAGCGCCTCGATCTGCGTTCCATGAGCCGCCTGGAACAGCTTTATGTGGAACAGTGGGTCGAGCACATCGAAACCCTCGCCAACGAGAAATTGTTGAACGAACTCAAGCGGTTAGGCCGTCACCAACGGGGGCCGATTTTGGATGTGGCCATCAACGCCGACGGCTCGGTTAACCGCATCACCGTGACCCGCAGCTCCGGCCGCCGCGCCCTCGACCAAGCCATGATTCGCCTCGTGGAAAATGCCGCACCGTTCGATGCGTTCCCGGTCGCGCTCCAGCAGCATTACGACGTGCTGACCATTCCTCGGGAATGGCAACTGAAGTTCGACTAGGTCTGGGAACTCAAAATATGATTGAAATCAGTTACTTACGGCATCAATTCCTCATCGCCATGCCCGCCCTCAGCGACAGCAATTTCCAGAAAACCGTCACCTATCTCTGTGAACACACGGACGACGGCGCCATCGGCATCGTCATCAATCGCCCCCTGGAATTGACGCTGGTGGATTTGCTCGACCACCTGTCCATTCCCAACCGCGCCGCCCGCACGGCCCAGATTCCGCTGTACGCCGGGGGGCCGGTCGACCGAGAACGGGGGTTCGTCATCCACCGTCCCCTGGGCAATTGGGACGCGACGCTTCCCATTGGGGACGACATTGGGGTCACCACCTCCCGCGACATTCTCCAAGCCATCGCCCGCGATGAAGGCCCAGACCAACTGCTGGTGGCCTTGGGTTACGCCGGTTGGGGCGTGGGCCAATTGGAGCACGAAATCGCCGATAACGCCTGGCTGTCTGGCCCCATGACCGCCCACATTTTGTTTGAACTCTCCCACCAAGACCGGTGGAACGCCGCCGCCCAGGGCATCGGCGTGGATTTGCGCTTGCTGTCGGGCGATGCCGGTCATGCCTAAGTTGTTGATGGGCTTCGATTTTGGACAAAAACGGTTGGGCCTTGCGGTGGGCGACGATCACACCCAAACCGCGCGCCCGCTCAAAACCGTGTCCCCCCAGGATTGGCGCGAAATCACCCGCCTCGTGAAGGAATGGCAGCCCGCCGCGCTCATCGTCGGCATCGCCCGTCACCAAGACGGCAGCGACTGTGGCAACACCCGACCCACCCTGGCCTTCGCCCAACAGCTGCGGGAACGCTTTACCCAACCCGTCCTGCTCATCGACGAACATTTGTCGTCGTGGGCGGCGGATGAATGGCAGCTCGCCCGCGCTGAGGCCGGACAACGGGCCGTGAGTCGCGACGCCGTTGCCGCCGCTGTCATTCTCGAAAGCTATCTGCGCACCCTTGCGGTGCCGTCGCCGCCACCCGACGACGAGTCATCCCCCGACGCGTCGGCG
>DAIUCA010000031.1:0-18982 GCA_036846405.1 Candidatus Competibacteraceae bacterium
CGAGGGAAAAGTTATCGAAGGTGCGGGCGATGGCATCCAAAGGCGACGCGATGGTGGGCAATTCGCGCAAATCGCTGTCGCCGACCTGCACAAATCGCGGCGTCGTATTGGGATGAAAGTCGAGGGATACCACCAGTTGGTTGATGACAAAGCTCTGCAAAATCAATTGGGCGCGCAGCCCCCGTTCGATGAGCAGCGCGACCACATCGTCCGTGTCTTTGGGCTGGTCGCTGACGGCGATGAGCGATTGGGGATTCAAATCCATCACCACCGGAATGCGGATGAGTTCCGGATTGGTGGCGTCAAATTCCACGCGAATGTCGCTCACGCGGCCGATGACCACGCCCCGCAACAGCACGGGGGCGCCCAGGCCCAACCCTCGGTGGGAACCATCGAAATAGGCGATGAAGCGCACGTTGTTCCGAAAAAACAGCCCATCGCGGAATAACACGGCGCTGGCGATCACCAGCATGAGGCCCAACATCACAAACAGGCCGGTGGAAATGCTGCCGCGACTCGTCTTCATGACGGTTCGCCGCGGCAGAGAAAATGGCGGACTTCCGGTGGCCCGTGGTCTCGTAGCCAGGCGGGGGGGCCGAGGGCGGTGGCGGTTTTGCGGTCGGCGTCGAGAAATAACGCCCGGTCGGCCACGGCAAAAAGACTCGCTAACTCGTGGGTCACCATGACGATGGTCGTGTTGAAGCGGTGTTTGAGATCCAAAATAAGGTCATCCAGGCGTTTGGCGTTGAGCGGATCGAGGCCGGCAGACGGCTCGTCGAAAAACAGGATTTCGGGGTCAAGCGCCAGGGCGCGGGCCAGACCGGCGCGCTTTTGCATCCCGCCGCTGATGGCGTTGGGATAGTAATCCTCAAAGCCCGCCAGCCCGACCAGGGCGAGTTTTTCGGTGGCCAGAGCGTCGATTTGCGCGGGTTTGAGAGATCGGTGGATTTGCAACGGCAGCGCCACGTTTTCCCGCAGGGTCATGGCGCTAAACAGGGCGCCACTTTGGAATAGCACCCCAAAGCGCCGTTGGATTTTCGTGAGACCAGGTCCATCGCGCGGGTTGAGGCGCTGGTTGCCGTAGAAAATCGCCCCGCTTTTGGGGGTATTTAGCCCGATGAGGTGGCGCAGCAGCGTGGATTTGCCGCAGCCACTGCCGCCCATGACCACGAACACTTCGCTGGCGTGGATGGCAAAGGACAGATGTTCTTGGATAAGCAACGCGCCGTATTGCATGGCGAGTTGCTCCACGGTGATGAGCGGTGGGCTGTCGGGTGAAGCAAAAGACATCATGGGAGAGCAGGGGTAACACGGTGGGACAGTCAGCTTGCCATTGCCGAGGATTCGCGCGGCAGGGTCACGGGCGGGCCCACGCGATGGCGACCCCCGTGTTTTGCCAAATACAAGGGCTCGTCGGCGGCGGCGCGGTCGCAAAAATTATTCGCGGGGACGACGACCCTGCTGGCGATGCTCGGTGAGCCAATCCGCCGCCGAATGCAGGTTGAGGAGTTGATCTAGGGTGGTGATGCCGTTGGTTTCGCCGTAGGCCAGTAGCCACAACAGGCTTTCGGTCATGGCGTATACGTCGCCCATGGGATCATGCGGTTCCCCGTGGCGCACCACCCCCACGGTCTGCATGGCGGTGTTGAAATCCGGATGGCGCGATTCCGACAGTCGCGGGGTCAGTATTCGGGCCAAATCCACTACCGGCGGGGGCTGTGGCCACAGCCGCCCCACGCACCGCGCGACAAACGCCCAGTTAAAAGTCACCAACACAGTCGGTATTTCGGCGGTGGGCGACCACGCGGCATCGAGCCACTGATCTACGGCCCGGTCGTCGCCCCGATGGAGTCCCACGCCCAGAGGGCAGCAGTTCAGCGGTAGCCAGCGACAGCCATTCACTGCCCAGCGGTAGCGGCTGACTGGGGCGACGGCAAGCCCGGTGAGTCGGTCGTGGTGTAGATCGAGGCCGGTCACCCCCACGTCGACCACCCAAAATTGCGCTCGCAGCAAGGGCTGTTGTCGCCAGTTCATCGGGCGTACTCCAGCTTAATCGTGTTCTGCAACAGCTTGGCTTGATTGAATGCCTCGAATAGGCAGCGCTGCTCAAAGGGGTTGAGCTGCTGGTGATCCACCTGGTTGGGGCAATCCGGATGCTGCAACTGCTGGCGCAGCCGTTGGCCTTGTAGCGTTTCAAACGCGGCGATGTCGGCAGCCACATCGGATGACCGTCGATGGAGCCGTTCGCCTGCCTGTTCGAGGCGGGTCACCGTGGCCGTGGCTTCGACCCCGGAGGCGAGGCCCAACAGTCGTCCGGCATCCACAAACAAGCGCGTGCCGGTTTTCTTAATGTCGATGACGCGGCTGCTAAACCGTCCCAGCCGTCCCAAGGGGGGCTGCACGCTTAAAACGTTCGCCGCCAGGGTGTGGAGAAAAATCCGATTTTTCGGCGCGAGGCTCAGCAGATGACCGCGCAGGGCGTCGGCGAGGGCATGGTTACCGAAGAGCGGTCGCAGATCGAAAAAGATGCTGGCGTTAAGCAGGGCTTGGGGGGTGGGCGTGCGAATCCATTGGCTAAACCGCTGCTGCCATTCGCTCAAGGACAAACACCACTGGGGATTGCTCGCCATGATGTCGCCGGGACAGCGGGTAAAGCCGCAGGCGGCGAGGGCGTCGTTGGCGTCGCGGGCGAGGGCCAGAAACTGTTCTCGACGGGCGTCGCGGTCGGCATCTGACCCCTCGGCAAACACGATGCCGTTGTCTTGGTCAGTGACGAGGGTTTGTTCGTGGCGACCTTCTGAGCCAAAGGCTAACCAGCAGAAGTCATCCGCCGACATGCCGTGGGTTTGGGCGACCACCGCGAGGACCCGTCGGGCAATGGCGTCATTGAGGGACGAGGTGAAATGGGTAAAGGCGGGAATCGCCATGCCCACCTCAAAAAATTGGCGGGTCACCTCGTGAAGTGCGGTGGCGGCGGCGGCGATGTGCGGCACATCCGTGGCGGCATCTAACGGCCCGTGGAGATCGGCAAGCCCACTTTTCTGTAAGCGAAACAAGTCCCGCTCGGAAACCACGCCTACGGTGGCGGGGGGCTGTTGGCGATCGTCCACGAGCACCAGATGACGACACCGGTGTTGGGTCATGCGGGCGGTGGCGTCGGCCACGGTGATGCGGGGGGAATCCACCAACGGCGGCGCGAGTTGGAGCGATGACAGGGGCGCGTCGCGGGAGCGATCGGTCGCGAGCACCTGCTGGACGGCGTCGGTTTCGGTGAGCATGCCCACGGGATGACCCTGGGCGGTGACGATGAGCGAGCCCACCCGCTGTTGGGCCATGACCAACAGGGCTGCCGATATCCGCGTGGTTTCATCGAGGGTGACCGCGGGTTGGCGCATGACTTGGTGGAGCGGCATTTCGAGCCATTGGCCGCGCAGCTGGCTGTATTCGCGCCAACGGCGGCCCTGTTGCCACAAAAATTGTTGGTGGCGTTCGAGCTGTTGCACGCGCCATTGGAGAAAGGCTGGGGTGTTGAGCCAGGGCTGTAGCGCGTCGGCGGCGAGCCACCAACCGCTCACGTCGGTGGCGGCGCGGAAGTGGTCGGCGTCATCCTCGAGGGGACGGTAGGGAAAGTAGTCGCCGGGTGAAAACGGCCCCTGGGCGGCGCTGACTTCCCCACTGCGAATGACAAACACCTGTTGGGGCAAAGGAACGATGGGTGTGGATTGGGGAAAACAGGCGAGTTCGGCGGTGTGGATGAGGGTGTCGAGGGCGGACGCATCCAGAGACGACCAGGGAAACAGTTGGCTTAACCGCTGATGTTCCATGGCCAGGGGATCGAGGGACATGAGGAGGGTCTCCGAACAAAAACGCCCGCAAAGGCGGGCGTGGTGAATCAAAGGCCGTCGGGAATAGGCCGACGGCGGGGGAATGACTAATGGGCGACGGCTGCTCCCGCACCGCGCGGGGTACGGATGCTTTCCACCATGGCTTGAATGTGGGGCGGGCAGGGGGCGGTGATTTTGGCCACCAGCAGTGCGACCGCCACGTTGACCACGGCGCCGACGGTGCCAATACCTTCGGGGGAAATGCCAAACAGCCAGTTGGCGGGGATGTTGGCGGCCATGGGCGTAATGAAGATGCCTTTGAAGTACAGAATGTAGGCGAAGGTAAACAGCAGACCCGCCAACATGCCGGCGATGGCGCCTTCGCGGTTCATGGTTTTGCTGAAAATGCCCAGCAAGATCGTCGGGAACAGGGAAGCACAGGCCAAGCCGAAGGCAAACGCCACCACCTCCGCCACAAAACCGGGGGGGTTGTAGCCCAGATAACCGGCGATCAACACGGCGACGGCGGCGGAAATCCGACCGGCGAGGAGTTCGTGTTTGTCGGAAATACTGGGCGCGATGACGCCCTTGAGCAGGTCGTGGGAAATCGCGGCGGAAATCACGAGGAGCAGGCCGGCAGCGGTGGACAACGCGGCGGCAATCCCCCCGGCGGCCACGAGGGCAATCACCCAATTGGGCAGTTGGGCGATTTCCGGATTCGCGAGCACCATGATGTCGCGATCCACCATGAGCTCGTTGCCTTTCCAACCCGCCGCTTCGGCTTGAGCGAGGAATTCGGCATTGGTGGATTTGTCGTTGTAATACTGAATGCGGCCGTCGCCGTTTTTATCTTCAAACTGCAGCAATTTGGTTTTTTCCCAGCGTTCCATCCAGGCGGGGCGCGTTTCATAGACCAGATGGGAATCGGCGGCGAACTTGTCCTGCCCGGCCACAACGCCCGGGGCGACGGTGTTGTGGAGGTTAAAGCGGGCCATGGCGCCCACTGCGGGGGCGGTGGTGTACAGCAGGGCGATGAACACCAAGGCCCAGCCGGCCGATGACCGGGCGTCGCGGACTTTGGGCACCGTAAAGAAGCGCACGATCACATGGGGCAGCCCAGCCGTACCCGCCATGAGCGCCAGGGTGATGGCGATGGTGTTCACCATGTTGCCGGTCTGGGTGTACTCGTTAAAACCCAGGTCGGTGACTACCTGATTGAGCTTGTAGAGGAAGAACACATCGGAGTCGACCAGACTGCCGCCCAAGCCCACCTGGGGCAGCGGATGGTCGGTCACTTGGATGGAGATGAACACAGCGGGCACGGTGTAGGCGAAAATCAACACCACATACTGGGCAACTTGGGTGTAGGTGATGCCTTTCATGCCGCCGAGTACGGAGTAGAAGAACACCAGGCCCATGCCGATGATGAGGCCCGTGAGGATGTCTACTTCGAGGAAGCGGGAGAACACGATGCCGACGCCGCGCATCTGACCGGCGATGTAGGTGAAGGAGATGAAGATGAGACAGACCACGGCGACGATGCGGGCGGTTTGGGAGTAGTACCGGTCGCCGATAAATTCCGGCACGGTGAATTTGCCGAATTTTCGCAGATAGGGCGCGAGGAGCACGGCCAGGAGCACATAGCCGCCGGTCCAACCCATGAGATAGACCGAGCCGCCGTAGCCGAGGAAGGCGATCAGGCCTGCCATGGAAATAAAGGAGGCGGCGGACATCCAGTCGGCGGCGGTAGCCATGCCGTTGACCACGGGGTGAACGCCCCCGCCGGCCACGTAGAAGTCACTGGTGCTGGCGGCGCGGGCCCAAATGGCGATGGCGATGTAAAGCGCAAAAGACGCGCCCACCACCGTAAAGGTCATCAGTTTAAGTTCATCCATGGTCTAGTCCTCGTGCACGTTATAGGCGCGGTCGATGGCGTTCATCGCCACGGCGTAGCCAAGAATCAGAATGAGAAAGACGAAAATCGAGCCCTGTTGGGCAAACCAGAAGCCCAGGGGATAACCACCCAGACTAAATTGGTTCAGAAAGGGGGCGAGAATGATGCCGGCGCCGAAGGACGCGGCAAACCAGATCACCAGAACCACGGCAAGCAGCCGCAGCGTGGCGCGCCAATAGGCATCGCCGTTTTCTTGAGCCGCAGTTTGTGCGGGGGTGGGGTCAGACACGGATAGATCTCCTCTGTGGGTTGATGGTCATCATTTCTATAACTTGCGATTATTTCGCCTGACGCAGATGCGCCCTCGGTTTGTATCTCAATAAAGTGACGGTTTCAATCGGAAATTACCGTGCTTTTTGCCCCTTAAAAATATCCCGCCGAGAGTCTAAAAAATGTCTGCACCGATTCTAAATTTTGGCGCGCTTTCAGCCGCTTACGACCTAGCCATTGTGGGTGGGGGCATTGTAGGACTGGCGCACGCGCTTGCCGCCCATCGTCGGGGACTGCGGGTCATCGTGTTAGAGCGCGATGCCCAAGCAGTAGGCGCGTCGATTCGCAATTTTGGTTTTGTGACAGTCACCGGCCAGGCGGCGGGCACGACCTGGCGACGGGCCATGCGCAGCCGCGACATTTGGGCCGAGATTGCCCCCCAAGCGGGGATTCAGATTGTCCACGAAGGGTTACTGCTGGCGGTGCACAGCGATGAGGCGCGGGCAGTGATCGAAGCATTTTGTCGCACGGAGATGGGATCGGAATGTGCCGTGTTATCGCCCAAAGCGGCGGTGGAACGGCTGCCCCAGTTACAGACCGCGGGATTGGCAGGGGCTTTGTGGAGTCCCCACGAGCGGCGGGTCGAATCGCGGGAGGCTATTCCAAAACTCGCCCGCTGGTTGCAACAACAGGGGGTTGTCATCGAATACGGCGTGCAAGTGCGGGGGGTGTCGCTGCCGACGGTAGAAACTACCCGAGGCACCGTGCGCGCGGCGGCCTGTGTGGTGTGTCCAGGCCATGATTTTCAGACGCTCTACGCGGACTATCTGCAACCGCTGCAACACTGCCAACTGCACATGTTGCGCTTAGCGGATCCGGGTTTTCGGTTGCCGGGCGCGGTGATGTCTGATTTGGGTCTCATCCGCTATTTGGGTTACACAATGTTGTCTGAAGCAACGCCGCTGCGGGAAAAACTGGCGCGGGAACAGCCCCAGATGTTAGCGAACGGGATTCATCTCATCGTGGTGCAGAGCGCCGATGGCAGTCTGGTGGTGGGCGATTCTCATCACTACGGCCAATCATTGCCGCCGTTTGCGCCGCTGGAAGTCGATCAATTGATTCTGGATTGTCTGGCGGAAACCCTCGATTTTCAGCCAAAGATCGTCGAACGTTGGCTCGGTACCTACGCCAGCGGCGCCCAGGTGATGGAAATGCATCGGCCTGCCGAACAGGTGCGCGTGGTGGTGGTGACCTCTGGTACCGGGGCCTCGACGGCCTTTGGGATTGCCGAAGACACATTGGCCGATTTATACGACTAAAAATCGCAAAAACGCCCCAAAATAGGGCGAAAAGGCGGGAAAAGCGGCGAAAAAGATGAAAATCTGCGGCGGTAATAGCCAAGGTGTTAAGGTGGGATTTCCTCCAGCAATTACCTAGGATACATGATGCAAAAGCTCACATCGGCCGGCCAAAATCTGGTCAATCAACTGGCGCAACAGCACGGATTCAGTGCAGATGCCACGGCCCACATGCTGATTGCCGTGGTGAACGGCAACGGTTCAATGGCGCAATTTAACCATTCCGAATTTGGTGGCGGCGGCCAGTGGATGCAGGGCGGCATGATTATGTTGGGCGACATGTTCAACAATCATCTGAAAGGCCGCGTGGATAGCCTTTGTAGCGCGATTTCCCAACAGCTTTCTCAACAGCCGAATCTGCTGCAATCGGGCAGTTTTCAATCTCAAAGCCAGCAGAGCGGTAGCGATAACCAGCGCCAGCAAAGCGGCCAATCGGGATCGCAGAATCCCTTCTTTGTGGATCAGAACCAGAACTGGTGGCCTTCAGATCTGGGTCAGCCAAGTGCGACGGGCAGCCAGAATCAGATGAGCTATGCCTACTTTCCGAATCAGCGGCGGGTGGCGATTAAGACGGGTACGCAGATTTGGGTCTATGACACGCTAGATCATCAGATTGGCGGTTTTGGCCAACAGCAGGGCGGAAACAGCGGGATCACGTTGAGCAGCCAGTTTGGTACGGTGAACTTGCAGAGTTTGCCCCTGGTAACGAGGGATGGTCAGCCCGTGGCGCCGCTGCCGACCCCCGCCATGGGGACGAACGCGGGAAATGCGGATCAAGAAAGCGACATTTTTCAGAAGATCGAGCGATTAGCAGCGCTGCGCGACAAGGGCGTGTTAGGCAATCAAGAGTTTGAGAACAAAAAAGCCGAGCTGTTAAGTCGGCTATAACACGGAGTGTTATGTCTGCTACAGGCAGTTAATTTAAGGATTCGATAGCGCCGCTGACGGCTCAGTTGGCGTGAAATCGTCGCCATAGCAAGCGCGAAACCGAGTCAGCAGTTCATCCAACCCATCAACCATCACCTGCCGTTCCACGAACTCGCCGCTTGCGGTGAGTTGCCCGAGGGCGGTGAACACATTGATGCGTTGGGCTGCCATTAACGCGGTGACTCGTTCGCGAAACAGCCGCTTTGCTAGTGCCTGTGCCATGGCGGAGAACAGACAGCGCGGGTTGCGGGCGATGGCGCCGCAGAGGTGGAGCAACAATCCGAGTTGTTCGAAGGACAGGGAAGTGAGTGGGCACGCTCGCGGGGTCTTGGCGAGGGTTTCGATTTCCTCAAAGAAACTGGCGTTGGTTTCCACCCCGACGACGCCGACGCCGGGTTCAAACAGGGGTTGTAGCGGATACAGACGGCAGATGGTCGGGCGGCGGGGGTGATCACAGGGACACCGACCGGGAGCGGCAACTACCAGCAGATCGAAGCGATAGGTGGCCAGACGACCCGTGAGCCAAGTGGTTTCCAGCTGTGGCGCGGGGTATTGGGACAGTAGCCCGCGTTCCCGCAGGTAGTCGTATTCGCCCGCGAGCATCGGCAGCTTCTGCCATCCGCGCTCTGCGGGCGGGCCATGGCGACGGTAGCGATCGAAGTGGCAGCAATGGGCATCACCACACCGTTGGAAGCAGGTGGGCTCGTACACCAGATCGGTGGCGTAGATGAGGTCGTAGGTGGCGTCGTCGGTCATGTCTGTAGTCCACAGGGGGATCGGTGCAGGTTCAATCGGGTATCTCTACGACAACTCCGAGTGGTATGGGCTTAAAAGAAGCTTTTGAGCCAATCTACGAGACCGAATCCCAGAAAAATAATCAGCCACCAGATGATGATTGTGATGAATAAACCGCCCAGCGCACCTAATAGCGCCACGAGGCCGTCATCTTCAGACAACCCAGCGCCGACGATGAAGATGCCGAGGGCAGGCAGGCTGTTGGTGCCGGGGACGGGAATAATCATGGAAATCGCCATGATTAAGACCGCGATACTCAGCACCCGTCGCCCGCTGTAGCTGGTACAGATGGGGAGCAAACGGGGCTTGAGGAGTAACTCGATGCGTCGCAGATAGGGCAATCCCACGCGAAGAATCTGTTGCACGGTTTGGCGACTAAACGGTTGTTGTCGCCAACGGGCGGGAAGCCAAGGTTGGGTTCGACCCATGAGCATTTGTAGCGCTAAAAGGGCGAGTACGACCCCAAAAGGCGTTGAATAGCCCGGTGCTGGCACCGGTAATGCGGAAGGGAAGGCGAGCAGAATAATCAGAAAACCAAAGGTACGTTCACCGGCGAGATTCAGAATCTCATCCAGGGTGACGGCTTCGGTACGCTCGGAACGCAAGAAATGGTGATCCAGTTCTGTAGATAAACGCGCCATTTATCGGTCTCAGGGAAAAAGGGCGGTTAGAATAGGCAAAATCCGCAGTAGAAGGTATGAATCATGAGCTTTGAAAATTCTGAACTAGATACCCACCGACTAGAACTCACCACGCTGAGCCTCGACGATTATCAAGACATCAAGGAACTGATGGACGATGTATATGCAGAAATCGACGGGGCTTGGCCGTTTAAGAAGTTTAAGGCCCAGCTCACCACCTTTCCCCAGGGGCAAATCTGCATCCGCGACCGAGGTAAGGTCGTCGCGGCGGCGTTTGCGGTCATCGTCGATTACGACAAGTTTGGCGACAAGCACACGTATAATCAGATTACCGGGGATGCTTATTTGACGACCCACGATCCGAATGGGGATGTGCTCTACGGTGTGGATGTGTTTGTGTCCTCGGATTATCGCGGATTGCGCTTGGGACGACGGCTGTATGAGGCCCGCAAGCTGCTGTGCAGAAATCTGAATCTGCGATCCATCGTGGCGGGGGGACGGATTCCCCACTACAAGTTCCATGCAGATAAAATGACGCCCCAGGAATACATCGAGAATGTGAAATCGAAGGATTTGTATGATCCGATTCTGACATTCCAGCTTTCTAACGACTTTGAGGTGAAGCAGGTGCTGAAAGCCTACCTGCCAGATGATAAGGATTCGCGGGGTTACGCGACGCTGTTGCAGTGGCACAACATGTATTTTGATGGGGAGAAGAATCCGTCGCTGCTGTTGAATAAAAAGTCCACGGCACGCATCGGCTGCATTCAGTGGCAGATGCGTTATTTCCAGAGTGTCGAAGAAATTCTGCAACAGGTGGAATACTTCATCGATGCGTTATCGGATTACCAATGCGATGTGGCGCTGTTTCCCGAATTCTTTAATGCGCCGCTCATGGGATTATCCAAAGAAAAAAGCGCGGTGGATTCGATTTGGTATTTAGCGGGCTATACCGAGGAGATCTTGGCGAAAATGTCTTTGCTGGCCGTGAGTTACAACATCAATGTGATCGCGGGATCCATGCCCGTGGTCGAAGACGGCGAACTCTACAATGTGAGTTATCTCTGTCGGCGCGACGGCACAGTAGATAGCCAATATAAATTGCATCCGACACCCCATGAGAAGCGCGATTGGATCATGCGTGGCGGTGAGGATTTACAAGCCTTCGACACGGATTTTGGCAAAATCGGCATTCTGATTTGCTACGACGTGGAGTTTCCCGAGTTGGCCCGTCTGCTTGCCGAGCAGAATGTGCAGATTCTGTTTGTCCCCTTCTGGACCGACACGAAAAATGGCTATCTACGCGTGTCCCGCTGCGCCCAGGCTCGGGCGATCGAGAATGAATGCTATGTGGTCATCGCTGGGAGCGTCGGCAATCTGCCTAAGGTGGACAATGTAGATATTCAATACGGCCAGACGGCGGTCTATTCGCCGTCGGATTTCGCCTTTCCCCACGATGCGGTAGTGGCCGAAACCACGCCCAATACGGAAATGATGTTGATCGTCGATTTAGACCTCAACAAGCTCAAAGCCCTGAAGCACGAGGGGTCGGTGCGTAACTATTTAGACCGCCGCCGCGATCTGTATCGGGTGGAATGGATCGGCAAAAAAAGCAGTGATTTCTGAGTTAATGGACGGCGATAACCATGAGTCACTATCCCATGTTGTCGGCGATTCTGTTGCTTATTCTCAGCAACATCTTCATGACCTTCGCCTGGTACGCCCATCTGAAAGAACTCAATCAGAAGCCGTGGATCATCGCGGCTTTGGTGAGTTGGGGCATCGCGCTGTTTGAATACCTGCTGCAAGTGCCCGCCAACCGCATCGGTTACACAGTGCTCACGGTAAGCCAGCTCAAAATTATCCAGGAAGTCATCACCTTGTCGGTGTTTGTGCCATTTGCTTATTTTTATCTGAAAGAGCCACTTAAACTCGACTATCTCTGGGCGGCACTCTGCTTGGTCGGCGCAGTGTATTTCATGTTCCGCAGTAAATAATTTCGAAGCCGCACTTTTTTAGTGCGCTTCTGCCGCCTTTTTGCACTAAAAAGCGGCGAACCTAGGAGCTTATGACGGTTGAAAAGCAACAAAATAGGGGCAATTGGTTGTTTTAGAACAAAAAACCGACAGCTGGCATAGGGAATGCGAATGGGAAAATTGTGATCTTTTCTCAGCCCATAAGGTGTTGTTCCGATGACTATCCAGAAATCGATTACCCGTCAGATCTTATCTGCAACGCTGCTTTTCAGCGCCGTATCCGCCGTGTACGCCCAAGACACCATCAAAATTGGGGTGCTGCATTCGCTCTCCGGCACCATGGCCATCAGCGAAACCACGTTGAAGGACACCATGCTGATGCTGGTGGAAGAGCAGAACGAAAAGGGCGGTTTATTGGGTAAAAAGCTAGAAGCGGTCGTTGTTGACCCGGCTTCGGATTGGCCACTGTTTGCAGAACGGGCCCGCAGCCTCCTCACCCAGGACAAGGTGGCTGCCATTTTTGGCTGCTGGACCTCGGTGTCGCGGAAATCGGTTTTGCCCGTCATCGAAGAACTCAACGGCATTCTGTTTTATCCCGTCCAGTATGAAGGGGAAGAATCGTCTAAGAACGTGTTCTACACCGGGGCGGCGCCTAACCAACAGGCCATTCCCGCCGTGGATTATCTGATGAATGAAGTCGGTGCCCAGCGTTGGGTGCTCGCCGGTACAGACTATGTCTACCCCCGCACGACCAATCGCATTCTCGAGTCTTATCTGCTCGCGAAGGGCGTGGCGCCCGCCGACATCATGATCAACTACACGCCCTTCGGACATTCCGACTGGCAGTCGATTGTGGCGGACATCAAACGTTTCGGTTCTGAAGGTAAGAAAACCGCAGTGGTTTCCACCATCAACGGCGACGCCAACGTGCCGTTCTACAAGGAACTCGCTAATCAGGGGATTTCTGCGCAAGACATTCCGGTGGTGGCCTTCTCGGTGGGCGAAGAGGAATTGTCGGGTATCGATACCAAGCCGCTCGTGGGCCATTTGGCCGCGTGGAACTACTTTATGAGCGTCGATACGCCAGAAAATGAGGCGTTTATCGATGCGTGGCACAGCTTTATTGGCAATGACAAGCGCGTGACCAACGATCCCATGGAGGCCCATTACATCGGCTTCAACATGTGGGTGAAGGCGGTGGAGAAGGCCGGCACGACCGACGCAAACGCCGTGCAGGAAGCGATTATCGGCGTGGCCGTTCCCAATCTGTCGGGTGGATTCTCGGCGATGATGCCTAACCACCACATCACTAAACCCGTGCTCATCGGCGAGATCCAAGAAGACGGCCAATTTGCCACCGTGTGGCAGACGTCTGGATTAGTGATGGGCGATGCGTGGTCAGATTTCTTAGAGAGTTCTAAAGATCTCACCGCCGACTGGACAGCGCCACTGCGCTGCGGCAACTACAACGTGAAAACAGGCCAATGCGCCGGCCAGAACTATTAATGACCTGCTGTTCTGTCTTGCACTACGGTCTATCGCCGCTATGACGATAGTGCGCTGGCTGTTTCTGGGGTTGTGGCTCATCGCCACCCCCGCTGTCGCAGCGCTCGATCCGGGAACCATTGCTCAGCTCGCAGACAATGACTTTGCGGTGAAAATTGAAGCCGTTAAGTCCTTGATGCAGCAAGACCCAGCGGCGGCGGAACCCATTCTGCGGGGAGTGCTGGCGGGAACGGTTCATTTTCGGCGCAGCGATAATCGCATTGTCTTTGTGGCCGAATCTGAAAGTGGTTTACAGATCACCGATGTGTTGACGGGGGAATCCCTGGGAACTGGGAACAGTCGGGATACCCGACGCATCGCCCTTAACAATGCGCTGCGGCGTACCATCAACAACGCCCTAGCAGTGGCCCAGTTTCGCCATCCCGAACCACGCGTTCGTCTCCAGGCGGTGCAGTCTCAGTACCGCGTGCTGGATGCGGACCTTGTGGCGTTGATTACCGAACTACGCGCGATTGAGATTGATGAGAAGGTGAAAGCCGCCATGGATGTGGCGTTGTCCTTGAACGATCTGCAAAGCAACGATCCTGTCAAACAGATGGCTGCCATCGACCGCCTTCAGAATGAGCTTGACCCCACGGTCTACAACCGTCTGAGCGAATTCCTTCAGCAAACCGAAAATGAGACGACTAAAGCCGCGCTACAAAAGGCAATCGCTCAAATCGACCAACAGCGACAGTTCTACGGCCACCTGGAAACCTTATTTTTTGGGCTGAGCCTCGGGTCGATTCTGGTGCTGTCGGCAATCGGCTTGGCCATTACCTTTGGCGTCATGGGCGTCATCAACATGGCCCACGGCGAACTCATCATGCTCGGTGCTTACACCACCTATGTAATGCAGCAGCTGCTCCCGCAATTTGTCGGGATCTCAGTGATTTTGGCCATTCCTGCGGCATTTCTGGTGTCGGCACTGTGCGGCATTTTGATTCAACAATTGGTGTTGCGCTTCTTGGCGGGCCGTCCTTTGGAGACATTGCTGGCGACCTTCGGCATCAGTTTGATTCTGCAACAGGCGGTGCGGACGATTTTTTCGCCGCTTAACCGTTCGGTAGAAACGCCCGCGTGGATGGCTGGCTCCTTGGAGATCAACAGCGTGCTGTCGTTGACCATGAACCGCCTCTACATTCTGTTGTTCTGCTTGCTGGTATTTGCTGCCCTGTTGTTGGTTCTGAAGCGAACTGCCCTCGGTCTGCAAGTGCGCGCCGTCTCGCAAAATCGCAAGATGGCTACGGCCATGGGCGTGCGTTCTGGATGGGTCGATGCCATGACCTTCGGCTTAGGATCGGGAATTGCCGGGGTGGCGGGAGTCGCCTTGTCGCAGCTCACCAACGTCGGCCCCAACCTAGGCCAGGCCTACATTATCGACTCATTCATGGTGGTGGTCTTCGGCGGCGTGGGCAATCTCTGGGGAACGCTCATCGGCGGTATGGGCCTGGGGATCGCCAATAAATTTCTGGAACCCTGGAGTGGTGCGGTGTTAGCAAAAATCCTAATTCTGGTGTTCATCATTTTATTCATTCAGAAACGACCTCGCGGCTTATTCCCGCAAAAAGGTCGGGCGGTTGAGAGCTGATGATGAGTCTCCTGCGCCTGCTACAACACGATCGGGGTGGCCAAATTCTGCTGTCGCTGCTGGTGGTGATGCTCATTGCCGTGCCGATTCTGAATCTCGCCGTGCCCAGCGATTCCCCCTACCACGTGCCGACCTATGTGGTGCTGTTGATCGGAAAATTCCTGGCCTTTGCCCTGCTGGCCCTCTCGGTAGACCTGATTTGGGGCTATCTCGGCATTCTGAGCCTGGGACACGGGGCATTTTTTGCCCTCGGCGGCTATGCCATGGGCATGTATCTGATGCGCCAAATCGGCGACCGCGGCGTTTATGGCAACCCGCTCCTACCGGATTTTATGGTGTTTCTCAACTGGACTGAGCTGCCCTGGTTCTGGTACGGCATGAATAATTTTCTCTTCGCCATGGTGATGGTGCTGTTGATTCCCGGGCTGCTGGGCTTTGCCTTTGGCTATTTCGCATTCCGCTCGCGGGTGACCGGCGTCTATTTCTCCATCATTTCCCAAGCCCTGACCTACGCTCTGATGCTGGCGTTTTTCCGCAATGAAATGGGTTTCGGCGGCAATAACGGGTTAACCGACTTCAAGGACATCCTCGGATTTAATCTGCAAGCCGATAGTGTGCGCGTCACCCTGTTTGTGCTGTCTGGATTGGCCTTAATCGTCGGCTATTTGGGTTGTCGCGCCATCGTGACCTCCCGTTTGGGGCGGGTCGCCATTGCTATCCGCGATGCCGAAAACCGCACGTTATTCATCGGATACCGCGTGGATCAGGTGAAATTGGCGGTATTTGTGTTCTCCGCCATGCTCGCGGGACTCGCCGGCGCGCTCTATGTCCCCCAGGTGGGCATCATCAACCCCGGCGAATTTTCCCCTCTTAACTCCATCGAAGTCGTGGTCTGGGTGGCCATCGGCGGGCGTGGCACACTATATGGCGCCGTGGTCGGCGCATTGCTCGTGAACTACGCCAAAACCTATTTCACCACGGCCTTTCCAGATATCTGGTTGTTTTTCCTCGGTGCATTATTCGTGCTGGTGACCATTCTGCTGCCCCGAGGCTTGGTGGGGTTATTTTCCCAAAAGGACGCAGCATGAACGATTTATTGCAGCAAAAACCGCAGGTTAGCGACGATCTGGATGTCAGCCACAGAACCATCTTGTATCTGGAAGACGTTTGTGTGGCGTTCGACGGCTTTAAGGCGATCAATCATCTGAATCTTTATCTGGATGACGGTGAACTGCGCTGCATCATCGGGCCCAACGGGGCGGGTAAAACCACGATGATGGACATCATCACGGGGAAAACGCGGCCCGACAGCGGCACCGTCTGGTTTGGCCAGAAAATCGACCTGCTCAAGCTATCGGAACCCGAGATTGCCCGCGTCGGCATTGGCCGCAAGTTTCAGAAACCCACGGTATTTGAGCAGCTCACGGTGTTTGAGAATCTGGAACTCGCCATGGATAGCCCCAAGGGCGTGTGGGCAACACTCACAGCGCGGCTGTCGGGCGAACAGCGCGATCACATCGACCAGGTTTTGACCCGAATCGGCCTGTTATCAGAACAACAGCGCCCCGCGCGGGTGCTTTCCCATGGGCAAAAGCAGTGGCTAGAAATCGGCATGTTGTTGATGCAAAACCCGAAATTGCTCTTGGTCGATGAGCCGGTGGCCGGCATGACCCACCAGGAAATGGAGCGCACCGCCGAGTTGCTTACCTCGCTGGCTGGGCGGCACACAGTAGTGGTGGTGGAACACGACATGGATTTTGTGCGCTCAATTGCGAAGCGGGTCACCGTGCTGCATCAAGGTTCTGTGTTAGCAGAAGGCTCAATGGACGATGTGCAGAGCAACCCACGGGTAATCGAGGTGTATCTCGGAGGACAAGCCGCATGTTGACCGTGTCCCAGCTCAACCAGTTTTACGGCCAAAGCCACACCCTGTGGGATTTAGATTTTGCGATTGCAGAAGGCAAATGCACCGTGCTCATGGGGCGCAACGGCGTGGGTAAAACCACATTTCTCAACGCGGTCATGGGGTTATGCCCAGTTCGGTCGGGGGAAATTCGCTATCAAAACCAGAACCTGCTGAAGCTATCTCCCGAAAAGCGGGCCGTGCTGGGAATCGGTTATGTGCCCCAGGGACGACAGATTTTTCCGTTGCTCACCGTGGCGGAAAATCTGCAAATTGGTCTACCCATTCGGAAAGATCGTCTGCGCCAGGTGCCCACCTTCATTTTTGAGCTATTTCCGGTGCTGCGAGAGATGTTGAAACGTCGCGGTGGTGATTTGTCTGGGGGGCAACAACAGCAGCTGGCCATTGCCCGCGCCCTCGTGATCGATCCTAAATTATTGATTTTAGACGAGCCAACCGAGGGCATTCAGCCCAATGTGGTGCAGCAGATTGGGGATGTCATTCGCAAACTGAACCGCGAGTTGGGTCTAACCGTGCTGCTGGTTGAACAGAAGCTGCCCTTTGTGCGTCGCGTGGGCGATGATTTCATCATTCTGGATCGCGGGCGGCAGGTGGCTGCTGGGGCTGTTAATGCCCTGGATGAGACGCTGATTCACCAATATTTAACGGTTTAATGTTCTGAGGCGGCGATGCAGCGATGCCCCTAGCCCCTTCTGATGCGGCTCACTGGCAGGGACATCTCGCGCTAGAGCTGGCGCGAAATTCCCGCCAAACCTTTGTTTCTAAACAACTTCATGTCGGTCCGTTGCGGTTACAACGGGCCTTTTATCCAGAAGGTCATCCCTGTCATCTCTACCTGTTGCATCCGCCGGGCGGCGTGGTTGGCGGCGATGGTTTGCATCTGCATGTGCGTGGGCTGGCCCATAGCCACGGTTTGATGACCCAACCGGGCGCGACTAAGCTCTATCGGAGCGATGGGCGAATCGCAGAAATTAATCAACAATTTCATCTGGAAAATGGGGCGACTTTCGAATGGTTGCCCCAGGAAACCATTGCCTTTTCGGGCGCGCGCGTACGGACAAATACGGCGTTTTATCTGAAGACCGACGCGCGATTGGCAGCTTGGGAAATTCTGTGTTTAGGACGACCGGTCGGTGGAGAAATCTTCGCTAACGGGGCCATCGATAGCCGTTTGGCGGTTTATTGCGATGGCAAACCGTTGTTACTAGAACGACTGCGGATTGACGCAGAACAGCCGCGCGCGCTGGCGCGGTTAGGTGATTTTTCCGTGGTGAGTACCTTTCTGCTGTGGCCAGCAGATGCGGCGATGCGCGATTTAACCCGTGAATTTCTGAACAACGCCAGCGGGGCCACGTTGCTAGATGCCTTGTTGGTCGTTCGCGCCTTACATGCCACGACGGCGGAAACTCTGGAATTATTTCGGCATCTTTGGCAGAAATTGCGGCCTTATCACCTAGAGCGATCGGCATCTGTCCCTCGAGTGTGGCGCGTGTAATGCCACTTTTTCCTTACCTTGCCCTAAAAAGAGGACAAAACGGTGGAGTTAACTCCTAGAGAGAAAGATAAGCTGCTGATCTTTACGGCTGCTCTGCTGGCCGAGCGACGTTTGGCCCGCGGACTAAAATTAAACTATCCTGAGGCCATCGCCTTAATTTCGGCGGCAATCCTGGAAGGAGCGCGAGATGGACGGACAGTTGCCGAATTGATGGCTTTTGGCACCACTATTTTGACCGAAAAGGAGGTAATGGACGGCGTGTCAGCCATGATTCCCGAGATTCAAGTCGAGGCCACTTTTCCCGATGGGACCAAACTGGTCACGGTGCATCAGCCCATTCGCCCCGTGGCGGATGATAAAGAGGCATTATCTGAAACGATATTGATTCCCGGCGAAGTAATTGTCGCCATAGCCGACGAAATTCAACTCAATTTAGATCGACAACGCTTGCGCATTACCGTAGGAAATGCGGGAGATCGGCCCATTCAAGTGGGTTCGCATTACCATTTTTATGAAACCAATGCGGCATTACAGTTTGATCGCGCCTTAACGAAAGGATTTCGACTCAATATTCCTGCGGGTACCGCAGTGCGCTTTGAGCCGGGCCAGACCCGCGAGGTGGAATTGGTTGCTTTTTCGGGAGAACAGGCGGTTTACGGATTTCGCGGCGAAATGATGGGGCCAATCGCCCAGGAGAACGCGCCATGAGTCGCCTATCCCGAACCGCCTATGCAGAACTTTA
>DAIUCA010000032.1:0-18720 GCA_036846405.1 Candidatus Competibacteraceae bacterium
GCCCGCCCCCATCGCAGCGCCAACGCCGTCGCTTGCGCCGATTTCCGCGCCCATCGCGGCACCGATTGCGACGCCGCTGCCGGCGCCCGCCCCTATTTCGCCACCGATCTCGGTGTCGGCGAGCGATCCCACCGCGACTCTGTTGGCGATTGCCGCAGAGCGCACGGGCTATCCCGCGGCGATGCTCGGCCTCGACCGCGATATGGAAGCCGATTTGGGCATCGACTCGATTAAGCGGGTGGAAATCGTCGGCGCGTGGACGAAAACGCTCACTTCGCCTCAAGCCGCGCGGCTGCGCGCGGCGGAACCGTTGGAGCGTTTAACCACGTTGGGCGCCTTGGCGGCGGCGGTGACTGCCCCCACGGATCAAGAGACCCGCCCCGTCCCTTTTGAGGTGGCCGAGACCGGTCCGCAGCCCACCGCCGTCGCGGATTCGGTGGAACTGCCCCTGTCTCGGCTGCTCGTGACCCGCTATGCCGCCCCGTTGGCCGCCCCGACCGCCGACGCGGCGATGTTGCCGCCGGTGGTGGTGGCGGCGACTTGGCTGGCGACGCCCATCGCCCTGCCTACCCACGCGATTCTCGACCTGCGCACCGTAGCCGCCGACGCCGTGGACGCCCTGTATTCGGCGTTATTCAGCACGTTAGCCGCGCAACATGCCGCGTTTTGCGCGGGGGGACGGCTGTTATTGCTCACCGGCATGGGGGGCGATTTGGGCCGCGAACGCCTGAGCGTCGGTTCGCCGTTGCTGGGCGGGCTGACTGGCCTGGTGCACACCCTGAATCGGGAATGGAACCAAGGCGCGGGGGATTTTCGCGCCCGTTTGGTGGACGTGCCGCCGCCCGACGCCATGGACGAGACGGCGTTGACCGCCGTGGTGGCGGCGGAATGGGCCGATTTGTGCGCGACGCCCCCGCCCGCGTCCGCCGAATTGGGCTATTGGGCCGGCGAACGGTGCGCGTGGCGGTTGTTGCCCAGCCGTTGGCGCGCGCAACCCTGGGAAACCCTGCCGCCCAACGCCGTGTTGCTGGTGACCGGCGGGGGGCGCGGCATCACGGCGGCCTGTGCCCTGGCCCTGGCTCCGGCTCTAGCGGCGGCCCACGGCACGATGGTGATCGTCGGTCGCACGCCCTGGGTGCCGGACGATGGGGATTTCATCGACCGCGCGGCGCTGCGCCAGGCGGTGCTGCTGGAGCCGTCGGTCGCCGATGGGGCGTCCTTGACCCCCGCGCAGCTCGAAACGCAGGTCACCGCCCGCTGGCACCAGCAGCAGCTTCGTCGGCAACTCGCCGCGTTCCAGGCGGCGGGCGTCGCGGTGGACTATCGCTGCGTAGACATCGCCGATGAGGACGCCTGTCGGGCGCTGTTGGCGGGGTTGTTGATGCAATACGGTCGCCTGGACGGGGTGATTCACGGGGCGGGACTGCTGGAAGACCGCTGGTTGCGGGACAAAACCGCCGCCTCGATGGCGCGGGTGATGGCCACCAAGCTTTCTCTGGTGAAGGTGTTGGATGCGGCGTGGCCGCCGACCCAACCGCGGGTGGTGCTGTTTGGGTCGATTGCCGGGCGGTTTGGCAATCCCGGCCAGGCGGATTACGCCTGTGCGAACGAAAGTTTGGCCCGTTACGCCAGTCGTTGGCACCAGCAGGGCCGACGGGCCACGGTGATTCACTGGTCGCCGTGGCAGCTCGACGAGGGGGGCATGGTGACTCCCGAGATCGCGGCGGCGTTTCGCGCCCAACAGGTGGCGTTGTTGACGGCGGCCCAGGGGGCGCATTTTTTCCGACGGGAATGGGGGCAGGTTACGGCGGCGGAGGTGGTGGCGGGGCCTTGTCCCTACGCGTTCACCGCCGCGCCGCCCAGCTCCGCGCCGGCGGCATTTTGCGATACGGCGGAGATGGGCCAAGAAGCGTCGGTGCTGTTGCAGCGCGGGCGGCTCATCGCGTTGGGCAACGGCGAATGGCGGTTTTACAAGCGTCTCGACCGTTACGGCGACTCCTATTTGGACGATTGCCGCGAGGACGACGAGGGCGTGATGTCGCCGATGGTGGCGTTGGTTCACGGCATTGCCCTGTTGGAACACCTATTTCCCCAGCATCACGTGGGCTGGCAAGACTGGCAGCGGCTCCATCGGGCGGTGTTGCCACCCGAGGGCGTCAACTGGGGCATCGAACTGCGGCCCGCGTCCAGCCGCGAGCCGAATACGCGGCGGTTTGAGGTGCGCATGGGGCCGTTGGGCGCGGATTGTCCTTGGTATCGAGGCATCGCGGTGGTCGATCCCCAGGCGCCGCGAGGGTTTGCGCCGCCGTTTGGAGTGGATAACGCGGCGATGGCGACGGCGTTGGCCGAGTCGGCGGCGATGTTTTACGGCGGGTTGGATGACGGCCCCCTATTTCACGCGGTGCAACAGGTGACATTGGGCGATGACTGGGGGTCAGCCTGGGTGCAATCGGCGCCAGAAATCCTCCACGGGGTGGCGCCGACAGCGGCGACGGCGGCGCTGTGGGGCCAGTTGGGGCGATGGCTCGCGGTGGAACAGTTGGTGCGCGGTTATGCGCGGCATCGCCAGGCCCGCGGCTGGGTGGTGCAGCGCATTAGTTCCCTGCGCGGAACGCCGGTGGATGGGGGGCGCTTGCAATGGCGCAGCGAACGCGATGGGGCGTCGTGGCGGTTTGCGGTGCAGCAACAGGATCGTCAGGGCCGCGTGGTCTTGCAGGCCGACGGTGTCGAAGTGTTACCCCGGGCACATCTCCCCTTGGGATAGGACGCGGGTGAACGCCGCGGTGGATGACTGACACAAAGCCGTCTTATCCATTTACGCAAAGGGCTGTACTGATGAAAAACACACCGATCACCGTGGCGCGCGGAGACGGCATTGGGCCGGAAATCATGGATGCCACGCTCCACATCCTCCAGGCGGCGGGTGCGGCGCTGGATTTGGAGTTTATTGAGGTGGGGGAAGCGGTGTATCAGCGGGGCCACAGTGCCGGCATCGAACCCGCCGCATGGGAATCGCTGCGCCGCACGCGGGTGTTTCTGAAGGCGCCCATCACCACCCCCCAAGGCGGCGGTTTTAAGAGTCTGAACGTGACCATTCGCAAGACCCTGGGCCTGTATGCGAACGTGCGGCCTTGCGTGGCTTACGCGCCTTTTGTGGATACGAAGCATCCGGGCATGAATCTGGTCATCGTCCGCGAAAACGAGGAGGACCTGTACGCCGGCATCGAACATCGCCAAACCGACGAGGTGTTCCAGTGTTTGAAGCTGATTAGCGTCCCGGGCACCGAAAAAATCGTGCGTTACGCCTTTGAATACGCGCGGGCCTATGGCCGCAAAAAGGTGTCGTGCTTCACGAAGGACAACATCATGAAACACACGGATGGGCTGTTTCATCAGATTTTCGACGACATCGGCGCGGAATATCCGGAACTCGAACGGGAACATTGGATTGTGGACATTGGCGCGGCCAAGCTCGCCGATACGCCCAATGTGTTTGATGTGATCGTGATGCCCAATCTCTACGGGGACATTTTGTCCGACGTGGCGGCGCAAATTGCCGGCTCGGTGGGTTTGGCGGGGTCGGCCAATGTGGGCGAGCTGGGCGCGATGTTCGAGGCGATTCACGGCTCGGCGCCACGGCGAGCGAACCAGGATTTGGCGAATCCGTCCGGGCTGCTGCTGGGTGCCGTGCAGATGTTGGCCCATATCAACCAACAGGACGTCGCCGCCCGCGTGCACAACGCTTGGCTGCGCACCCTCGAAGACGGCATCCACACCTACGACATCTATAAAGAAGGCATCAGCCGCCAGAAGGTCGGCACCAAAGCCTTTGCCCAAGCCATTGCGGACCGCCTGGGCCAACAGCCCGAACAGCTGCCGGTGGCCCAATACGGCGCCAACAAGACCTTGAATTTGAAGACCTATCAGCCCAAACCGTCGGCCAAAAAGGAAACCGTGGGCGTGGACATTTTCCTAAACGAAGCCAATCGAGATGCCACGCGGATTGCGACGCTCTTAAAGACGGCGACCGGGGAGGATTTTGAGCTGCTGATGATTACCAATCGGGGCGTGAAAGTGTGGCCCGACGGGCTGCCCGAAACCTTTTGCACGGATCATTGGCGGTGTCGCTTTATGGCGACTTCTGGGCCGCTGAATAATCGCCAAATCGCCGATCTCATTACGCGCATTTCGGCGACGGAATTAGATTTTATTAAATGCGAAACCCTGCGCAATTTCGACGGCGAACGGGGTTATTCCCTGGGCCAAGGCCAGTAATTTTAATTCGCCGCCCTTGGGCACTCGAATGGCGGGCCAATGCGGCGAAAGGTCAAATTGATGCGGCCTGTCATCGGGCGGCGGGTTTTGGGGAGCGCATGTTGCCAATGGCGCTGCAACGGGCCGTGCATCAGCAGCAAACTGCCATGGCCCAACACCAACGCGGCTTTTAGTGGTTTTGCGCGGTGGCGCAGGAGAAAACGGCGCTCATCCCCCAGACTCAACGAGGCAATGGCGGGTTGATCGCCTAATTCCGGCTCGTCATCGCTGTGCCAGCCCATGGAATCCCCGCCCTGGCGGTAGTAATTCACGAGCACATGGTTAAACGCCCGCTGGGTCGCGGCGTTTACCTGGTCGCGGAGGGTGGCGAGCAGCGGCGGCCAGGGGCGTGCCGCCAAAGTCTGCCGCGAATAACGGTAATCGCGGTCGCCACACCAATAAATTAAACGCGGCTGTAAATGGGATTTGCCGAATAACACAATCGGCAATTGTTGCCACGGCAATTGGGCGCGGAGTTGATTCAATAATTCGGTAGCCGTGGCCGCGTCGTAAAATGCCCCACAGTAATTCAGTTGCCCATCTTCTATGCCGTCGTTTTGGGCATTCAAATGGCACGAGTGAACGGCCGGGATAAATAACGCCATGGGCTAACGCTCGGGATAAACTGTGGCGGTGTAATTTACCTGCGGAGAAATAACAGCGATGCGCAACGGGTTCACGTTGATCGAAATCATGGTGGTGGTGGTGATTTTGGGGATTTTGGCGGCGGTGATTGTGCCCCGCATCATGGATCGTCCCGACGAGGCCCGCGTGGTGAAAGCCCAACAGGATCTGCGGGCGCTGGCCAGCGCCCTCAACCTCTATCGCCTGGACAATTTCCGTTATCCCACCACCGACCAGGGCCTCGACGCGCTGGTCAATCGGCCCACCCAGCCACCGGAACCGACCAAATGGCGGGTTGGCGGCTATTTGGAGTTCTTGCCCGCCGACCCGTGGGGCCGTCCGTACCAATATCTGCAACCCGGCCAGCGAGGCGATTTCGACGTGTATTCCCTGGGAGCGGATGGCCTGTTGGGCGGCGAGGGGGTGGAGGGCGACATTTTCCATGGGCCTGCACGCTAGCCGGCGGCGATCGCCCCTCGGCTTCACCCTCCTGGAGCTGCTGGTGTCGCTCACATTGATGGCTTTGTTGACTGGCGTGGCCGTGCTGGCGGTGCGTCCTGCCGATGCGGAGCGGGCGTCGTTGGAACAGTGGGCGATTCAGCTCAACGGCCAGGCCGACGCCGCCCTCCTGGAGCAGCGCCATTACAGCCTGGGCATCGGCACGGCGGGCTATCGCCTGTGGCAACACGCGGATGACGACACCGCGCCTGCGTTGCTCGCCGAAACACCGTGGCCAAACGCGCTGCCCACCGCCCTGCGGGTCGATAACCAACTCATTTCATTGGATCCCTGGCCCGAACAGCCGCACATCGGTTTTTGGGCCGACGGCACGGTGACCGCCTTTTCGCTAGCGTTTGGCGATCAACAGCTGGGGCGGGACACCCGCGGCCTGATCGTTCTCGACACCCGCCGCGAGGCCGAGCCGTGATGCATGGCCGTTCTCAAGGCTTCACGCTGCTGGAAATGCTGGTGGCCCTCGCGGTGCTGGCCCTCGCCCTGGGTGCGACGCTTCAGGTGGCGGGCAACGCCGCCCTCGCCACGGCCCGCCTGGCGGACCGCAGCTGGGGCCAGTGGCTGGCGACGAACACCCTCAATAACCAATTGCTTTCGCCCACCGCCCCCACCCTGGGCACCACCCGCGAATCCACGCGCTTTGGCGGTCGCGATTGGCGCGTCGATACCCAAAGCGAGCCGCTCACCGTGGGCACCGCGACCCTGCGACGGCTCACTGTGCGGGTGTTTACGGCGACGGCGGGGGCGAACGAATTAGTCGCCGAACTCACCGGGCTATGGGCCGAACCGTGACCATCAAATGCCCAAAAACCCCGTGCCGCATGAAGCGCCGAAAAAGCGCCGGATTAACGCTGCTGGAATTATTAGTGGCATTAACCATTTTCGCGTTTTTAGGGACGGCGGCGTATAGCGGCTTAAATAGTCTGCTGAATACGCGGCGCATGATCGAAACCGAATTGCAGCGATTAAACGAATTAACCCGCGCCCAACTCCTTCTCGAACGAGACATCCTGCATCTGTTGGACTACGAAACGACGGATACCTGGGGCGAACGCCAACGCCCATTTCGCGGCGAGGCGGCCCAATGGCAGTTCGTGCGCGGCGGCTGGCCCACGCTGCCCCAAAGTGCGGCCACCAGCGATCTGCGCCAGGTGCGCTGGCGCCAAGCCGACGGCTTTTTATGGCGGGATGTGGCCTTAATCGGCGCCGCCGCCGGGCAAGAAACCGCGGTGTTGAGTGGGGTCACCGCCCTGCGATGGCGTTATTTAGACGCGGATCGCCAATGGCAAGACGAATGGTTGCCGACGAATGCGAATGCCCCACTGCTACCCCTCGCGGTGGAATGGCAATTACGCCTCGCCGAGGGGGTGGAATTAACCCGTCTGTGGCTTATCGATAGCCCCGCAGTTAAACCCAATAAAACCGGAGTGCCATGAAGTCTCGCGGCATTGCCTTGTTAATGGTTTTGCTGGTGCTGTTTTTAGCGACGATTGCGGCGACCGGATTAGCGACGCAATTAGATCGCACCAGTCGCCTGGTGACCGTCGCGCTGCATCAGCAACAGGCGCTGATTTATGCCACCAGCGGCACCCGTTGGGCCGCCCAGGTGCTCGCGGCTGACGCCAAGGCGGGTGAGGTCGATCATTTGGACGAGGCCTGGGCCAATTCGGCCGAGTTTTCGGTGGAGGGCGGCACGGTGACATTGGCCCTCGCGGATTTGCAGGGGCGCTTGAATCTCAACAGCCTCATCGCCGCGCCGCCGAACGCCCCTGGGACAGTCACCGGACCGGCGCCCGTGGATGCGGCCCAAGCGGCGGCCCTAGCACGGTTACTCGCGTTGCTCGAACTGCCCCCCGAGCTGCTCAACGCCATCTTGGATTGGCTCGACGCCGACGATGTGGAACGGTTTCCCGGCGGTGCTGAGTCGCGGTTTTACGCCCAACAATCGCCGCCCACCCGCGCGGCCAATCGCCCCTTCCAAACCCTCGGCGAGCTGCGGCAGGTGGCCGGACTGACTGCGGCCCATGTTCGCCGTCTACAGCCCTTCGTGACCGTGCTGCCCCAGCCCACGCCGGTGAATGTCAACACCGCGCCGCCCCTGCTGTTGCAGGCGATTTTCAACCGCTCCGAGCGCGAGGCGAATGCCATGATCCAACAACGTCCCTTTCGACAGGTGGCCGATCTCACCCGCGAATGGCCGCTGCCCACCGAGTCGGGCGGTGCCGCCACCGAAACCGCCCCGTCGATGCTCGCCGTGAACAGCCGCCACTTTGAACTGCGCACCACCGCAACCCTCGGCGCCGGCGAGGTCACCCTCACCACGGCGCTCCAACGCCGTGCCCCCGACGGCGGCGTGGTCACCCTCTGGCGCCGCTGGGGTATCCGCTGATGGCCTTGCAGCGGCCCGCGTCGGCGCCTTTGTTGCTCTGGCGCAACGAACAGCACGGGGAATTGCGCCTGGCCAATGGCGACACGGTGGTTGGCGATTGGGCGACCCTCGCGGCCCAGCTTGGCCCGCGGCCGGTGGCCCTGGCGGTGCCCCTGGAACCGGTGTTGGTGACCCGTCTCGCGTTGCCGGGGCGGCGGCGGGATTGGCGGCAGGTCGCCCGCTACAGCTTGGAAGAATGGCTGGTGGACGATGCGGACGAGATGCACGTGGCCCTGGGCCATGCCACCGCCGACGGCGTGCTCGTGGCGGCGGTGGCCGTGGCCCAGGTGCACCAGTGGCTCGCCACGCTCCAGGCCGTGGGCATCGACCCGGTGGCGATCTATCCGGACGGTTTGTTGTTGCCGCCCCACAACGGGCCGGTGGCGGATGGGGACGGACGGCGCTGGCTGTATTGGGACGGCGAGACGGGCTTTGCTGCTGAAACGGCGACCTTTCGCCGGTGGTGGGCGGCGACCTGGCCCGATGCCGCGCCCGACGGGGGGGCTCAAGCGGCGGTGATCGAAGACGCATGTGCCGACGCGACGGCGAATGCGCCGCCGTTTGTGGCCCAGTTGACCCTTGGGTCGGCGCCCCTCGACCTGCGCCAAGGGCCGTTCGCCAAGCAATCTCTGGCCGCATGGCGACCCTGGCGGGGCGTGGCGGCGCTGTTGCTGCTGGCGATGGCGGTGCAGCTGGCCCACAACGCGGTGCAGTGGCGCCAATGGCAACAAGAACGCGCCCAGTTGCAGGCCGACATGGTGGCGCTGTTGCAGGCGGCGGCTCCGGACGTGCAGCGGATTGTCAATCCCCGCGCCCAGCTGGAGGGGCTATTGCGCACCCAAACCGCCGCGCCGGCGGCGGATTTCGTCGGTTTGTTGGCGAAAGCGGCGCCGGCCTTGCGCACGGCATCCGCGTTGTCGCTGCAACAGCTGGATTATCAGGACGGCCAGTTGGCGTTGCAGCTGGCCGGCGGGGCCACTGCGGACATCGCAGCGTTGCAACAGGCGTTGCAGGCGGTGAATGGCCTGGCGGTGACCGTCGAAACCCGCCGTCGCAACCAGGCCAACGACACCCGCCTGGTGCTGGCTGTGGGGGAAACGCGTCCATGAACGGCTGGTGGCAGTCGCTTGCGGTGCGGGAACAGGGCCTGGTGGCCGGCGGCGGCGTGGTGTTGCTGCTGGTGGCGGGCTATTTGGGGGCGATCGAGCCGTTTTACGCGCGCTATCGCCAGGCGCAGGCGGCGGCGCAGCAGGCGCGGGCCGATGTGGCGTGGATGCAGCAGGCGGTTGACCGCCTGCCGAGCGCCGGAAAGGCGGGGGCGACCAGCGCAAACGGCACGGCGGCAGCGCCGTTGCTGGTGCGCATCGACGCGCTTGCCGCGCAATTCGCGGTCAATCAGGCGATTCGCCGCATCGAACCCCAGGGCAGCGCCACGAATGACGGGCCGAACGCCCTGTTGGTGCAGTTTGAAGGGGTGGAATTCGACGCGTTGATGGAATGGCTGGTGGCGGTGACCGCTGCCGGCGATGTGACCGTGACCCAGGCACGCCTGGATCGGCGGGTCGCCGAGGTGGGACGGGTAGATGCGCGGCTGATTTTGACGGCCGCGCCGCCCACGAGGCCGTCGCCATGAGCCGCGCAATCGCCGTTTACAGCAGCCTGTTTGTGGTGCTGCTGGTGATTGCCCTTGGGCTGCGCTTGCCGGCGGCGGGTTTGTGGGGGTTGGCGTCCCAAACCCTGGGGCAATCGCTCACCGCCAGCGCCGTGGAGGGCACGGTGGCGGCGGGCGAACTGCGCCATGGGCGCCTGGATACCGTGGTCATTGACCGCCTGGCCTGGCGATGGCAGCCCACGGCCCTGTTGTTCGGCGAACTCGCCGTGGTGGTGACCGCGACGGTGGTGGCGCCCACGGCCAATCAGCCCCGAGGCGAGACCGTGGAATTCGCCATCGCCCGCCGCTGGGCCACGACCCGCCTGACCGTGACGGCGGCCCAGCTGTCTTGGTCGACGGTGAAACGACTGTGGCCGGCGGCGGCGGCGTTACCGGTGGACGGCGATCTCCAATTCAACGGTCAGGGGGTGATCGCGTCGTGGCCGCCCACCGCCCCTGACTTTTGGCCCCAAGCCCTCGCCGCGACCCTCGAGTTAGCGCCCCTGCGACTCACCGCCATGAACGACGCGGCGATTGGCCCGGTGCAGTTTGCAGTGCAGCAAAATGGCGCGATGATTGAGATCACGGCCCGCGATCAGGGGGGGCCCTTGGCCCTCGACGGTCGCTTGACCCTCGATTCGGGCCGTCGCTACCGTGGCGAGCTGTTATTTCGTCCGCGCCGCACTGCACCAACCGAGTTAAATCAATGGGTTAACTTTATTGGCCAGCCCACCGCCGACGGCGGTCGCCGTCTCGATTTCCAAGGGCGGTTGCCGTGACGGCGCGATCCCTTTGCTCTTCTCGTAACTCCCGAGGTTTTTTCATGATGGTTGTGATTCGCGGCTTTGTTTGTGTGGCGATTGCCCTGCTGTCCGCCTGCGCCACGGTGCCGCCGCCGCCGCCCGAAACCCCTAAGGCCCAACTACCGGTCGCCCCCACCGCGCCGGCACCCTTCGACGCTGATAACCGCGTGTTCGTCCGCCCGGCCGCGTTAGAACCGCAAGTGGTGTTCTGGCGCAACGTCTACACCCGCTGGCGGTTGGGGCAATACGTCCTGCACGACGACCGGCACATGGGCGTGATTTACCGCGTGATCGACTTGCCGGCCGGCGGTGGCGAAGGCTTAACCCAGGAACAGCGGGAGTTTGTGCGGCGTTATCGGGAAGGGCTGCGCGAAGAATTGCGCGATTTGGAGGCGGCGGTGGCGACCAATCGGCCCCTCAGCACCCGTCAACAGGCGATGGTAGCGCTGTTGCGCGAACACAACGCCCCGGTGCAGGGCGCGGCGGAACGGCTGCGCAGCCAGCGGGGCATTCGCGAGCGCTACAAGGCGGGGTTAGCGCGGAGCACGCGGTATTTAGATGACTTCCGCGCCGAGTTCCGCGCCTTGGGCCTGCCGGAGGACCTGGCCTATCTTCCCCATGTGGAGTCTTCGTTCCAAAACCACGCGGTTTCTAATGTGGGCGCGTCCGGCATGTGGCAATTCATGCGGGCGACGGCGAAGGATTTCATGGTGGTCAACCAGGCGGTGGACGAGCGTTTAGAGCCGGTGACGGCGGCGCGGGGCGCGGCCCGTTATCTCCAAAGCGCTTACAACCGCCTGGGGGCCTGGCCCCTGGCGATCACCTCGTACAACCACGGGGTGGGCGGCATGGCGCGGGCGCGGCGGGCGTTCGGCACGGATTTTGGCGCCATCGTGTGGCGTTATGACGGGCCGCTGTTCGGCTTTGCCTCGCGCAATTTCTACGCCCAGTTTTTGGCGGCGCGGGAAGTGGCGAAAAACCACGAACAGTTTTTCCCCGAGGGCGTGAACTTTGAACGGCCCCGCAATTGGGAACGCACCGTGTTAACGCAGCCCCTGCGGGCAGCTCAGGTCGCAGACCGCTTTGGCTTCGATCAAGCCGTGTTGAATCAGCTCAACCAGGCGTGGTTGCCGCCGGCCCGGGGCAATCGGGTGGCTTTACCCAGCGGCACGACGATTTGGCTGCCCTCCGGCACCCTGCGACGGACCGCCCAACGGTGAGCGATGACCCCTTACGGGCGGTGCCGACCATCCCGCCGCCGCCCCCGCTGCCGCACATTACCCAGGTGGATGTGGTGGCCCGCAGCCGCCTGTTCACCGTGGAACGGGTGCAGTTGACCTTTTCCAACGGCGTGGCGGCGGATTTCGAGCGGCTGCCCGGCGGTACGACCATCGCCGCCGTGCTCATCGTGCCGCTCCTCGACGCCGACACCGTGTTGTTGATTCGGGAATACGCCGTGGGCTTGGAACGCTACGAGTTGGCTCTGCCCAAGGGGCGGGCGGAACCCGGCGAATCCCTCTCGATGGCCGCGAATCGCGAGTTGATGGAAGAGGTGAAGTACGGCGCGACCCAGTTCACGCCACTGAAAGCGGTGAGCATGGCGCCGAATTACGTGGGCCATCGCACGCAGATTGTGCTGGCCGAAGGGCTGTATCCGGCGGCGTTGGTGGGGGACGAACCCGAACCCTTGGATGTGATTCCCTGGCCGCTGTCGGCCCTAGAGCAACTCGCGGCGCGGGACGATTGCACCGAAGCCCGGTCGCTGCTGGCGCTGTATTTGGCCCGCGACCATCTACAACAGCGCCGTCGCTAACGAGAACGCCCATGGATCTCTTCCCGCCCGCGCAACTGGCCCCGTTGGTCGCCTCGGTAGCCCAGATTGCCCGCAAGGCCGGCGGCAAAATCTCGGCGATCTATCGCACACCCTTTGCGGTGAGCGAAAAAGCCGACCGTAGCCTGCTCACCGAAGCCGACATGGCCGCCCACCACGTGATCGTCGCCGGCTTGCATGAACTCACCCCCGACATTCCCTGCGTGTCTGAAGAAGCCGCATTGCCGGAATGGCCCGAACGCGCCGCTTGGGACACCCTTTGGCTGGTGGATCCCCTGGATGGCACCTGGCAATTCGTCCAGCGCCGGGGCGAGTTTTGCGTGAATATCGCCCTTGTTCACCGCCAAAAAGCCGTATTTGGGCTGATTTATGTGCCCGAAATGGCCATCACCTACTTCGCCTGGCGGGGTGGCGGCGCCTACAAACAATGGCCCGACGGTCGCCAGAAACGCATTTACACCCGTCCCCTGGGGGAACCGGCCCTGTGCGTGGGCGGCAGCACCGAGGCCCGGGGTTCTCTGCGCCGTTATCTCCAACAGCTCGGCGATCATCGCTATCACTCCGTGGGGAGCGCCTTGAAATCTTGCTTGGTGGCCGAGGGCGCGGCGGATTTGTACGCCCGCTTTGGCCCCACCGCCGAGTGGGATACCGCCGCCGCCCAGATCCTCATCGAAGAGGCCGGCGGCGGCTTAACCGACTTCGCCATGCAGCCCCTGCGCTACAACGCCCGCCCGTCCTTGATTAATCCCAATTTCTTTGCCTTCGGCGACCTGCGCCACGACTGGTCCCAATACCTGCCGCCCCGCTAATGCCCTACGACCGCTATCGCCAAGATTTGGCCCGCCCCGGATTTATTCACGATCCCGCCCAAGAAACCGCCGTGCGGCGACTGCAAGTGATCTACGACCAACTGTGTGCGGCGAACGCGGCTCCCGCGCCCACCCTCTGGCAACGCCTGCGGGGCCAACAGCCGCTGCCGCCGGCCATTCGCGGCCTGTATCTCTGGGGGGGGGTAGGTCGCGGTAAAACCTATCTGGTGGACACCTTTTTCGATGCCCTGCCGTTTCCGCAAAAGCGCCGACTCCATTTCCACCGCTTTATGCAGAAGGTCCACGGGGAACTGCGCACCCTGTCCCAACAGCAAAACCCGCTCGACATCGTGGCGAGCCGCTTCGCCGCCAAGGCGCGGGTCATCTGTCTCGACGAGTTTTTTGTCACCGACATCACCGACGCCATGATGCTGGCGGGGCTGCTCACCGGGCTGTTTGCGCGGCGGGTGGTGTTTGTGACCACGTCTAACATTGTCCCCGACCTGCTTTACAAGGACGGCCTCCAACGGGCGCGGTTTTTACCGGCCATCGCCCTCATCAAACAGCATATGGACGTCTTAAATGTGGACGGCGGCACGGATTACCGCCTGCGGTATCTCGCCAAAGCAGAGATTTTTCACGCGCCGCTCGACGAACGCGCCGATCAATTGTTGGAAGAGAGCTTTGCCGCCCTCGCGCCTGAGCCGGGGGAAGCCCACGCGCCTTTGGATATTGAAGGGCGCCAGATTCCCACGCGCCGTTTGGCGGATGGCGTGGTGTGGTTTGACTTTTTCGCCTTGTGCGACGGCCCGCGTGGAGCGGCGGATTACATCGAAATTGCCCGCTGTTTCCACACGGTGCTGTTGGCGAATGTGCCCGCGATGGATGCCCATTTGGATAACCAGGCGCGGCGCTTTTTGATGCTGATCGACGAGTTTTACGACCGCAATGTGAAACTCATCCTCACGGCGGCGGCCCCCATCGACGGGCTGTATCGGGGGGACAAGCTGCGGTTTGAATACCAGCGGGTGGTGAGTCGCCTACAGGAAATGCAGACCTACGAGTATCTGGGGCGCCGTCACCTGGCGTAATGCCTCAGCGGGGCTTCACGAGGCCCCATCCCATGCCCACGAGTAGCCCGCCCAAATGGGCGAAATTGGCAATCGGGCCGAGCCATCCCGTAAAGCAGACCACTAACCACGCCAACATGAAGGCCACCAGGCCGTTGTCGATGAAATAGGCCGAGCGCGGGCGCCGCGACTGCATCCAGATATAGCCAAACAGGCCGTACACCACGCCGGATAACCCGCCGAAGTTGGGGCCGCTGAAGGCGAATTCCGCGAGATTCGACAGTACGCCCACGGCGACCACCAGTTGCACCAGAAAGGTCGATGACTCGGCGGTCTCGACGGCGCTGCCGAGTTGGTAAATCCACAGGCCGTTAAACAGCAGATGCAACAGCCCGAAGTGGAGAAAAATCGGCGTGAGGAGCCGCCACACTTCGCCGCCGAACACGAGTTGCAGATGGGCGCCGTGGGAAATCAGCAGGCCGCTGTACACCCAGAGGCCGTAATCGGTGTAGCGCAGCAAAAACACCACGGCGCTGATGGCCAGCAGTCCCAGGGTGATGGGGATGTCCAGGCGGTAGCGGCGAATCGCGCGGCGCGGCGCCCTTCGTCGGGAAGTTTTGGGCGGCAGTGTTGGCGAGGGCGCGAACTGGTGGGCTGGATGCTGGGGTTGGTCGCAAAACGCCGCGTAATGGACGCGCGCGGCGTCGAGCTGGTCTTCCCGATGAATCCACAGTTCCCAATCGTCATCGGTGGCGAACTGCCGCAGTTCACAGGAAATGTCTTCGTGTTGCAGAAAGGTGGCGAACTGTTGGGCTTTGAACTGTCGGGAAAAATTAGCGAGATGGTGCATAGAGACGTCCTAGCGCCCGTTGGCGCGGGCGAGTTTTTCGAGGTAGGGCCGTTGGGTGCCGTGGGCAAGGCGTTGGTCGAATGCCGCCGCCGAGAGCACGGCGCGGCGTTGAATGGTGTGGCGTTGACGCAGCATGGCCGGCAAACCCCGCAGAGCGTCCCATTTGGCGCGGAACACCGTCGCGCCGCGACCGCGTAGGCAGAAATAGACGAGGTCAGCCAGGTTCAGCAGGAGGTGTTGGGGGAGATACCGCAGCCACAGGGGCCAGGGCATGACCTTCGCGTACACCCACACCAGGTTGCGGTGGCCGTAGTACTGGGCAAATCGGCTGTCGGCGCCGCCGCTGGTGGCTGACCCCAGGTGATGCACCACGGCGCGCGGGGCAAAGCCCACGGTGTAACCCGCCAGTTGCAGGCGGGCGCCCAAATCCACGTCTTCCATGTAGCAAAAAAACGCCTCATCGAAGCCGCCCACGGCGAGAAACGCCGCCCGGCGGTAGAGGGCCGCCGCCCCGCAGGGACTAAAAATCGTCCCCGCATCGCCATTGCCTGCGGCCTGCCAATCGGCCACCGAGCGGCCTTGGTTGTCCCGCCAGGCCTTGCCGCTGGCGTGGTAAATGTCGCCGGTGCCGTCCAGTCGCTGGGGATCGTGGCCGTCGAGTTGACAACTGCCGATGGCCGCACAGTCGGGATGACCCTCGGCATAGGCCAGCAGCTCGGCCAGCCAGGTGGGCTCGGCGAAGGCATCCGGATTGAGGAGGGCGATCCAATCCATATCCACCAACTGGCGCACCGCCAGGTTATTTGCGGCGGCAAACCCCAGGTTGAGGGGCAACCGCAGACAGTGGACGGCGGGATGACGGGCTGCGATCTCGGCGGCGATGTCCCACGAGCCGTCTTGGCTGTCGTTATCCACCACCAGAATGCGATCCGCCGGGCGGGTTTGCGCCAACAGGGCGTCGAGGCAGCGGGCGAGTAAATCACCGCCGTTCCAGTTGACGATGACGACGGCGACTTTGGTCGCTGGACGGGGGACAGTGAGCGCGGGGGTCATGGGGCAGGTTCCTCGGCAAAGCCGGCAAAGTAGTAGCACCAGAGCAGACGGCGAATGAGCGGAATTGGCACGGCGCGGTGGTGACGATCCCAGTAATCCAGTAGGGCCATCACGCCGTCCAGCAGCGGCGTAACCCGACCCACATGGCGTAACCAGGCCCGATGGCGCGCGTAAAACGGCGCTTTGAGAAACTCCGCCAGGGTCGGTTGGACCCGCAGCAGTCGGCGCGCGGCTTGGCCGGTGAGGCGGCGCCGACGGCTCGCGTGGCGCAGGTCGATGAGATGGTGGTGATGGCCCCGGGCGACGGCCACCAGTTGCAGCTCCATGAGGCCCTGTTGCTGGTAGCGATAGGCCAATTCCACATCCTCCCAGCCGTATTCCCCCAAATCCTCGCGAAACGGGCCGCCCGCATCCCACGCGGCGCGGCTCACGGCGCCATTGGCCGTGTGGAAAAACGCAAAGGGCAGCGGGGAGGTGGGCGGCAGGCAGCCGTAGCCGAATTGCAGCCCTTGGGTGTGAATCCAGCGGCGAAAGGGGGTCATCGGAATCTCGGGATGCCATTCGAGCCAGCCAATGGCCCCGTGGTGTTCGCGGCGGGGGGCTTGGCGATAGGCCGCCCAGTGGGCCGTGAGAAAGTGGGGCGACACAAAAATGTCGTCGCCGATAAACACCAGCAATTCCCCCTGGGCCTGGGCGACGGCGGCGTTGCGGCCCGCGCCGGGGCCGCGATTGGCTTGGGATTGCCATCGCAACGGCCAACGGTGGGCCAGGCGTTCCAACATGCGCGGGGTGGCGTCGGTCGAGCCGTCGTCCACCACCAGAAGCTCCCAATCGGCAAACGACCGTTGGGTCTCGAAGAGCTGGTTCACCGTGCGCTCCAGCAGGGCGGCGCGGTTGTAGGTGGGCATTACTACAGAGAGGCGCGTCATGGGGGCGGCGATGCCGGCGGTTGGCCGCGCCATCGCTGCCACAGCTTGCCTAGGGTGTGGCGCCAGCCGTGGCGGCGCACGTAATCGCGGGCGAGTCTGAACGACGACGGCGCCGGCGGTGGGCCAGCGTGGGGGTTAGCGCAGTAGGCGAGGAGCGGTGCCAGGGTGGTTTCCCACGCCAACTGGGCAACGGCGTAATGGCGATTGCGGGTGGCGAGGTCGTGGCGCTGGCGAGGCGATGTGATGAGTTCGGCCAGGCAGTCGGCCACAGCGGCGGGATCGTGGGGGGACACAAATTGGGTGCCGGCGGCGGCTTGGAGATGGGGTTCAGCGCCGCCGCCGGTGGTGCAAATCAGCGGCAAGCCCACCCGCAGGTAATCCACCAGGCGGGTGCGAAAGGACAGGTCGGTTTCCAGGCCCGGGTGGTGTAGACACACGGCCAAATCCAATTCGCGCAAATACTGATGGCGCTGGGGGTAGGGAAACCAGGGCAGCAGAAACACCACGCGGTTGAGGAGTTGGTGTTGATTGGCCCAGTCGATCACCTGTTGCCGACCTCGGGCCGCCGACAAGGCATCGGCGGCGCGGGGGGCGTCGCAAAAAATCACGCGGATTTGGGGAAAGGTGGGCAGCAGTTGGCGCACGGCGGCCAGCAGGGTGAGTGGGTCGTACCAATCGTAAAAACCCCCAAAGAAAATCAAAAAATCGTCGTGACCCAGGCCAGCCACGCGGCCCCGCCAGTGGGTGTCCTCGCGCCGGGGCGGCGGCGGCACGTCCGCGTGGTGGCTGCCAAAGGGCGCCACGGCCATGAGGCGGGCAAATTGGGGATCGTCTCGGTAGGCGGTGGGCTGCAAACGGCCCAGGTGCATCAGCGCGCCCAGGTAAAACAGCCGTTGGGCGGCGGAGGCGGCGAGGAAAAAGTCCCCCTGCTGCAACTGGTGTTGCCATTGGCTGCGATCGCGCCAAAAGGGCCATTCCCCGCTGGGACTCGTGGCGTAGGCGGCGTAATGCAGGCTTTCCACGAAAAACGGGTCGTACAAATCCACCACCCAAAATGGCGCATTGCCGGCCGCGAGTCGGCGGCGCGTCCAATCGAAGGCGGCCCCGTGAACGATGACCACCTGAAAATGGCGATCAAAGCGCGGCGGTAGGGGCTGGGCGGGGGCGATGGCCGGGGGCGGACAAAACAGCGTCACCGCGAATTGGGGCGACAGGGTGTGAAACAGTTCGAGAAAGCGGATGCCCAGGCCCTGGGGACAGTCGTGAATGGCCTCGGGACACACGAGCGCGATGGTTGTGGGGGAACTGTCGGGGGCGGGGGCGTCTGACGCAGCTATTGGGTTCACCATCGAGGTTGGTTCTATGTCGTCGGGATCAAAATTGCAGACGGCGGAAATGCGCCAATGGGCGGCGCAGTTTGACACGCCTATTCCCCGTCACGGCACGGCAAGCACCAAGTGGAACCGCTATGCCGGCAGCGATATTTTGCCTTTGTGGGTGGCCGATATGGACTTTGCCTCGCCGCCGGCCGTGTTACAGGCGCTTCATCGACGGGTCGATCACGGGGTGTTTGGTTACACCGACCCGCCCCGCGAATTGATCGACGCCGTGATGGCCTATCTCGCCACACGCCACGGCTGGACCATTCAGGCGGAATGGCTGGTGTGGTTGCCGGGGCTGGTGCCGGCCATCCACGCGGCCTGCGGGGCGGTGGGCCGAACCGGCGACGCGGTGACCACGTTCACCCCGGTGTATTACCCCTTTTTGCAGGCGCCGGCCCGCCATCTGCGCCAACTCATTCGGGTGCCCCTGAACAACGACACTGGGCGGTGGGCGTGGGACGAC
>DAIUCA010000033.1:0-18715 GCA_036846405.1 Candidatus Competibacteraceae bacterium
ACGCTTGGCCCGGGCCGACCGCTTCACCGTGGGCGAAACCGGCTTTGGCACCGGCTTAAATTTCCTCGCCGCCTGGGACTGTTGGCGACGCCATGCCCCGGCCCACAGCCGATTTCATTACCTGGCCGTGGAGCGGTATCCGCTCACCGCCGCCGAACTCGCCCGCGCCCTGGCCCCCTTCGACGCGCTGCGCCCGCTGGCGGCGGCGCTGGTGGCGGGCTATCCCCCCACGGAACCGGGCTGTTGGACGGTTCCCCTCGACGACCAGCGGGTCACGCTCACCCTGCTGTTCGACGACGTGAGCGCCTTACACACGCTCCACGGCGCGGTCAACGCCTGGTTCCTCGACGGCTTTGCCCCCCGCTGCAATCCCGCCATGTGGTCGCCCGAACTGGCGGCCACCCTGTTTGCCCGCACGCAACCTGGGGGCACCTGGGCCACGTTCACCGCCGCCGGCGCCGTGCGCCGCGCCTTCCAGGAAGCCGGATTCGTCGTGGACAAGGGCGTCGGCTTTCACAAACGGGAACGGCTCATGGGCCACCGTCCGCTGGATGGCGTCGCCCCGGTGGCGGCGATTGGCCCGGTGGCGGTGATCGGCGCGGGACTGGCCGGTGCGGGGGTCGCCGCCGCGCTGCACCGCCGGGGGGTGGCGGTCACCGTGTTTGATCGCCATGCCCAGGTGGCAGCGGAAGCCTCCGGCAACGCGGTGGGCCTCGTGATGCCGCTCCTCAACGCCGCCCGCACCACCAATCACCAGTGGTTTGGGAGCGGTTTTCACTACACCACGGGGCAGTTGGCGGCGCTGTCCGTGGCGTGGCAGCCCGTGGGCGCCGTGCGTGCCGCCTGGAATGACCGCGAACAGCAACGACAAACCACCTATTTCCACCGCCTGCGCCCGCCGACCACGTTGGTCACGGCGCTCACCGCTGCTGAACTGAGCGATTGCGTGGGATTTGCGTCGGCGCACGGGGGCGCGTGGTATCCCACCGGCGGCTTTGTCGCCCCGCCGTGCGTCGTCGCTGCCCTGTTGCAGGGCGTGTCCGTGCAGTTGTGCCGCGAAATCGCGCAGCTCGCGCCGACGACGGACGGTTGGCGCGTGCATTTCACCGCCGATGGCACCGCGCAGACCGCTGAATTCGCCCAAGTAGTGCTCGCCACCGGCTCGGCGTTGCCCCTGCTGGCCGCGCTCACGGACAACGGGTTGCCGTTGCGGCCCCTGCGCGGGCAAATCAGCGGCTTTTTGGCGACGCCGACGAGTGAATCGCTGCGCGTGGTGTACACCGGAGCGGGGTACGCGCTGCCGGCGGTGGCGGGCGTGCACTGGTTGGGGGCAACCTACGACCGCGACCGCACCGATTGCGTCCCCGACGCGGTCAGCGACACGGCCAATCGCGCCCAAATTGCCATCGGCCTGCCGGATTTCGTGGCGAATTTGGGCGCTGTGCAGCGTGGGCGAGCGGCTCTGCGGGGCACGACGCCAGATCACCTGCCCCTCATCGGGCCGATTCCCGCCCCCACCGTGCCCCGAAACGGCCTGTGGCTGAGTGGCGGCCACGGTTCCCGGGGGCTGACCTCGGCGCTGCTGGCCGGCGAACTGCTCGCCGCGCAGCTTGGCGGCGACCCTTGGCCCATCCCCACAGCGCTGGCCGCCGCGTTGGCACCGGCGCGATTTTTCCCCGCGCCGTTCCCTTCACCCTAATTAAGAGAGAGTGCCCGTTCCCATGAAATGGCTGATTTTCTTCTTCAGCGTGCTCACCCTCGCCCTGGGCATCGCCTTGAGCCTGGTGAGCTCTGAGCCGCCCCTGACGCAAACCGCGTCGCCGACTTCCTCGCCGACCCCTGGAACGCCTCGGCAGGGCAAGGCGCCGCCGCCCCTGGTGACCACCCAATTCGACGGCACGCCCTTCGATCTCGCCCAACTGCGCGGGCGCGGGGTGGTGGTGAACTTTTGGGCCACCTGGTGTGCGCCCTGTCTGCGGGAAATGCCCGCCCTGGAACGCACCCAAGCCGCGTTGGGCGATGGCGTGCGGGTTGTCGCCGTGAATTTGGGCGAACCGCCCTCCAGCATCGCGCGATTTTTGGAGCGCCAACCCCTGTCGCTGCCGATTCTGTTGGATGCCAACGGCAAAATCGGCGACGCCTGGGGGGTGAAAGCCCTGCCCGTGACCTTTTTGATCGACGCGCAGGGGCAGTTGGTGGAAACCGTCATGGGCGAAAAGCCCTGGGACACAAGGCCCTGGCTCGACAAACTGCGGCAACTCGGCCCGTTGACCCCCGCGCGTGCCCCGTCATGAGGCTGCATTTCCACAAAATGCACGGGCTGGGCAACGACTTTGTGGTGATCGACGGGGTGCGCCAGCGGTTTGCGCTCACGACGGCGCAGATTCGCGCCCTCGCGGATCGCCACACGGGCATCGGCTTCGATCAACTGCTGTTGGTGGAACCGTCGACGGCGGCGGATTGCGATTTCAGCTACCGCATTTTCAACGCCGACGGCGGCGAAGTCGGCCAATGCGGCAACGGCGCCCGCTGTTTTGCCCGGTTTGTCCAGCGGGTGGGCCTCACCACGAAGACCGTGGTGCGGGTGGCGACCCAAAGCGGGCCGTTGACCTTGGAAATTCTCGGCGACAACGTGCGCGCCAACCTGGGCATCCCGCGCTTTTCCCCGGCCGACATCCCGTTTGTGGCCGACGCCGACCAGGAGCGCTACGCCATCGCCCTCGCCAACGGCGAAATCGCCACGGTGGGCGTGGTTAACGTGGGCAATCCCCACGCGGTGACGCCGGTGGCCGCGGTGGATCAGGCGCCGGTGGCCGCGTGGGGGCCGCAATTAGAAGCGCATTCCCGCTTTCCGGCGCGGGTCAACGTGGGATTTATGGAAGTGGTCACGCGGCAACACATTCGGCTGCGGGTGTTTGAGCGCGGCGTGGGCGAAACCCGTGCCTGTGGCAGCGGCGCCTGCGCGGCGGTGCTCGTGGGCCAGCGGTGGGGACTGCTCGACGACCCGATCACCGTGGCCCTGACCGGGGGCGAATTAACGGTTAGTCAGCAAGCCACCGGCGTGTATTTAACGGGACCGGCGATTTTTGTTTACGAAGGCGACGTCGAAGGGTGATTTGCTGCGCCGTCTCTGGACGGATTGGCCCTTCGAGAGATCGCGATTCATGACTCACCTTTCGTCTTACTACGCCCCGCCGGCGCTCACGGATCAGGCGGTGCTCGACTATCTCCGGCAACGGCCCGACTTCTTCGAGCGCCATCCCGAGGCCCTGGAACAGGCCCTACTCCAGCGGCAGGGGGCGGCGAACCGTCCCCTCGACGACGGCGAACCGCGGGTCGTGTCCCTGGTGACCCGCCAATTCCAACAGCTGCGTCAGGAAAATCAGCAGTTACAGACACGCCTCCAGGCGGTCGTGGCGAAGGCCCGGCAACACCGCCAACAAAGCCTCGAATTAACCCAATTTGCATGGCAACTCGGCCAAGCGATGGCCCTAGATGCCCAGGTGGCCTTGATTTACGCCACCTTGACGCGGCTGTTTCCCGAGACCACAGCGCGGCTGTGCGTGACGACGGCCACGCCACCGCCCCAGGGCACGGCGGCGGCGTTTTGGGTGAGCCAGACGGCATTTGCCGCCTTCGACGCGGTGATGCCGCAATCCAAACCGCTCAGCGGTCGTCTGACCCGCGCGCAAGCCGCCCTGTTGTTTGGCGACCAGCCGTCGGCGTCGGCGGTGCTGATGGCGCTCCATGGGAACGGTTGGCGCGGCGTGTTGGCCGTGGGCAGCGGCGATGAACAACAGTTTTTGCCCGATCAACCCCTGTATTTCCTGCATTACCTCGCGGATTACGTGGTGGCTGCCCTCGACGGCCATTACCGTCCGCCCGTCTCCCCGTCCCAGCTGTGACGAGTCATCGACCATGAGCGCCTTACCTGCAAACCAAGAATTGCTGTCCTTTCCCGCCTTGCGTTGGCTGATTGTGGCGTTGTTGGCGGCCTCCCTGCCCCATTTTGCCCATTTGCCGGCCTGGGCCGGGCTGGTGTGGGCTTTGTCTCTGGCCTGGTATGCCGGCCATGTGTGGCGGGGCTGGTCGCTGCCCAACGGCTGGCTGCGCTTTGCCCTGGTGGTGCTGCTTACCGGGCTGGTGGTGTGGAGCTTTGGGCGGATTTATGGCCGCGATGCCGGCGTGGGCCTGTTGGCGGCCATGGCGGCCCTCAAGTTGTTGGAAACCCGGCGCCGTCGAGATGGTTTGGTGCTGGCGTTTCTCGCGTACCTGCTGCTCACAGCGAATTTGCTGTTCGACCAAAGCATTCCGTTGGCCGTGTATCTGTTCTCGGCGGTGACCCTGATTTTGGCGGCGCAGCTGGTGCTGTATCACCCCCAAGGTCGGCTGCCCTGGCGATTCAGTCTCCGCTTGAGCACGCGGTTGGTGGTGCAGGCGCTGCCCATCATGGTGATTTTGTTCGTGTTATTTCCGCGGATTCCCGGGCCCATTTGGGGTTTGCCCCAGCAAAACCTCGTGGGCCGTAGCGGCATCGACGACCGCATGGCCCCGGGGGATTTGAGCGAACTCGCCCTCAACAACGAGGTGGCGTTTCGCGCCCGCTTCCAAGGCACCGAACCGCCGCCGCCGGCCGCGCGGTATTGGCGGGGCTTAGTACTCGAACAGTTCGACGGCGACGCTTGGACGCGCCGCGAACAGATGGTGGATTCGGCGATCCCGCCCACGTTTCAGGCCATCGGCGATCCCATTGACTACGCGGTGATCCTCGAACCCCATGGCCAGCGCTGGCTCTACGCCCTGGATTTGCCGGGGATGCTCCCGGAGCTGACCGGCGCCACCTATCACCTCCAGCTCATGCGGCGGTTTCCGGTGAACGAGCTGTTGCGCTACGACATGCGCTCCTACACCGACTATCGCTTGGATGGGCAGGAAAATTGGGAACGGGCCACGAATCTGTTCACCGGCCCACGGGAGCGCAACCCGCGCACGCGGGCGTTGGCGGCCAGCTGGCGGGACACCTTGGCGCCGGCAGAGCGGGTGAACGCCGCACTGCGGCATTTTCGCGACGAAGATTTCCACTACACCCTGCGGCCGCCCCGGCTCACCTCGGCGGATCGAGTAGACGAGTTTTTGTTTGAACGCCGTCGCGGCTTTTGCGAGCACTACGCGAGCGCCTTTGCGCTGCTCATGCGGGCGAGCGGCGTGCCCGCGCGGGTGGTGGTGGGCTATCAGGGGGGGGAACGCAATGCGTTTGGCGACTATTGGATCATCCGCCAAGCCGACGCCCACGCCTGGAACGAGGTGTGGTTGGCGGATCGGGGCTGGGTGCGGGTGGATCCCACCGCCGCGATTGCCCCCAACCGCATCGAACAGGGCCTCGAACAGTCGCTTGAAGCCGAAGAACAGGCGTCGTTGGCGGCGGGGCGGTTCAGTCAAGGCTGGCTGTACAACGCGGCCATGACTTGGGACGCGGTGAATAACGCGTGGAACGAATATGTGCTGGCCTATGGGCCGTCCCAACAGCAGGCGTTTTTCATCAGCTTCGGCTTGGGGGCGCTGGATTGGCCGGTGATGACGGGATTGTGGATCGCCGCGTTGGGGCTGGTGGCGCTGTTGGCCGTGGGTTGGCAACTGTGGCGCCAACGCCAGTACCAAGACCCGGCCCAACGGCTGTGGCAGCACTTTTGTCGACAGCTGGCCCGCCGCGGCTGGCCACGCCAATCGGGGGAAGCGCCCTTAAGTTACGGGCGGCGCGTGGTCGCGGCGCGGCCGGATTGGCTGCTGGTCATGGCCGTGTGTGAGATGTACAGCGGCTTGCGTTACGGCAAATCCCCTGATCAAGCTACCCTGAAACGGCTTGCTATCCTGATTCGGCAGGCCAAACGACTTCCCTCCTCGCCGTCGGCGACGACTTCGCCCTCTGTAGCGCACTAAAGTTTTTCTCTTCTTCCACTCACGAGGTTCATCCTATGAATTTTGGCAGCTTTCCCCTCCTCGCCATTGCCGTCGTTGTTTACCTGTTGGTCGCCGTGGGCGTTGGCCTCTTGGGCGGCGACGGTGCCACCACCGCCGGCGCGCTCAAAGTCGAATTGTTTGGATTTCAACTGCCCTCGGGCGTGGCGTGGAACCTGACCTTTGGCGATTTACTGCTCATTTTTGGCCTGACCGTGTTGAGCATCGAAATGGCGCGGGCGACGAAATTCGACAGCACCGCCATGTACAACCACATGTTTTCCGTCGCCGTGATGCTGTTTGCGATGGTGTTGTTTGTGGTCGTGCCCGCCGCCGGCACCTCCGTGTTCTTCTTGATCCTGACGATGACCGTGATCGATGTGGTGGCGGGCTTCATTATTTCTCTCAACACCGCCAAGCGCGATGTGGCCGGCACCTTCATCGGGCCTGGTCCCGGCGGCAACTAACTCAATCTCTCTGATGGATGGGGCGGTGATGCACAGCTACCATTGGCTGCTGCTGTGGGGATGCCTGGTGGGGTCGCCCCTGCTCGCCGCCCCACCCACCTGTCGCAGTCTCGATCCCCTGCTGTACCTGGCGTTTGTGGCCGAACCGCTGTCGCCCGAACGCTTTTTTAACCTCGAACAAACCCAAGGCCCGCCGGACGTGCTGCGTCAGCGGGCCGCTGTTTTAATGTCGTTGGGCCGCTGGTTTGACGCCGCAACCCTGGTGCAAGCCCTCCCCGCCGACGACTTGTCAGCGGACACCGCCTTACTCGCCGCCCTGTTGGCCTTTCATCAGGGGGCGTTTGCCGAGGCCCAAGAGCAGTTTACCGCTGCGGAACGCAGCTATCGCCAAGCCGACCAGGCTCGTCCGACGCTGCTCGCCGTGGGTGCGTGGGCACTCAATCAGCGGCAATACCCCCGCTATCCGCCTTCCCCAGGGCCAGCTACACCCGCCGCGACGGTGATGACCGCACTGGTTTCCGCCGAACTCGCGTTATTTCACGGCGATGCGGCGGCGGCTGCCGACCACCTGGACGCGCTGTCGCCAACCCAACAGCAATCGCCGATGGTGCTCGCGATGACTGCGCGAATTGCTCTGTGTCGCGGCGACGATCCCACCCCGCTGCTGGACGCCCTGCAGCGGCGCGACCCCAACACCGTCGATGAAGCCTTGTGGCGGGGGGATTGGGCCTGGCGTCAGGGCAATCGCGTCGCCGCCCGCCAGTTTTACGACCAAGCCCGTCAACGCCGCGAAGAAGATGGCCGCGTATGGCTGCGGTTGGGCCTGCTCGACCAGTACGACGGGGAAACCCGTCAGGCCCTCGACAAACTCCACCGTGCTTTGGCGCTGAATCCAGCAGGCGTGGGGTATTTGGGGGAAATGGCCCTGTTGTTGACGCGCTTGGGCCGATTTCGCGACGCCGAACGGGATTTACACGCTCATCTCGCCCAATTTCCCACGGACGCGGTCGCCCTCATGGCCCTGGGGTATTGGCATCTGCGCCAGGGCGACGACGGCGCGGCGCTGGGTTGGCTGCGCCAGTCCCTAGACGCCGACCCCCACGAGACGCGGGCCTTGAGCTACGCCGCAATTGCGCTGTATCGCCTTAAACAGCCCGACGCAGCCCTCGCGCTGTTGGCCCAAGCCCACGGCGATGTTCAAAGCCGCCTCACAACGGATCCCCTGTCCTGGCAGGTGGCGACGCGGATTCAACGGGAACAAAACCAATTGCTCAGCGGTTTGCATTCGGCGGCCCAAACGGTGGCCGCGTGGGAACAGCGGCTGCCGTTGGAAGCGTGGGCAATGAATGCCGGGCTAACGGATCCGGGGGCGACCGCCGCCCGATGGGAGCTCACCGCCCTCGCCTTCGCCCAATCCCTCGCCACGGAACAAAACCCGTTGCTGTGGGCGACGCTGGGGGCAACGCGGGATTTTCGGGAGCAGGCCCAGCGACTAGGGCGCTTTCGCGACCCGCTCACCGTGGGGGAAGACCCCCTGCGGGACGACATTTTGCGCCGTGCCAATGCGCTCACCACGGCGACGGTGGCAGTGGAAGGCCAAGCCGCCGCGTGGGGGCCGCGGCTGGGGGTGAGCCACCGAGGCTTGGCGGCGGGAGAAACCGTGGCCTACGCCGCCGAGGGCGCGATGACTCGGTTTCAGGACGGCGGCCACCGGTGGCAGGTGGGCGGCGAGGTGGGGGCGGTGAATCTGGGCCGTCTGAGCGGCTTTAGCGGCGTACAGCGCCAACAGCTCGATTTAGACGACCAAACCGCCCGTCAACACCAGGTGTTTCTCGGCGGCCAGCTGGATTTAAGCGCCACCCAACAGCTCGGCGTGCTGGCCCAACAGGATTTGACGATTTACGAACAGCGCACCGCCGTCACCGACTACAACAGCCAGCAGCTGTGGACCCTGGGACTGCGCCAAACCAACCCCGGAATCCAATGGGGCGTGAGCTACCAACAGCTGCGCCAGCAGCGGGACGCCAGCGGTGCGGACAGCCGCGACCAAGAACGCCAACGGGAACAGCTGTGGACCGGGTGGCTCGACGGTCAACGCCGCGATTTTCTGGCGGGGGTCACGGTGCAAGCAGGGATAGCGGTGCAAAACATTCAGCGCCAAGACGCGCTCACCACAGCGGATGCAGAGGTCGTGGCCACGCGCACCGTGGTGCAGACCGAATCGCGGCTTGGGCCGCGCTTGGGAGTGGCGTGGCAAGCGACCGCCGCCGATGTGCTGCGGATGGCTACCGCACCCGAGCCGATTTGCAGCCGCTCACCCTGGCGGGCATTCCCAGCGACAGCCGTTATGTGGAGCCGGGGGGGCGCACCCGACGGCTGGCACTGGCGTGGGAGCGACAATGGCAAGCGGCGCTGCTCACGCGGCTGTCGTTTGACTACTTCAACCTGGACAACGCCCAGCAGGCAGGCATCAAAAGCGCCCAAGCGGAGCGGTTGCAGGATTTGCGGGAGTTATTTTTGGCATCGACCCTCGTGTGGGACGACTTAGAAGGCGAGCCGCGCTACGACACCGGGCGGCTGTGGCGGCTTGAAAGCGCTCTCGACCAGGGCTTGAGTGCCCGCTGGTCGTGGTTTTTGCGCTACCGCTACCTGTCGAGCCGCAACACCGGCGGCGGTTTAGAAGAAGCGGAGCTGGAATTGCCTTACGTGCCGCGCCACGCGGGGGCGTTGGGGCTGTCGTGGCATGGGGATGGCGGCTTGCAGCTGTCGGCGCGGGCGCTGTATCGCAGCACTCGCTACCGCGACGAGGCGAATCTGTCGCCGCTGGATGCGGGTTGGGATTTGGCGTTGCAAAGCGAATGGCGGGCGCCGCGACGGGATTGGGTCGTGCGGGCCGTGGCCGATCATCTGCTCAATCCAGAAGCCCAAAGTTTTTACGGATTGTCGGTGGAATACCGTTACTGAGCTGCGCCGCCTGGGCGGGCGATAAACCCCATTTGGTGAGCGCCGCGCCGTAATCGTCCCGCGACATCAGGGAATGGCCTTGTTGGCGCAATTGTAAAAAATCTGCACTTTCAGGCCAGCCCCGCAGGGGCGGCGATGACGCCGGCGCGATGGCTGTGGGCTGTGCGGTGCCGCCGTGGGTTGCGGTCCACCAGGCCTCAAACCCCGCCAAATAGGTGTGATAGCGCAGCCAAAAATGGCTGGCGTGGGGCAGTACCGCTTGCGTGCCCACGGCGATGATGGGGCCGCCGTCCAACGTGGGCGTGAGGCGGTGCACCGTGCAATGGAGCGTGGCCACGCCGTCGAGGAGCGCCCACAACACCGGATATTGGCCGGCATAGTCGGGCAGACGACCGGGATGAATATTGTAGGCGGCGGGAATGGCGGCGAGGGCTGCTGCCCCCAAGCGCCAGCCAAACCGCAGGGTCAGCAGCAAATCTGGGGGAAAAACGCCCAAGGCGGCGCCCTGCTGCCACTGGCGGGCGTGGCGATACACCGTCACCGGCGCCTGATACTGGGCGGCGAGGGCGTGAAACGGCGAGCGCGACAGCCTATTTTCGCGGCGCCACAGGCGCTGGGGCTGGGTGCGTTCTAGTGACCACAGGCACTGCAATAGCCCCTGGCGGTCTACGGGGCGGCGTCGATGGGCCAACGCGATGGCGATTTCATTACCAACAAAACGGGGCACAATCGCCGCTAGCAGCAGCCAGCCGGTGAGATCGGCGGTCGTTGCAAAGATAATTTTCATCGGATTTCTTCCACCAAATTAGCTCCGAACTGTCGTCATGAATCTCTACAAATACCTGGTTATTGCCTTGGTCATGAGCCTGTCGGCGGCCATGGGGCTAGTGAATTACATCCAGTTTGGCAAATACGAGCGCACCTACAGCGATATTTTTCAGTCGCGCTTTGGCGTCGTAAACCGCGAGGTAGTGAATTCCCTAGAACGCGGTCTCGCCTTGGGGCTTCCCCTGCGCGACCTGGAGCAAAATATCCAGACGCTGGTGTCCCGTTATCGCCAACGGGATCCGGACATTGTGGCGATCCACGTGACCGACGAACGGGGCCAACTCATCGTGAAAGATGGCGACGCCCTCGCTGACACGCGGGCCGATCGCCAACAAGTCATCGGCAACGCAGGCGACACGGTAGGGGAAGTCGCGGTGTACTACCGCGTCACCGCACTCCATCAGGCCCTCAACCAGACATGGCGGCAGTTGATGCTGGCGGGCGTGTTGTCCGTCACGCTGGGCGTGATTTTGTCCATGGGGCTCATGCGCTGGCTGTTGGGCGGCGTACTCGACGATTTAGATCGCTTAAGCCAAAACCTCGACGCTGTCGCGCGGGGGCAACCGCCCACGGCGTTTGGGCCTGAAACCACCAGCTTTCGAAGCGAACTCCAGCCGTATTTGGAGCGCATTTGGTTGCAACAACAGCAGGCTATGTATTTTCGCATCCTGCGTCCCCCGAAAAACAACGCGCTGCATTATCTCATCGGGCGGTCTGCACCGCCGATCAAGGAACTGTCAGGAGGCCACGTATGAGTGTTGCTTTGTCCACCGACCGGTATCTCGGGCGCTTGGCGCTCAAGCTCGCCGCCGCAACGGGATTTATCGTCCTGCTGGTGCTCGTACTGCTGTCGTTGGTGGCGATGCAGGTGTTTCAAAGCCAAATGGCGCCCGCCCTCGATGCCAAATCGCGGCTCTTGGGCGAACAGCTCCGCGACACCTTCGATAACGCCTTGAGCTTTGGCCTGCCGATAGAACAGCTCGTGGGCGTGCCGCCGGTGTTGGAGCGCGTGCTGCGCAACCACCCAGAACTCGCCTTTGTGCGGGTGTGGCAACAGGAACGCGTGCTGTACGAAGCGGTGCGGATGAGCGATCGGCCCGTGCGCGCCATCGAAAACTTTCGCACGCCGCTCCAAAGCCCCAACGCCTATCTTGTGCTCGCTGTGGATGCGGATTTTGTCGCCCGTCAGCAGTGGGAGGTGGTGTACGACATTCTCACCAGCCTGGTGATTGCCCTGTTGGTGACCTTAGAAGTGCTGCTGGCCGTGCTCGCCCTCACGTTTACCGAGCCGCTGCGTCGGCTGTTGGCGCTGATTCACCAGGGGGTTGGCGGGCCACTCCAGGGGCTGTCGCCCTACCAGGCGGGGGGTCTGGGTTCCCTCGCCACGGCGCTGAATCGCGCTGTGAGCAGCGCCCAGGGTAGCGTCCCGCTTCAGCACAGTCGCAGCGTGAGCGCCATGCGCCTGGCGCTGTTCATCTTCTTTTTTGGTTCAGAACTGCCCCGCTCTTTTCTGCCGATTTTGGCCAGCACGCTCCATCAGCAGCAGCCTCATGACTTCTTGTCGGCGGAATTTGCGGCGGCGCTGCCGTTCACCACCTACCTCCTGTGCTTCATGGCAGCGACGCCCCTGGGCGGCGTTTTGAGCCAGCGATTTAGCCCCCGCCAACTCTTTCTCATCGGGCTGCTGCCGTCGGCGGTGGGCTATTTGGGGACTTTTTTCGCCCAAGATGTGCTGTTTTTAGCGCTGTGGCGCGGGTTAAACGGCATGGGTTACGCCATCGCGAGCGTGGCGGCCCTGGATTACTTCACCGGCCAAGGCGCTGGCCCCAGCTACGGTCGGCGCGCCCAAAGCACCGTGGCATTTTTTGGCGCCTCCATGGTGGCGGGCATTTCGGGGAGCGCCATCGGCGGCTTACTCGCAGATCGCATCGGCTACGACTATGTGTTCCTGCTGGCGATGCTGCTCACCTTGGGGTCGGCGATGTTCGTGTGGCGGGCCTTAGAAAGCATCGCGCCGCCGCGCACGGTCATGAGTCGGCTGGGACTGCCGGTAGGCACCTTGCTACGGAATCGTCGCTTCAATCTGCTCGTGCTGCTGTCGGCCATGCCCACGCAACTCGTCCTCAACGGCTTTTTGTTTTACATGGCGCCGCTTTATCTGTTGTCCCTCGGCAACGACAGCGCCGCGATTGGCCGCGTGGTGATGATCTACTTCGTGGGCGTACTGCTGTTTGCCGGCCCCATGGCGCGTTACGCCGACCGCGGTCAACACCACGGGTTGCTCATGGGGCTAGGCAGCACCTTGAGCGGCTTGGGATTGCTGCTGCTGTTTTTAATCCCCGACAGCACCTGGCTCGTTGCCTTTGCCGTGCTGGTGTTGGCGACAGGCAACGCCATGGTGCTGCCCAACCAACTCAGCGTATTGCAGGGGGCCACCGCCTACGAACAGGCATCCCTCGGGGCGGGGAGCGTCATCGGCGTGTATCGCCTATTAGAACGGGGTGGCGCCTTACTCGGGCCGTTGCTCGCGGCCTACAGCACGATTTACCTCGGATACGCCCAGACCGCCGTGCTCATGGGCGGCCTCGCCACCACCTGCGGGCTGCTGTTTTTGGCCAGCCTCGACCGTTCGTCTCGACCGCATTAATCGCCTTGCCGTCGGAGATCGCCATGCCCTTATCTATCGAGGCGCCGTACCTGCTGTTTTTAGGCGACTGTCGGGATTTATTGGAGGCTAAAACGGCGCTGGGCCTGCGGGACTGGTGTCCGGAACGTTGTTTGGGGGTGTATGGCCTCCACGAAGATGTAGTGAATTTGGGACTGCCGCGGTTATCGCCCACCGAAGCCGTCGCTCGTGGCGCCAAATCCCTGGTGATTGGGGTCGCTAACCACGGCGGTCGATTACCCGATGCCTGGATTCCGGCTCTGTTGACCGCCCTGGACGCGGGTTTGGATGTGGTGAACGGCCTACACACCCGCTTAAACACGGTGGCTCCCCTGGTGGGCCGCGCGCTCGCCATCGGACGGCGATTGATCGATGTGCGCCATTGGCATCCCGAACCCCTGCCCTTCGGCACCGGCCAACCGCGCCCGGGCAAGCGCCTGCTCACCGTGGGCACCGACTGCATGGCCGGCAAAAAATACGCGGCCCTCGCCATTACCCGTGCGCTGCACGCGCGCCGCGTCAACGCCACATTCCGCGCCACGGGCCAAACGGGCCTGTTGATTAGCGGCACAGGGGTGGCGATCGACGCGCTGCCGGTGGATTTTCTCATCGGCACCGTGGAATGGCTTACCCCCGCCGCCGACCCCGACCATTGGGACATCGTGGAAGGCCAAGGCTCGCTGTTGTTGGCCACGAGTTTAGCTACCCTGGGCCTCATTAAAGGCGTCCAGCCAGATGTGCTGATTATGTGTCACGACCCCAGCCGCGCCTTTGCCCACGGCACGGCGTTACCGCTTCCCAGTGTCCGCGACACCCTGGACCTGGTGTTGTACTTCGCCCGTCGTCTCAAACCTAACGCCCGCTGCGGCGGGCTGTGTCTCAACAGCAGCCAGTTCAGCGACAGCGATTGGCATCGTCTACGCGCCCAATACGCCGCTGATTACGGTCTCCCGGTCTGCGATCCCCTGCGGGACGGCGTGGCCCCACTCGTCGATTACTTCCTCCGCGATGATCCATCGCCGCCCCCGACAAAAGCGACCGATGGATCCCCATTAGCCCCGTTCTAAATGCGAGTGACTTTCATTGACCCCCACTCTTTTTGCGAATAGATTGCGTTTGCAATGCTTTTCGATTCACAAAAAAGTTCACCAACCTTGGGGGTTTCCATATGAAAGCAATCAAACAACTTGGGCTGCTGTGCGGCTGGCTGGCGGTGATGGCGACGGCCCACGCGGAGGGCGTGGTGAATGTGTACAACGCCCGCCATTACGGCACCGATGTACAGCTCTACGAGGACTTCACGAAAACCACCGAGATTCGGGTGAATGTGGTGGAAGGCAGTCACGACGCCCTGATTCAGCGCCTTGCTGCCGAGGGCGAAAATACCCAGGCCGATATGCTCATCACGGTGGATGCGGCGCGACTGGCGTTGGCGGCTTCCCAAGGGCTATTTCAGCCGGTCACCACGCCCATTTTGCGGGCGTCGGTGCCAGAACATCTGCGCGACCCCGACCACCTGTGGCATGGACTGTCCATGCGGGCGCGGGTGTTGGTGTACGCGAAAGATCGGGTCAATCCCGATGAACTCAGTACTTACGAAGCCCTCGCCGAGCCGCAATTCAAAGGGCGCGTGTTAACCCGCAGCAGCAACAACGTGTACAGCCAAAGTCTGCTGGGTTCGCTACTCAACGCCCACGGCCCCGCCGTGGTAGAGCAATGGTCGGTGGGATTGGTCGCCAACCTGGCGCGGCCTCCGGAAGGTGGTGATACGGACCAAATCAAGGCTGTGGCTGCTGGCGTGGGCGACATCGCGATCTCTAACACCTATTATGTCGGTCGCTTGATTGGCTCGAAGAAGCCCGAAGACCAGGCTGTTGCCGCCAAAGTGGGGGTGTTTTTCCCCAACCAGGCCGACCGCGGCACCCATGTGAATGTGTCCGGTGCGGGCATCACCGCCCAAGCGCCCAACAAGGACAACGCCATTAAGCTGTTGGAATACCTGGTCTCTACCGGCCAGCGGTACTTCGCCGACGTGAATTTTGAATATCCCGTCAATCCGAAAATTCCGCCCCATCCGGTGCTGACGGCCTTTGGGGGCTTCAAACAAGATCGCCTGAACGCCGCGACCTATGCCAAAAACGCCGTCGAAGCCACCAAAATCGCCGACCGCGCGGGTTGGAAATAAGCCCGCTCACCTCGCTTTTCCTGAGATAAGAATAAATTGAATCCCTCAACTTCTATTCTGCATGCCCCCTTCGCAGGGGGCTTTGCTGTTGCAAAACGCCACTTTTCTTTTGGGCTGAGCTTGGCTTTTGGCGTGGTTTTCGTGGTGACTCTGCCGCTTATCGCCATCCTGAGTTACGCCCTCCTGCCCACGGACGGCCTATGGTCCCATCTGGTCGAAACGCGCCTCGCGGAATACCTCAGCAACACATTGCTCCTCACCCTCGGCGTGGGGTCAGCCACCCTCGTCATCGGCACCGCCACCGCCTGGCTCGTCACCATGTATCGCTTCCCCGGGCGCTCGTTGTTTGAATGGCTGTTGGTGCTGCCCCTCGCCATGCCGGCCTATGTGTTGGCTTACACCTACACCGACTTTTTGCAGTTCACCGGTCCTGTGCAAACCGCTTTGCGCGACTTCACCGGCTGGGGCTGGCGCGATTACTGGTTTCCCAACATCCGCTCGACCGAGGGCGCCATCTTTGTCCTCACCCTGGCGCTCTATCCCTATGTTTATGTGGGGGCGCGGGCCGCGTTCATCGGCCAATCCCGCTGCTTATTAGAAGTGAGCCGTTCCCTGGGCTGCGGCCCGTGGACGAGTTTTCGGCGCGTCGCCCTACCGCTGGCCCGCCCGGCCATTTTGGCCGGCACGCTCTTTGTCATCATGGAAAGCCTCGCCGACTTTGGCGCCGTGTCCTACTTCGAGGTGAACACCTTCACCACCGGCATCTATCGCGCCTGGTACGCCTACGGCAGCCCGGCCGCCGCCGCCCAACTCGCGTCGATGCTGCTGCTGTTTGTGTATGGCCTGTTGCTGCTGGAACGCTACGCCGAAGGTCAACGCCGATTCACCGACACCACCTCGCGCTATCGGTCGCTGCCGCGCCTGGAATTGCGCGGCAGCCAGCGGTGGTTTGCCACCCTCACCTGCGCATTGCCAATTATCTTGGGCTTTTTACTGCCCACGATGGTGTTGTTGCAGATGTTTTGGACGGCGGAAGACGGCTTGAGCGCTGCGCGGTTGTGGCAACTCAGCGTCAACACCGCCACCTTGGGCGTCATCACGAGCCTCATCATTCTCGCCGTGGCCTCGGCGGCGGTGTACAGCGTGCGGCGCGGCGGCCATCCCTGGCGACGCAGTCTCTTGCGTATCGGCATGTTGGGTTACGCCACCCCAGGCATCGTCATCGCCATCGGCCTACTCATCACCCTAGGCACCATCGATCGCGGCCTGGGTCCTTGGGGCATCCTGCTGTCGGGAACCCTATTTGCGGTGGTGTATGGCTGCACCGTGCGCTTTTTCGCCGTGGCTTATGGGCCGTTAGAAGCCGGCTTCAAAAAAGTGCGCCCTCACTACGAAGACGCGGCCCGCAGCTTAGGCGCCACCCAAACCCGCGTGGCCCGCCAGATTCACTGGCCGTTGATGCAGGGCAGCGCCTTAAGCGCGGCGCTGTTGGTGTTTGTGGATGTGATGAAAGAACTGCCGGCCACGATGATTTTGCGGCCGTTTAACTTCGACACCCTCGCCGTGGAGGCTTACCAGCTGGCCGCCACCGAACGCTTGGACGGGGCGGCCGGCCCGGCGCTGATTATCGTGGCAACGGCGATGATTCCCGTGTTGTTGCTGTGTCGGGCGCTAGCGAAATCGCGTCCCCAGACCGACGATTTGGAAAAGCATCCCTGTTGATGGACAAATTATCGGTATTTGGTAGCAACGCCGATGAATAACGCCTTGGCATTCGTGGATGTGGTGCAGCGATTTGGCGCACAAACCGCGCTGCACGGGGTGTCGTTGCAGGTGGCGGCGGGGGAAATCGTGTGTTTGTTGGGGCCGTCGGGCTGTGGCAAAACCACGGCCCTACGCATTGCCGCCGGCCTAGAGCGGCCCCAGCAGGGGCAGGTGTTTTTAGCAGATCAACTGGTGTCCAGCGCTGACCGATTCGTGCCGCCGGAAAAGCGTCAAGCTGGGCTGTTATTCCAGGATTACGCCCTGTTTCCCCACTTGACGATTGGCGAAAACGTGGCCTTTGGTCTGGCGCGGTTATCGGCGGCAGAACGCCAGCAGCGGGTTGCACGCTGGCTAGAACGCATCGGTTTAGAGCACAAGCGGGATAGCTATCCCCACCAACTGTCTGGCGGCGAACAACAGCGGATCGCACTCGCGCGGGCGTTGGCGCCCGAACCGGCAATTTTGCTCCTCGACGAACCCTTCTCGAATCTCGATACCCAGCGGCGTTACCAAGTGCGCGACGAGGTGCTGCATGTGCTCAAAGAAATGGGCGCGGCGGCGTTGATGGTGACCCACGATCCGGAAGAAGCCCTGTTTATGGGGGACCGGATTGCCCTCATGGATCAGGGACGCATCGTGCAGGCAGGTGCGGCGCTCGCGTTGTATCGCCAACCCGAAAGCAAGCTCGCGGCGGCATTTTTTGGCGAAACCAACTGCATTGCGGTCACGGCGGCGGCGGGCCTGGCCCAGACGCCCTTTGGGCCGTTGCCGACGGCGTTGGTGGGGTCGGTGGAACTGTGGGTGCGTTCGGAAGCCATTCAGCCCCGGTTGACACCGCGCTTTGACGGCGAACTACCTCAGGCGGAAGTCAAGGCGGTGCGCCAGTTGGGCCGCACGAGTTTGTTACACCTGCGCACCCTGCCCGAGGTGACGGGCTTTAACTGTCATCTCCACGCGCGGGTGTTCGGCAACAGCCTATTGGAGATCGGCCAGCGACTGTGGCTCGACTTAGATATGGACCTTGCCTTTCTCTTTCCGGTCTAGCGCCTTGATTTGCCTAGGTCAACCGCTATATTTCGCGGTTTTTCGCGTTTTGGAGACGCTTTTTCCATGAAGAAAGACATTCACCCCAACTACCGCCCCGTGATTTTCCAGGATTTAGCCTCGGATTTCGCTTTTTTAAGCCGTTCCACCGTGCGCACCAAAGAAATGGCTACTTGGACAGACGGCAAGGAATATCCCGTATTCAAAATGGACGTTTCGAGCAATTCGCATCCCTTCTATACCGGTAAGCAGAACATTGTGGACACGGCCGGACGGGTTGACCGCTTCCGCCGCAAATATCGTTTGTCCTAAACAAAAGCTGAAGCCGTCGGAGGGACAACGGCGGATTTATTGGTTTACTATTCTGAAGCTGGTCGCGTCCTCGATCCCGACCCAAGCCCGCTTGGTCGGTTTGTTTCGACACACCGACCGCCACCAATCCAATAAAGGAGGTTGCTAGATGACCCAATCCACCGTGACCCTTATCGACAGCCGCACCGGTAAACAGGTCGAAATGCCCATTCTGGACGCTGTGCATGGCGATTCGGTTGTCGATATCAACAAGCTCTACAAAGAATTCGGCTATTTCACCTACGACCCGGGCTTTGTCTCAACGGCGAGCTGCAAAAGCACCATCACTTTTTTAGATGGCGACAAGGGTGAATTGCTCTACCGCGGTTATCCGATCGCGCAATTGGCCGAGCATTGCAGCTTTATCGAGGTGTGCTATCTGCTGCTGCGGGGCGAGTTGCCCAATCTGGGACAGCTCGACGAGTTCAAGAGAATCATCTCCAACCACACGATGATTAACGAGAACCTGCTGCGGTTTTTTAACGGCTTTAA
>DAIUCA010000034.1:0-18440 GCA_036846405.1 Candidatus Competibacteraceae bacterium
CAGGTCGGCGCGATGCTGTTGCAGCAGATCCACCGCCTGTTGCAGCGCCGCCAAACTCGAGGCACAGGCGGCGTCCACGGCCCAAGTCGCGGCTTTGCCGTCCAAGCGATTGCTGATGCGCCCCGCCGCCACGTTGGCCAACAGGCCCGCAAAGCTGTCTTCGGTCCACTGATCGGCGGTAGCGGCATCGGCAGTTTCCGCCTGCACAGCGAGACGCAGCCCTTGAGGCCCTAATCCGCCGGTCACGCCCAAAATCACCGCCAGTTGCGCCGGCCAGGGGGCAGCCACGGCGGCGGCCACAGCAGCGGGATTCGTCGGACAAATGTCGTCGAGGGCCTGTTTGGCGGCGATGAGCGCGAGGATTTGCAGCGGTTCCAGGGATTGCAGCGTGACCGGCGGGATGCCCAGGGCCAGGGGATCCACGGGAATCGGCGGAATAAAGCCCCCCACCTTGGTGCGCGACGGTTCGTAGCCCGCCGCCTGCAACGCCGCGTCGTAGGCGGGACTGTCCCGCTCCGCAGGAATCGCCGTGAGCTGGGCGCGCCCGGCCAGAACGTGATCCCAGTAGGTCGCCACGTTCGGCGATCCGGGCAGCAGCGCGCTCAGGCCGACGATGGCCACGGGGCTGTTGGTGGCCAAGCCCCGTTGGCGCAGGGACAGGCGGCGATCGGCGCACACGTCCGCGTGCAACGCGGCGCAGGTGGTGACGCGGGACCGCAGGGCGGCTACTTGACCCAGCATGTACATGCCCTCCCGGTGCTGACTGTCGCTATCCACCGTCTGGAGCGGGCCGCCGTCCACCCGCTGCTGGCCTTTGGTGGCGATGCGCAGGCGCCCGAGGGTGAGCGCGTCGAGCTGTTCGCGGCGTTGACGACCGTCGAGGGTCGCCAACTGGGCGCGCGTGGCGGCGAATTGGGCGACAAATGGCGTCATCGCGCAGCGGCTGGCATGGCCGGGGCCGCTCACCAGGGCAGCGGTCGCGGTGCAATCCACGGCGACCTGCTGAAACGCGGGCACGATCGCGCCACAGCCCACAGCTTCGCGGGTAAACAGGTAGGCGGTGCCGAGCAAGGCGCCGATTTCCACGCCCCGCGCCACCAACGGCGCCGCCATCACCGCCGCCGCCGTGGCCGATCGGCTGTCGTGGATGCCCCCGGCGTACAGCACGCGCACGGTGGTGAGGGCTGTTGCGCCGTCGGCGCGGGTCGCGGCCCAGGCCAACAGGGTGGTGGTCATGGCGTCCCACAGGGGAAAGCTCGCCAACGGCCCAATGTGACCGCCGCATTCGCGGCCTTCAAAGATGAATCGCCGCGCGCCGGCGTCGAGAAACTGCTGCAACAGCGCCGGCGTCGGCACGTGGAGATAGGTGCAGATGCCCGCTGCGTCGAGCAGCGCGGCTTGATCGGGCTGGCCGCCGGCCAAATACGCAAACGGCGGGCGAATCTGCTGCAACACCGCCATTTGCGCCGCCCGCAACTCGGCGGGCACAAAGCCCAACAGACCCACGCCCCAGGGCGCGTCGCCCAACAGCGCGGCGGTTTTCGTCAAAAGCGCGGTGGCGGTTGGGCCGTCCAGCAGGGCGAGGGCGATCATGGGCAGCGCGCCGGCCTGGGCAACGGCCTGGGCAAAGGCGGGCGAATCGCTCACCCGCGTCATGGCGCCCTGCACCAGGGGATAACGGGTGCCATGGCGGCGGGCGAGGGCGCTGTGTTCGTTAAAGCCCAGGCCGCGATCGACCTGCGCCGCCGTCAGCGCCACGAGGGCCGCCGTTTGACGGGCCACGCGATCGCAGGCAGCGGCGAGGGTCGCCGGTGGCGTACCCGTCCAACCGCACAGGGCGTCCTGGCCCACCGGCACGAGTTCGCCCCGAGCCAGCAAGGTGATGACGTCGTGGCGCGTGGGCGGTTGGGTGTGTAGCGCCGAGAGCGCCGGCGATTTTTGCACGCGCACATAGGCGACTCCGCCCGAGGTTGCCCCCTCGTCGGCCAGGGCGATGACATCCGATTCGACGGCGACCCGCGCGGGCGCGGTCCACGGAAACAGCAGGCCGTCGAGAATGGCGCCGTGGGCGCCCATGGCCCGCGCCGCCGCCGCGCCGTGTTCGCCCACACCCCACACCCACACCGGTTTGCCCCAGCTCAAGGCCCGTTGCAGCAGCACGAAATTGCTTTCTTCGCCCACCAAAGCGCCGTTTTCGTGGCCATACACCGCGACGCCGTCCACTTGGGCCAGCGCCTGGGACGTCGCCGGCTCGGTGCACTGCCACCAGAGGGCCACTCCCGCCGCCCGCCAGGGCTGCCACGCCGTCCCATCGCCGTCGTCGCTGGCCACTATCGCCACCCTCGGCAATGTATTCGCGGCCTGCCACGCTGCGAGCAACGCCGCCCGCTGGTCGTCATCGCAGGGCGTCGTCGCGTCCACATGCAGTCCCCAAGGGGCCGACGACCGCGTCGCCAGCCACGCGGCGGCGTCGGTTAACGCAATCAGCGGCCACACGGCACCGGTTGGCGCGCTCAATGTGGCGGGCGACAGGCGCGCCCACAGGGCAAAGCCGCCCTCGACAAAGGGCAACGGTGACAGGGATGTGGTCATGGGCAGCGAATCACCGAAAGCAGCAGAACATTACGGAGCGTCGGTGGGGATTGCCGACGCGGCTGTCGCCTCGTCCAGCCGTTCCACCTCGTTTAGCAGACCGTCGAGGGCCGCTTCGAGCCATTCAATGCGGCTCAACAGCTGGCGGCGGTATTGCGCCACCTCGGCGGGGGCGCTGCCGTGGCGGAGTTCTTCCCCCTGGAGCCGATCCAGCCCGGCATCCAGCGCCCAAAATACATCCGTCGCCCGACTGTCGGCGTCAGCCATGCGCGCCAACAGGCGCAGCAACTGCCGGCGCCACAGGGGATTTTCCAAAATCCGCTGCAATTCGGCGCTTTCGGCGATCACGTGGCGCACATCGGCAGGCGGCGGCGCGTCGCCGTTGCGGTGATCTAGGCGTTCTCGCAGCAGTTTGGCGCGCAGCCGACGGCCGTCGTGGCTATCGGCGACGACAAACGCGCCCAAATCGCTATCGCGCGGCGGGTCAGATGAAGTCATCGAACCACTCACCGGCAGGTTTGCCGACGGCCGGCGTTGCAGAGGCCGACGGCGGCGGCGTGGCGGCGGCGGTTTGCAGCGCGATGAGCTGCTGTTGGGCCGCCTGCAACTGGGTGCTGAGCTGTTGAATCTGCGCCGCCAGCTGTTCCGGCGTGGTCGCGGCGGCCGGCAACGCGGCCATGGGCGGGGCGATGAGCTGCTCCAAGCGGGTCACGTTGACCCCATGGACAAACGGCTCGCCCGGCGCGGGTTCGGTAAGCCGCGTCAACAGGCGCTGCAAGCGGGGTTGCCGCGCCGGCGGGGCCGCATCGACGCGGCGTTGCAAAAACGCCAGCAGTTGCGGCAGTCGGTCCTCGCGAATGCGCGTGCCCGGCACAAACACGGCGTCCGGACTGGCTTCGGTAAGGAGGGTCACGAGGCGCCGCAGGGCGGGCGCTTGGCCGCCGCCGCGCGCGGGACGGTTCGGGCCGCCACGGGGAGCGCCACGACGGCCTCGGGGTTCAGCAGAAAACGGCATGGGAAGGGCTCCATTGGCGTGGGTGAATCGGTTCCGACAGGACAGCCGCGTTTAATAGCCCAAGGCGACGGCAAATTCGCGCACCGGGTCGTAAAACCCCGCACCGTCCGGGCGCCAGGACAGGGGCGCGTCTAAACCCAGGGTGCCGGGGGCGCGGGGCGTGAATGTGGGCCGTTGCAGGAAGTTCACATCGTTGCCCAAACGGGCGTTAAACGGCCCCAGGCAGGAAAACGGCGCCCGTTCGGGATGGCGCATGGCGGCAAGGGCGTCGGCGTCGGTGGCGATGCCCAACCAATCGCCCAATGCGGTCATCACCGCGTCGGGCTGTTGGATGAAATCTTCGCCCTTGACTCGCCGCCACTGGTCGGCCGGCAAGCGCTGCAAAAAGGCGACGATGAGCTGATGGCTGTCGTGCCACAGAAACTGCGGGTCGGCGAACACCGCGCCGTCGTGGTGATCGACCGCGCCCAAGCTCAACAACATGGCCCGGCCGCCCCGCGCCTTAAACACCGACTCCCCCTGGGGGCGGGGATGGCGCAGCAGGTGGATGAAACGGGCATCGGGAAAGGTGTCGAGGAGCCGTTCCAGGTACTGGGGACGGCGCAGATAACCGGGGCTTTTGTCCACCAGAATGCGGGGCTGATGGCGGGCCACCAGGTCGCGGTACAGGTCGCCGGTGGACCAATCGGCGCGGACTTTGATCCAGCGATAGGCCATTTGGATGCTGGCGATGGTTTGTTCGCCTGCCAACTGCTGGGCCAGGGTGCGCAGCAGGCCATGGCGCATCATGGGCCAAAACAGCGGCGATTTCGGGTCGTCTGGCTCGTCGCCAAACCAAAACCCGCCGCCGGTCGCCGCCATGAACAAATTGAGTTCGGGCACGCCGTACAGGGCCGGATGCTGGCCCAAGCAGGCACAGAACAACGAGGTGTACGAGCGGGGCGGCGCGAGGATGAAAATCGGCGATGGAACCGTCGCAGGGGCAGTCATCGGGGCACCAAGCCTTCGATAAACGGCACCTCAAACACCTTCTCGTGGAAAATGGGCCCGTGGCCGAAATAGCCCCCTTCGCCAAACAGTTCCCCATGGTCGGCGGTGACGATGATCCAGGTGTTCGACGGACAGCGGGCAAACAGCGCGCCCAACAGGGCGTCCACCTGGCCCACCTGATGAATCTGCTGCTGCTGTAGTCGCCGCATTTCTTCGGCGGGGAAAAACTCCGCCGACACCAGGGGGGCTGGGCCGTCCAGTTCCCGCAGCACCCCGTGAACACCCGAAATGCGCGGCAAATCGTCCCCCGCCAAACCGTAGGGATAATGGGTTTCCCCCAGATTCAGAAAGTAAAACTGGGGCGTATCGGCGGGAAATTCGAGGGCGTTCACCATGTCGGCAAAGGCGTTGTGGTGGGGCATGAGGCGGTAATCGTCGAAAAAGCGGTTAAAGCCCGCAAAGGGATTCAGCACCGGCAACGACACCTTGGCGGTGGTGCGATAGCCCCGGCCCCGCAACACCTTTGCGAGGGAAAACTCCGGCACAAAGGCCTTAAACGACAGCTCCAGGGCCAGGCGATCGGTCCAGCGGCGGTATTCCTTTTTGTACACCTCCGACGCGAACACCCCGGTGGGACTGTCGTGGGGCAGCAACCCCATGAGGAGGGCGGTGTGGGATGGACTGGTCCACGAGGCGTAGCTAAAGCGCCGCTGTACTGGCCCGAGGCGGGCCACATGGGGCGGCTTGGCGGCGACGAGGCTGTCAAATCGACAGCTGTCCAAAATGACGACGACCAGGTGATTCGCCATGGGCGCCGTCCTAGCGCCGGGCCTGGCGCTGGCGTTTAAGCGCCTGCTTCACGGCTTTTTCTAAATGACTCAACGACTTCGCCGGCGCTGGTGGCGTCTCGTCAGCCGTCGGCGTTGCTGCGTTTAGCCGCTGCAACAGGGCGGTGAGCGTCGCCATCGCTTCGCCCTCGTGGCCCAAAGCCGCGAGATAGGCCGCCTGGCGACGTTGGCCTGGGGGCCGCTGCTGGAGGTTGCGGGGCAGTTGCTGCCACAGGGCCTGGGCGGCGGCTCCGTCGTTGGCCGCACAGCGCGCGTCGATCTGCACGAGCTGGGCTTTAGGGGCGGTTTTGCCGTTTAACAGGGGCGCTATCGCCGTATCCACCAGGGCCACCAGGCCGTGGCGCGCCAACTGTCGTGCCAACGGCAACCGCGCCTGCGGCGCATCGCCGAGGGCGGCGAGGGTGCGGTTCATCAACGCCGCCGCCACGTCGGGTTGCTGCTGTTGCTGGGCCACAGCCACGCGCAACGCCACGGTGGCGCCGTCTTGGGGTTCGTACCGCAGGCCCCGATCCAACACCGCCGCCGCGTCGTCGAGGCGCCCGCATTTCACCAGGAGTTGGGCCAATTGGCGCCGCACCGCCATGGCGCCGGGATTGAGCGATAGGGCCTGTTCGAGGGCGGTGACCGCGCCGTCGGGCTGCTGTTGGCGCAAGCGCACGCGGCTCAGGCTGATCCACGACTTGGCGGCCCGTTGGGGCGATAGGGCGATGGCCTGTTCCAACGCGGCTTGGGCGGCGGCGAGATCGCCCTGCAAGCGATAGGTTTCGCCGCGCCAAAACTGGGCGCGGGCCAGCTGCGGCGCGAGTTCTACGGCGCGGGTGAAGCACCGAAGCGCCTCATCGCGGCGCTGTTGGCGCAGATGGACAATGCCCGCGCCGATAAACGCGCGGGGCACCGGCGGATCGCGGTCGCATAACGGCAGGTACAGGGCGAGGGCGTCGGCGTATCGGCGGCGACGCAACAGGGGTTTCGCCTGTTGGAGCACAGCCTGTTCCGGAGACTGGCCCTTACGGCGTCCCGCAGGGGCGGGCGCGGCCCCTTCAGCAGGGCGGCGGCGGGACTTGGGTTGCCAAGGTTCGAGGGGAGCGTCAGGGGCGTTCATAAATCTCGCGTGCTATCGACTAAATCAGCGGCGAACCGCTGGGCGGGACGGGTGACCACGGCCAACGGATGGTGGTCGATGGGCTGGTGTACCGCACATTGCCACGGGATCGGCTGGTCGTCGGCGGCAAAATGTCCCATGGGCCCTGGAGTCAGCGTGAACCACACCTGGTCAAGTCCCCCCCGCAGCCCGGTACCCATGGCTTTCAAATAGGCCTCTTTCAAGGTCCACAGGGCAAAAAACGCCTGTTGCGCCGCCTGGGCGTCGGGGGCTTGCTGCAACAGCGCCCGGTCGCGGGGGTGAAAATACCGTTCCGCAATGCCGCGCCAATCCACCGCGCGGCGCGCGTCTTCCACATCGACGCCAATCGGCGCCACCGCGACCGCTGCGGCGACGAGGCTACGGGTGTGGCTCAAGCTCACATGCAGCGGCTGACCGTCCACGCGGGGGGCGCCGCCGTCGGTGTACACCCGCCGCCACGCCCCCGGCCCACAGCCCAAGGCGGCGCCCACCAGCCAGCGCAACAGGCCGTGGGCCGCGCGATAGGCCTGGCGGTCGGCGTCCTGGTGGAAACGCGCCACGCGGGCCTGTTCGGCGGCGTCCAGCCAGGGGTCGATGACGGCGAGGGCGGCGGGTGACAGGGCGGCCGGTGGCAGCCAGGCCACCCACGGCAGAGGCAAGCCGCACAGCACGGGCGATGGCGCTGCCATCAACGCCGTCGCAGACACCTCAAACGGCGGGGTCATCTCGGTGTTTTGCCCAAATCAACAGTTTTCGCGTCCGCGTTTAACGCCGCCTCAACCGCACCTGCCCCCACGAGTTGGCCCATGGGCAACTCATCCAACAGCCCATGCAGGCGCTTTACCTCGTCGAGCACCGCGAGGGCCGTCGCGCCGCCCCCGGCGGGTCGATGGGCCACCACGACAAACGGCGCCATGGCCGGCCCCAGCGCGTCTAACAGCCCGGGATTGTGGGTGGTCATGAGCACATCCACGCCCCGCTGGGCGCCCAACTCGTCGATCGCCCGCAACAGCAGCGCCAAACGCGCCGGATGCAGACCGTTATCCACCTCTTCCAAGGCCAACAGGCTGCCCCGAGGGCGGGTGAGCAACGCGGTCAACGTGGCCAAAAACCGCAGGGTGCCGTCGGACATGGCCCGCGCGTCCACCACGGTGATCGTGTCGTCGGGCCACACCTCGTCGCAATACAACATGGCGTCGCTGCCGAGCTTGCCCACGGTCTCCGCATACACCCGCCGCAGGGGCTGGCCGGGCAGGGCTTGCGCGAATTCGGTGAGCTGTTGGGTGAGCACCGCTTGCGCATCTCGGGGCTGGGCGGCGATGAACCCCGCCAAGTTGTGGGCGTCGCTGGCCAACTGCTCTTCCAGGGGCGAAAACCCCCGCATGGCGGCCACCTGGGGTTCGAGGACGAAAAATTGGGTCAACGTGGCGAGCAGTTGCTGGAGCGGTTGGGCGATGGGATCGGGTAACGATTGCCGACTCAGCTGCACGGCGACGGCGGTGCTCCGTTGGGCCGCGAGGGGCCGCCGTTCCCGCTCCACGGTGACCGCCAATTGCTCTTCGCCCACCACTTCCGTCGCAAATAACGCCTGTTCGGTCACCTGCACCTTGCCGCGTTTTTGGGGGATTTCTCGGCGAATCAAGGCATTTTCGGCGGCGATGCGGGCGCGGCTCGGGGTCACGGTGAACGCGATGCGGTAGCGCAGTTCCTGGTGGCTATCCAGGGCGATCACGGCTTCGAGGGCTGCCTCGCCGCCCCCCCGCAGGCTGGCCCACGCCAAGCCCCCCCGCAGCGGGGGCACAAACGCGCCGCCGCCCAAGGCGAGATTCACGGTCATGCCGCTTGCCAGGCGTTGCAAACAGCGCAGCGCGTCGATGGCGTTGGATTTCCCGCTGGCATTGGCGCCAATGAGCACCGTGATGGGGTCAAAAAACAGCGTGGCGTCCGTGTAACTTTTCCATTGCAGCAAGCGTAGAGACTTCAACACGGGCGGTGCTCCGCTTCCCGACCCGGCGTTGCAGAATGGGCGTCCTTTGTCTGGTTATCGTCGGGTGGTGCCATGATTCGCCTGTTGTCTCCCGCCCACACGCCGAGTTTTTGCTTGGCGTTGAGCGCCCTCATCCTGTTTTGGCCAGCGATTTCGCTCCCGATGGTGCGCATCGAGAAGTTTGGGTTACACCAGGAAAACAGTCTCCGGGAGGGCGTGTGGCTCTTTTTACAGGGGTCAGACTGGGGGTTGGGACTCATCATCTTGGGGTTTTCGCTGGTGCTGCCGTTGCTCAAGTTATTTTTAACCCTGTCCCTGTGTTTGATCCATTGGGATTCCCGCTGGCGCCCTTGGGCCCATCAATTCGCCGAACACGCGGGCCGCTGGAGCTTTCTGGATGTGCTGCTGGTGGCGGTGCTGGTGATGTTTCTCAAACTCGGCCTCAACGGCGAGGTGCAATTCGTGCCCCGTCCGGGGGTGTACCTCTTCGCCCTCATGGTGGCGTGCAGCGCGAGCGCAACCCTTTGTCTACCCAAGAGACCCCATCCATGAACGATTCCCCCATCCCCGCCCGCAAGCCCCGCCGTTACTGGGGATTTTGGCTGTTACCGCTCCTGGCCTTAGGGCTGACGGCGGCCCTGTGGCCGTGGGAATGGTCGTCCTTCGGGCCCACCCTGCGGGTGACCTTCGCCGAGGGTCATGGCCTGCGCGCCGATGCGCCGGTGCGTTATCGGGGCATCGACGTGGGCCGCGTGACGGCGGTGACCCTGAATGCGACGGGTGACGGCATCGACGTGGTGCTGCAACTCCATCAGGACGCGGCGCACTTGGCCCGGGAAGACAGCCGCTTTTGGATCGTGCGACCCCAGGTGAACTGGGACAGTGTGTCCGGATTAGACACCCTCATCGGAATGCGCCATGTGGGCGTCCTGCCGGGCAATCGCGCCGCAACCACCGCCGTCATGATGTCCTTCAAGGGGTTAGAAACGCCCCCTTGGGCCGAGCTGGTGGCGCCTGGCGGCGTCGAGGTGCGCTTGCAGAGTGCGCTGCGGGGACAGCTCTATTTGGGGGCACCGGTGCGGTATCGCGAAGTAGACATTGGCACGGTAACCAGCGTGGATTTGAACCGCGACGCCAGCGCGGTAGAGGTGCGGCTGTACATCAAACCGGAATACGCGAGCCTCATTCGGGACACCACGCGCTTTTGGCAAACGCCGGCCACGCGCCTGGATGTGAACTGGTGGGGCGGTTTGTCTTGGGAAATGGGGGCGTTTGGGCAATTTTTGCGGGGTGGGGTGAGCTTGGCGGTGCCGCCGTCGCCGGGCAAACGGGTCACCACCAACCACCTGTTCACCCTCGCCGACAGTCCGGCCGCCGAATGGACCGATTGGGCCACCTCCCTGCCGGTCAATCGTCCCGAGCCCACGGCGGCGGATTATCCCCCGCGCCTGGCCGCCCAGCTCAACTGGACCGTAGAACGGTTTTTCGTGCCGTTTTCCGGGTCCCGCAGCGGCCAAGTGGTCGTCACCGAACAGGGCGTCCTCGGGCCGCGCAACCTGTTTATTGCCCCCGAACCCGCGGTCGCCAACAGCGTGCAACTGCTCCTCGCCGACCAGCGCCAATCCCTCGACGGTCGCGCGACATATTCAGAGGATTTGGCCCTATTGAGCGGCGTGGACAACGCGATTGCCCCGCGCGCCTGGCCCCAAAGCAAGCAGAGGTCGCCCCGCCAGGTGGAAGATGTGGTGGTGATTGGCACCGACGACGAGCCGCGCTTTGTGAGTGCGGACAAACTGCGATGGCAACAGCGGCGGTGGATGTTGGCCGACAGCCCGTTCACGCGGGCGTGGCATGGGGCAGCGGTCATGTCGCAACAGGATGGCTTTCTCATCGGGCTGCTCGTGGTGGACGAACAAAACAGTTTCATTGCGCTGTTGCCCTGAACTTTAAACCCGTTGTGCCGCTACACTTCCGGGCGGTGTACCGCTGCCGACGGCGATGTCGGCCCACGACCGCGATCTATGCCATTCAACCCTTCTGGAGCGTACTTTTATGACTAACAAGAAAACGACCCCCGAATTGCCGATGATGAAGCCTGCGGATCTGCAAAAGCTCATGGAAAACATGGGCAAGATTTCGGAATACAGCCGCAGCTTGATGCAAAGCCATTTCCAGAAGCAGATCAGCGGCGACCGCTTTACGATTCCCGACAAAAGCATCGTGGCGGAAGCCTTTAGCGAACTCTCCAAACAGCTCGTACACCAGCCCAACAAGCTCGTCGAAGCCCAGGTGCAGTTTTTCCAAAATCTCTCCCAGCTCTGCCAGAACACCACCGCCAAGCTCATGGGCCAGGAAGTCGCCCCGGTGGTGATGCCTGACCCGGGCGACAAGCGATTCAAAGCCGACGAATGGGCAGAAATCGCCATATTTGATTTTGTAAAGCAGGCGTATCTGCTGATGGCGAAAACGCTCCATCAGACGGTGCAGGACGTGGAAGGTCTCGACGAGAAGACGGCGACCAAGGTGGAGTTTTATACCCGCCAGTTTGTGGACTCGATGGCGCCCACTAACTTTGTCGCGTCGAATCCGGTGGTGTTGAAACACACCCTAGAAACTGGCGGCGAAAATCTGGTGCGCGGCATGAAAAACATGCTGGAAGACATCCAGCGGGGCGACGGCAATCTGCGCATCAAGATGACCGACATGGAAGCCTTTGAGTTGGGGAAAAACATCGGCGCTACCCCGGGGGCGGTGGTGTATCAGAACGATCTGATTCAGCTCATCCAGTACACGCCGACCACGGAAACCGTCCATCAGACCCCCTTGATGATCGTGCCGCCGTGGATCAACAAGTTCTACATTTTGGATCTGAAACCCAAAAACTCGTTTATTCGCTGGGCCGTGGCCCAGGGCCACACGGTGTTTGTGATGTCGTGGGTGAATCCAGATGAACGGCTCGCCCAGAAGAACTTTGAGGATTATCTGAAAGAAGGGCCGTTGGCTGCGCTCGACGTGATCGAACAGATCACCGGCCAGCGGGGGGTGAATGCGGCGGGGTACTGCTTGGGCGGCACCCTGTTGATGTCCACCATGGCCTATTTGGCGGCCACGAATCAGGCAGATCGCATTCGCAGCGCCACCTGCTTCACCTGTCTGCTGGACTTTTCCGATCCCGGCGAGTTGGGGGTGTTTATCGAAGAGAAGCAGGTCGAGTTAATCGAAGAGTACATGGAGCAGAAGGGCTATCTGGAAGGCAGCCGCATGGCTCATGTGTTCTCGATGCTGCGGGCGAATGATCTGATTTGGTCGTTCTTCATCAACAACTATCTGCTGGGCAAGGACCCCATGCCCTTCGATCTGCTGTACTGGAATTCGGATTCCACGCGGATGCCCAAGGCCATGCACAGCTTCTATCTGCGCAACATGTACCTCTACAACAAGCTCAAGGACCCGCAAGGCATCTCGTTGTTGGGCACGCCCATCGACCTGCGGCAGGTGGAAGCCCCGGTGTATTTCCTCTCCGCGCGGGAAGACCACATTGCGCCGTGGACCTCGACCTACCAGGGGGCGCTGTTGCCCAAGGGGCCGGTGAAGTTTGTGTTGGGCGGTTCGGGCCACATTGCGGGGGTGATTAACCCGCCGGAAGCCAACAAATACGGCTATATCACCAACCCGCAGCGCGCGCCCACGGCCCAGGAATGGCTCAAGGGCGGCGTGCAGAATCCCGGTTCCTGGTGGACGGATTGGGCCAATTGGGTCGCGCCGCACACCGGCGACCCGGTACCGGCGCGCGTCCCCGGCGACGGGGCGTTTCCGGTGCTCGAAGCCGCGCCCGGGTCGTACGTGAAGGCGCGCATTTAGGTGAAAACCGCGATCCGCACCGCGATTTTTCTGAGCGGTTGGCTATTGGCCATGGGCGTCGCCGTCGCCCAAGGCGCCAATGACGATTGGGTCGAGTTGGACGACAACACGTCCGTCATCGCGCCGCCCGACGATGGCAAAACCCCAGCCGCCAACGACTCGGCAGAAACCCGTCGCCGCGAAGCGTCCGAAGGCACCGGCGAGGGCAAAGGCAACCGTCGCGAGAACCGCGACGACAAGCCGACAACCGACGCCGAACGCGCGGAACGGCGGGAAAACCGCGATGGCAAGCCGACAACCGATGCCGAGCGCGAGGAGCGGCGCGAAGAACGCCGAGAAGAACGGCGCGAAGAACGGCGGCGGGAACGCGGCGAGACGGCGCCCGCCCCCAGTGCGGAAACCAATGGCAGCGGCACCGCAGAGCGCAATCGGGGATTTCGCGATGGCGCACCGCTGGATGGGGACAGTCAAGTCGAATCGCTCACGCCAGCACCCGCCGATATACCGCCATCCGTGGGCGGGCGATGGCGCGATGACGACACCTGGGGCAGCAGTGGCAACGACACCTGGCGCGGCGGAGCCGATTGGGACGACGGCGGCGGCACCGACCTAGAAGACGGCTTCGACCGTCGGCGCGGCATACCCAACGGGGTCGAACGCGGGATTCGCAGCGAAGGCCGTCGCGCGGGCGGCAGTCGGCGCGGCGATTTACCACCGCGTCTGGCCCGCTACACCGACCGCTTGGCCCGCGAAATCGTCACCGAATCCTGTGGCGCCACGGCGCGGCGGTTCCGTTTAGCCGATCGCCGCTGGCCCTTCGCCGACCGCCTGGCCCAACGTCCCGCCCAGCGAGACGCCTTCATCGACCGCCTTGCATTCACGGTCACCCGCAAATTGTTCGACTGCGGACTGTTGCCCTAACCCGGACTTCACTACTATGGCCGGCTTTCCAAACGACCCGTCCCACGGGTCGTTTGTTTTTCATTCACTAACCGATTGATTTTGCAGGAGTTTTACCGATGGTCACGATCCGTTTGAGTCGGGGCGGCGCGAAAAAGCGGCCCTTTTACTATGTGGTGGTCACCGACAGCCGCAGCGCCCGCGATGGCCGTTACATCGAGCAGGTGGGCTTTTTTAATCCCATGGCGAGCGGCCAAGCCGAAAAATTGAATCTCAATTTCGAGCGCGTGAGCTACTGGACCGGCACCGGCGCCCAGACCTCCGACCGCGTAAAGTCGCTTATCCGCATGTTTAAGAAACAACAGAAAGAAGCCGCCGCCGCCGCTGCGACGACTGCCGAGTAATTGCAGTTTTAACCGCCCTTTCCCGCCCGATTCCTTCCCTCATGGCCAATTCCTGGATTGTGCTCGGACGCATTACCGGGCTGTACGGCGTTTTAGGCTGGGTCAAGGTGTTTTCCTACACCGAACCGCTGACGGCCATCGTCGATTACCGCCCGCTCTTTGTGCGCCGAGACCCAAGCATTCCGCGGCCTGCCGCGCCCGTTGCCCTGCCACCGACAACGCCTTCGTTGACTGCCGATTGGCAGCCCTGGTCGGTAGAAGCCGCGCGCGGACAAGGAAAAGGCGTCATTTTCAAGTTTTGTGGCATTGACGACCGCGACCAGGCCATGACCCTGGTGGGGGCGGAATTGGGTGTCGATCGCCAACAACTCCCGCCCTTACCAGAAGGCGAGTTTTACTGGGCGGATTTAGAAGGATTAACCGTGATCAACTGCCAAGATGTGGTGTTTGGCACGGTGTCGCATCTTTTCAATACCGGCGCCAACGCGGTACTCGTGGTGCGCGGCGAGCGGGAACGGCTAATTCCTTTCGTGCAAGGACAGTTCGTTAAACAGGTGGACTTGGCCCAAAAACGCCTGGTCGTCGATTGGGATGCGGATTTTTAGCCATGCGCCTTGCGGTCATTACCCTGTTTCCCGCCATGTTCAACGCCCTCACCCAGGAAGGCGTGGTGGGCCGCGCGGTTCAACGGGGCCTGTTGACGGTGGAGTACGTGAATCCGCGCGATTTCACCGCCGACCGCCATCGCACCGTGGACGACCGCCCGTTTGGCGGCGGCCCGGGGATGGTGATGAAGGTGGAACCCCTGCGCCGCGCGTTGCACCACGCCAAGCAAACCCATGTCGGCCCGACGATTTTTCTCAGTCCCCAAGGACGGCGGGTAAACCAGCATTTTTTGCAGCAATTTGTCGGTAAACCATTGATTTTATTGGCTGGTCGCTACGAAGGCATCGACGAGCGGCTGCTGCAAACGGACATCGACGAGGAATGGTCGATTGGCGATTTTGTGCTGAGCGGCGGCGAGTTGGCGGCCATGGTGATTATCGACGTCCTGGCGCGGCTGCTGCCCGGAGTGTTGGGCGACGACCAATCGGCGCTGCAAGACTCGTTTTGCCACCAGCGGCTGGATCATCCCCATTACACCCGCCCGGCCGTCATCGACGAGGCCGCCGTACCGCCGGTGCTGTTGGGCGGCGACCACGCCCGCATTGCCCGTTGGCGCGAACAACAGGCCCTCGTGCACACCTGGCGCAAGCGGCCCGACCTGTTCGCCGCCCTCGAGTTAACCCCCCGCCAACGTCGGCTGTTTCTCGACTTCGTGCACCAGCATTACGCCAAGTCGGCGTTGTAATTTTCATCCCATTTTCTATTTACGAATCAGGAGGTTAGTCGCCATGAATCTCATCGAGACGCTCGAAAAAGAGCTGATGACCAAAGAAATCCCCCCCTTCAATCCCGGTGACACGGTGGTTGTGCAAGTGCGCGTGAAAGAGGGCAACCGCGAGCGGCTCCAAGCCTATGAAGGCGTGGTGATCGCCAAGCGCAATCGCGGCTACAACTCGTCGTTCACCGTGCGCAAGATTTCCCACGGCGAAGGCGTGGAGCGGGTGTTTCCGTCCTACAGCCCCAACGTGGCGAGCATCACCGCCAAGCGCGGCGGGGCGGTCCGTCGGGCCAAGCTCTATTACCTCCGCAATCTGGAAGGCAAAGCCGCCCGTATCCGCGAAAAACTCTAATTTCCCTCCGCCAAAACCCCCTCACGGTGCCTGTTGCTGTGGGGGGGTTTGCGTTAGCGACGACTCCCCATGACCGATTTCGCCCACCTGATCCCCGACCTCAACCACATCGCCTGCGACGCCGCCCTGCACATCATGGCCGTGTACGACAACGCGTATGTCGTTGAATACAAAGATGATTCCAGCCCCATTACCGAAGCCGACCGCCGCGCCCACGACGTCATTGTGGCGGGATTGCAACAGCTCACCCCCCACATTCCCGTGCTGTCTGAAGAAGGCGCTGACCTAGCGAACGCGGCGAATCGCCGCGCCTGGACCCGCTATTGGCTCGTCGATCCCTTGGATGGCACCAAGGAGTTTGTGCAGAAAAGCGGCGAGTTCACCGTGAATATCGCGTTGATCGACAACGGTTATCCGATGCTCGGCGTGGTGCATGTGCCGGCGCAGGATCGCCGCTATTGGGGGATTCAGGGGGGCGGCGCGTGGCGGCAAAACAACAGCGATGAGCCGATTGCCATTCGCGTGAGCCAGCCCGCCATGACGCCGTTGCGCGTGGTGGGCAGCCGTTCCCACGCGGGGCCAGAGATGGCGGGTTATCTCGCCCGCCTGGGCGACTATCGCCTCACTAACGCCGGTAGTTCGCTGAAGTTCTGCGCGGTCGCCGAGGGCAGTGCGGATGTGTATCCCCGCTTGGGCACCACCTGTCTGTGGGATACGGCGGCGGCCCAATGTGTCGTCGAAGCCGCCGGCGGCGGGGTGATGACGCTTGACGGCCAGCGGTTGCATTACGACCCGACCGGCGATTTGCGCAATCCCTATTTCGTGGCGTTCGGCGACGCGAACCGCGTGCCCGATTTCGCCCCGCGCTAGCTACGCGGTCTGGCGCGTGCCGTTGGCGGTGGCGGCATACATGCGCGCCAGTTGCAGCACCACATTTTGGGAAATCTGCAAGTAATCCTGGCGATACAGCCGTTGAGCAGCGATTTCATCGCCCGCCCGATGGAGCTGCAACACCTGGCCCGCGAGACGGTGAAACGCTGCGTGCTCCTGCTTGAGCTGTTGAAACGCCTCGTGGTGGCCAAAACGCGCGCCGCCCGGTCCATGAATCCATTTTCCCAACAGGCAATGGTGGTCACAGCGCACTGTATCGACGCACAAATCCGTTTCCCCCACCCCGTCGAGTACCGCCTGCAGGCGCCCCTTCCACTTTTGATGGGCTTCGATCGCCGAGCGAAAATTGAGTCCCTGTACCTCGTCTTCCGCCGACGCGCCCACCTGTTCTAAAGCCGCCGCCGATTCGGCTGCTGACCCGTTGGTCGCCGTGCCAAAACCCAATAATTGCTTTACCCAAAGGCCAAAGGTCATCGAAATCACTCGCTTAAATGTCTACTGCGCCCATTGACTCCCATTTCCCGCGAACCTGCCCCCGCACAGGCGATGACATGATTTTTGACAGTCTACCCAACCCCCCCTGTGCCCCATGACGGCTGCCCTCATCACGGCGCTGGCCTCAGCCTCCAGCCTATTTTTGGTCGCCGTCGGCTTGAGCCTCATTTTTGGGGTCACCCGCATCGTTCACTTCGCCCACGGCTCGTTTTATCTCTTGGGCGCCTACTTCGCCGTCGCCCTCGCGCCCGTTACCGGCTTTTGGGGGGCTGTCCTGGGGGCCGTCTTCGCCTGCGGTCTCCTCGGCATCGCCCTCGAACGGGGGTTATTGCGCCAGTTCTACGGCACGCCGCCGCTGTATCCGCTCCTCGCCACCTTCGGCGTCGTGCTGATCGTCCAAGACATCGCCCTGTTTGCCTTTGGCGCCGAACCGCTCCTTGGGCCCCGCCCGCCGGAACTGCGGGGGCGCGTGGACTTTTTCGACGCCCGCGTGTCTCGCCTCGACCTGTTCCTCATCGTCGCCGCCTTCGCGGTGTTTTTGCTGCTCCACGGGGGGCTGCGCCTGAGCCGCGTGGGCATGCAACTCCGCGCCGCCGTCGCCGACCGCCAGATGTTGGCAGCCCTGGGCGTGTCGTCTCACCGCCTGGTGATGGTCGCCGTCGGCGTGGGCAGCGCCCTCGCGGGGCTTGGCGGTGCGTTGCAGCTCCCCAAGGGCGAGGCCCATTTGCAGATGGATCTGCAAATGATCGCCGACGTGTTCGTGGTCACCGTGGTGGGCGGCTTGGGATCACTCTTGGGCGCCTATCTCGTGGCGCTGCTCATCGGCCTGTTGCGCACGGCCACCGCCCTGTTCGGCCAACTGCAACTCGGCCATCTCGCCTTGTGGCAGTTCGAGTTGGCGCTGATTTTTCTCCTCATGGCCCTGGTGCTCACCCTGCGGCCCCAAGGCCTCTTCGGCGACCGCAGCACCGAGCAAGAACCGCCCCACCAGGCCCATCCGGTTCGGAACGGTTCCCTTGCCGCCGCGCTCGCCTTCGCCGCCGTGCTGTTCCTCGCGACGACGGGCGGGCCGTATGGCCTGCATCTGGCGACCGAAGCCCTGTGTTTCGCCCTGTTGAGCGCCAGCGTGCACCTGCTCATCGGCTGGAGCGGCATCGTCACCTTCGGCCAGGCGGCCTACTTCGGCTTGGGCGCCTACGGCTTGGCCCTCGCCACACTCCAAGGGTGGCCGTTTCCCCTGGCCTTGTTGACCGGCGTCACCGTCGCCACCGGGGCGGCGGCGGTGTTCGGCGGCCTGTGCCTTCGACGGAGCGGGGTGTACGGCGCCATGTTGACCCTGGCCTGCGCCCAATTCGTCTACGCCATCGCCTTCCAGTGGGTCGCGGTGACCGGCGGCGACAACGGGCTCAGCGGCATTCGCCCGCCCCCGTGGCTCGATCCCCCCGCCCTGTTTGCCCTCGTGCTCGTGCTCAACGGCCTGGTGTTTTTAGGACTGCGCCAGCTGCGCGCCAGCCCCTGGGGCTATGCGCTGCAAGCCCGCCGCGACCAAGCCGACCGCGCCGCCGCCGCCGGACTGCCGGTGTTCGCTTTGGGCTGGA
>DAIUCA010000035.1:0-18372 GCA_036846405.1 Candidatus Competibacteraceae bacterium
CATCACCGGCACCGACGGCAAAACCTCCTGCAGCCACTTCCTCGCCCAACTGCTCGACGCCACCGGCGCAGGGGCGTGCGGCGTCATCGGCACCTTGGGCACGGGCCGTTGGCCGCCCGCCGTCGCCCCCACCCACACCACCCCCGATGCCCTCGCCGTTGTGGGCCATCTCGCCGAATTCGTCGCCGACGATTGCCGCTTTGCCGCCATGGAAGTGTCGTCCCACGCCCTCGACCAACACCGCGCCGACGGCCTGCACTTCGCGGCGGCGCTGCTTACCCAGATTTCCCGCGACCATTTGGACTATCACGGCTCGCTTGAACGTTATGTCGCCGCCAAACGACGGCTGTTTTTTGATCTCGCGCCGGCCCATCCCATCCTCAACGCCGACGATCCCCACGGTGCGGCCTGGCTCGCCGCCCTGCCCGCCGCCGTGGCCTACGGTTTTAGCGACGAGGTGGCGATGGCGGCGGCCCGAGGCCATCGCTTCGTGCGCGGCCACGACCTACACCTCACCGCCGACGGCCTGCATTTCGTCGTGGAATCCTCCTGGGGCATGGCTGCCGTGCGCGTGCCACTGCTCGGCGGTTTTAACGGCGCCAACGTGCTCGGCTGTCTCGCCGCCTTGCTGGCCCTCGACCAACCGCTCGCGCCCCTCGTCGCCCAGTTGCGGCACCTGCGACCGGTCTGCGGGCGCATGGAAATCGTCATCGCCCCCACGCCGACCGCGCCCACGCGGCCCCTCGTGGTGATCGACTACGCCCACACGCCCCATGCGCTGGAACAGGCGTTGCGGGCGCTGCGATCCCACGGGCCGTCGGCGCGATTGACCGTGGTGTTTGGCTGCGGCGGCGACCGCGACGGCGGCAAGCGGCCAGAAATGGGCGCGGTAGCGGCGGCGGTGGCGGATCGCGTCATCGTCACCAGCGACAACCCGCGCCGCGAAGCGCCCGCCGCGATTGCTGCCCAGATTCTCGACGGCATCGCGGCGCCCCAGCGGGCGGCGGTGCACTGCGAACTCGACCGCGCGGCGGCGATTGCGTACGCCCTCGACGGCGCGACGGCGACAGATGTGGTGTTGATTGCCGGCAAGGGCCACGAAAATTATCAAGAAATCAACGGGTTACGCCGCGCGTTTAGCGACCACGCCGTGGTGCGGGCCTACTTTGGGGAGACGCCGTAAATGTTGCGAACCATGACCCTGGCCGAGGCCGCGCGGGCGGTAGACGGTACGTTGTTGCCTGCCGACAGCGGGGATTGCGCCTTTGCGGGTGCGGCGATCGACAGCCGCAAACTCGAGGCAAATCAACTGTTTATCGCGCTGCCCGGCGAGCGGGTGGATGGCCACGAATTTGTCGCCGCCGCGAAGGCGAAGGGCGCAGCGGCGGCCCTGGTCGCGCGACATGTGCCCGTAGATTTGCCGCAAATCGTCGTCGCCGACGTGCGCCGCGCCTTAGGACAACTGGCCAAAACCTGGCGCCAAGGCTGGTCGGGGCCGCTCATCGCCCTCACTGGCTCCAACGGCAAAACCACCACAAAGGAAATGCTCGCGGGCATCGGGCGGGCGGCGGGACGCGCAGTGTTGGCAACCGAAGGCAACCTCAACAACGACTTGGGGGTGCCGCTCACCCTGCTGCGGCTGCAACCGACCCACGATTTCGCGGTAATCGAGATGGGCGCGAACCATCGGGGCGAAATCAGCCAACTCACGGCCCTCGCTCAACCCCACGTGGCGCTCATCACCAACGCCGGCCCGGCCCATTTGGAAGGCTTTGGCGGTTTGTGGGGCGTGGCCCAGGGCAAGGGCGAGATTTATCAAGGCTTACGTGCTGACGGCCACGCGATCATCAACGCCGACGACCATTACGCGGATTACTGGCGCGGCCTAAACGACGGTCGGGCGATTTCGACCTTTGGCCTCGACCAGCCCGCCACAGTGACCGGCGCGTTTAACGATGAAAATCAACAACTTACCCTGCGTTATGGGGAGCAAATAGCGACGGTAACGCTACCGATAGCGGGGCGGCACAACGCCCGCAACGCCCTGGCGGCGGTGGCGGCGACCCTGGCGGCGGGGCTGGATTGGGCGGCCATGGGTGCGGGCTTGGCGGCGTTTTCGCCTGCGAGTGGCCGCTTGACCCCTCGGGCGGGCCAGGGCTGTCGCCTCATCGACGACGCCTACAACGCCAATCCGGCCTCGATGGTGGCGGGGCTCACCGTACTCATGGGGGAACCGGCGCCCCGTTGGGCCGTGTTAGCCGACATGGGCGAGCTGGGCGACGCGGCGGCGGCGGGCCATCAGGAGGTGGTACAGGCCGCCCAACGCTTGGGCGTGGAGCGGCTTTACGTGATCGGCGACCACATGAAACGGGCTACCGAATGGGTGCCGAATTACGCGATTCATGTCGCAGACATTGACCATTTAATCGCGCGATTGCGGACCGATTTAGCCACCGAATTAACGCCACCCACCCTGCTCATTAAAGGCTCTCGATTTATGGCCATGGAACGCGTCGTCAATGCCTTTATTCACCCTGCCGGAGACGCTTCCTAAAATGCTGTTATGGCTTTCTCAATGGCTCGTTCAATACGAGAGTTTTTTCAACGTTTTTCAGTACCAAACCCTGAGAGCGATTTTAAGCGCATTAACGGCGTTATTTATTTCTCTACTCCTGGGGCCCGTCATGATTCGCCTATTGCGGGCCAAACTCATCGGCCAATACGTGCGCACCGATGGGCCGCAAAGCCATTTGAGTAAATCGGGCACGCCCACCATGGGCGGCACGCTGATTTTGATGGCGGTCACCCTGTCCACGCTGATGTGGGCGGACATCAGCAATCGCCACGTGTGGATCGTGCTGGTGGTCATGCTGGGTTGTGGCGTCATCGGCTGGCTCGACGACTACCAAAAACTGATCTTGAAAAACTCCAAAGGACTGTCGGCGAAGGCGAAATACGCCTCCCAATCGGTCATCGGGCTGGGCGCGGGCCTGGTGCTGTTTTTCACCGCCCAGGTCGCCGCCGAGACCACGCTTTACGTGCCGTTTTTCAAGGAAGTGGCGCTCCCCCTGGGGGTGCTGTTCATCGTTTTGGCCTATTTCACCATCGTGGGCGCGAGCAACGCGGTGAATCTCACGGACGGTTTAGATGGCCTCGCCATTGGACCCACGGTGCTCGTGGCCGGCGGCCTCGCTGTCTTTGCCTACGCGGCCGGCAACGCCCACCACGCCAGTTATCTCGAAATTCCCCACGTGCCCGGGGTGGGCGAGGTGGCGATTTTGTGCGCGGCAATCGTGGGGGCTGGCTTGGGATTTTTGTGGTTCAACGTCTATCCGGCCCAGGTGTTTATGGGCGATGTGGGGGCACTCGCATTAGGCGCCGCATTAGGCGCCATTGCCGTAGTCGTGCGCCAAGAATTAGTCCTGGTGATTATGGGCGGCGTATTTGTCCTCGAAACCCTTTCCGTCATGCTCCAAGTGGCGTCATTCAAATTAACCGGGAAACGGATTTTCAAAATGGCGCCCATTCACCACCATTTCGAATTAAAAGGCTGGCACGAGCAACAGGTGGTTATCCGTTTTTGGATTATTAGCATTGTCCTCGTGTTAATCGGTTTATCGACGCTGAAACTGCGCTAAATGACGAGTCCTCATTACCTCATCGCGGGCCTGGGCATGAGCGGCCAATCGGCCCTGCGCTATTTGATGCGCCAAGGTGCGTCGGTGCGCGTGGCCGACACCCGCCCGTCGCCGCCCCTGGATCCCACGTTGGCCGCAGCCCTCGCCGCCGCCGACATTCCCACCCACTTTGGGCCGTTCGCGGCGGACTTTTTCCGCCCCGCCACCCACGTGATCGCGAGTCCCGGTCTAGATCGCCGCCAACCGCCGTTTCCCGACCTCGCCGTGCCCGTGTGGAGCGACGTGGAGCTGTTTGCCCAAGCGCTCCCCGCCCGCGACAACCCGCCGGTGGTGGCCATCACCGGGTCCAACGGCAAAAGCACGGTCACCACCTTGGTGGGCGAGATGGCCAAAGCCGCCGGCGTGGCGGTGGCTGTGGGCGGCAATTTGGGCATCCCCGCGTTGGATTTACTCGCCCTCGACGCTTCGTTGTATGTGCTGGAGCTGTCGAGTTTCCAGCTCGAAATCACCGAATCCCTTGCTCCGGTTGCTGCGGCCATTTTGAACGTGAGCGCCGACCATTTGGACCGCCACGACAGCCTCGACCACTACACGGCCCTCAAAGGACGGGTGTTTGCCCGAGCCCACACCCAGATTTGCAACGGCGACGACCCGCTCACCCGCCGACACCTGCGGCCAGACGCGCCGACCGTGCAATTCACCCTGTCGCCGCCGCGCACCGCGAACGATTGGGGCTTGCAAACGCGAGACGGCCAATCTTGGCTCTGTCGCGGCGACGATTTTTACTTAGCAATCAACGAGTTAGCCCTCAAAGGCCGCCACAATGTGGCTAACGCGCTGGCGGCCCTGGCCTTGGGGACCGCGGTGCATCTCCCTCGGGACGCCCTGTTGACGGCGCTGCGGCAATTTCGCGGCCTACCCCACCGCAGCCAGGTGGTGGCCACGCGCCACGGGGTCACGTGGATCGACGATTCCAAAGGCACCAACGTGGGCGCGACCCTCGCGGCGATTGCGGGCTGTGACGCGCCGGTGGTGCTGATTGCCGGCGGCCAGGGCAAGGGCCAGGATTTTGGGCCGCTCGCCACGGTGGCCACACAGCTGCGGGCGGCGGTGCTCATCGGCCAAGACGCGGCGCAACTCGCCGCTGTACTGTCGCCTGCGGTGGCCACACAGCACGCCGACTCCATGGCAGACGCCGTCGCGCAGGCGGCAGCGATCGCACAGGCGGGCGACGTGGTGCTGCTGTCGCCGGCCTGCGCCAGCTTAGACATGTTTGCCAACTATCAGGCCCGAGGCCACGCCTTCGCCGCCGCCGTGGAGCAACTCCCGTGAATCGCTACACCCTCGACCCCATTTTGCTGTGGTCGGCCCTGCTCATCACCACCGTGGGCCTGCTCATGGTCACCTCCGCCTCCATGCCGGACGCCGCCGACAAGGGCAATCCCTGGAGTTACGGCGTGCGCCAAGGCGCCTTTTTCGCCATCGGCCTGGTGGCGGCCCTGTTTACCTACGCGGTGCCCATGAAACAGTGGGAAAAACAGCGCCTGTGGCTGTTGCTCAGCGCGTTTTTGCTGCTGATTGCCGTGCTCTTGGTGGGCCGCGAGGTGAACGGCGCCACCCGCTGGATTGCGATTGGCCCCATCAACGTGCAGGTGTCGGAAATCGCCCGATTTTGCGTGCTGCTGTACCTGGCGAGTTACCTCAAACGCCACCAGTCGGCGATTGCCCGCAAGCCGCTGGCCATCGTGAAACCATTGATCGTGCTCAGTTTTTTGAGCGTGCTGCTGCTGTTGCAGCCAGATTTCGGCGCGACGGCGGTGATGTTCGCCACGGCCCTGGGAATGATGTTTCTCGCCGGCGCGAATCTGCTCATGTTCATCGTGCTGCTGGTGGCGGTGGGCACCGCGGCCGGGCTGCTCATCCTGCTGGAGCCGTACCGCATGGCGCGGTTAGTGGGCTTCCTCGACCCCTGGGCTGACCCCTTGGCGAGTGGTTTCCAGCTCACCCATTCCCTCATCGCCATCGGTCGCGGCGAACTCTTCGGCGTGGGCTTGGGCGGGAGCGTGCAAAAGCTGTTTTACCTGCCCGAGGCCCACACCGACTTCGTGTTCGCGGTGACTGCCGAAGAACTCGGCCTCCTGGGCATTGTGTTTTTGGTCTTCCTGTACACGGTGATGGTGGCGCGGATGTTCGTCATCAGCGGTCGCGCTGAGCACCAACAACAGTCTTTTGGCAGCCTCGTGGCCGCCGGCGTCGCCCTCTGGTTTGGGCTGCAAACCGCCGTGAATTTGGGCGTCAACATGGGTGTGTTGCCCACCAAGGGCCTCACGCTTCCCCTCATGAGCTACGGCGGCAGCAGCCTGGTGGTGATGATGATGGCGGTGGCGCTGGTGCTGCGTGTCGCGGCCGAAAGTCGCGCCGCCGCCCTCGCCGTAGAAGACCTCCCCGACCTTCCCCCGACCTTGGAGCCTGTGTCATGACCACCGCCCCGATTCTCATCATGGCCGGCGGCACGGGCGGCCACGTGTTCCCCGCCCTCGCCGTTGCCGATGTCCTGCGCCAACGCCAGATCCCCGTCATGTGGCTGGGCACTGCCAGCGGCCTCGAAGCCCAGCTCGTGCCGCCCACCGGCATCGAAATGCAGCAACTCGCCGTGTCCGGCCTGCGGGGTAAGGGCATGGGCAAGCTGCTCACCGCGCCACTCATGCTCAGCCGCGCTGTGCTGCAAGCCCGCAAAATCATTCGCCGTCTTAAACCCCGCCTCGTGCTCGGTATGGGCGGTTTTGTGAGCGGCCCGGGCGGTTTAGTCGCCCGTTTGGAAGGGGTGCCGCTCGTGATTCACGAGCAAAACGCCCTGCCGGGCACGACCAATCGCTATCTCGCGCCTTTAGCAGATCGGGTGCTGACTGGCTTTGAGGACGTATTTCCCTATCGCCGCGCCCAAGCCGTCGGCAATCCGGTCCGCGCGAGCATTGCCGCGCTGCCGCCGCCCGCTGAACGCCTGGCCGAGCGGCTCGCCACCGCGCCGCGCCGACGTCTGCTGGTTTTGGGCGGCAGTCAAGGGGCAAAGGCGCTCAACGAACGGGTGCCCCAAGCCCTCGCGTTGCTATCGCCGACCGAACGGCCCGACGTGTGGCATCAAGCGGGCAAAAATCTCATCGACGCCACCATTCAGCAGTACGCCCAATGTGGGGTGTCGGCCCGCATCGAGCCGTTTATCGACGACATGGCGGCGGCGTATGGCTGGGCGGATTTGGTGATTTGTCGTTCCGGCGCGCTCACCGTGGCGGAATTGGCTTGCGCGGGGGTGGGCGCGGTGCTCGTGCCGTTTCCCTTCGCCATCGACGACCACCAGCGCCACAACGCCGAGGCCCTCGTGAAGGCCGGCGCGGCGCGGTGCGAGTTGCAAGCCTCGTTGACCGCCGAGCGCTTGGCCGAATGTTTGCGGGAATTGCTCGCCGACGGCCCGCGGCTGCTTGCCATGGCGAACCACGCCCGCGATCTCGCCCATCCCCACGCCGCCGCCACCATCGCCGACATCTGCTTGCAGGCCGCCAAGCCGGCCGCGAAGGCCGTCGCGTGATCGCGCCGCGCCATTTCCACGCCCATTGGCCCAAGCCCGACGGCCAATGGCGCATTCATTTCCTGGGCATCGGCGGGTCGGGCATGAGCGGCATCGCCGAAGTGCTCTGCACCCTGGGATACAGCGTGTCCGGCTCGGACGTGAAAGCGTCGGCGGCGACGGCGCGGCTCGCGGACATGGGGGTTACCGTGTTCATCGGCCACCACGCCGAGCAGGTGGTGGGCGCCCACGTGGTGGTGATGTCGAGCGCCATCGCCGACCACAATCCGGAACTCGTCGCCGCGCGGGAAATGCGTCTGCCGGTGCTCATGCGGGCGGAAATGCTCGGCGAGTTAATGCGCTTTCGCTGCGGCATCGCCGTCGCCGGCACCCACGGCAAAACCACCACCACGAGTCTGCTGGCCAGCGTGCTCGCCGAGGGGGGCCTCGATCCCACCTTCGTCATCGGCGGCCTGCTCAACAGCGCCGGTTGCCACGCGCGGCTAGGCGGCGGCGACTATCTGGTGGCCGAAGCCGACGAGTCGGATGCGTCGTTTCTGCACTTAAAACCGGTCATGGCCATCGTCACCAACATCGACGCGGACCACTTGAGCCATTACGGCGGCGATTTTCAGCAGCTGCGGGCGACGTTTTTGCGGTTTCTGCACCAGTTGCCGTTTTACGGCCTGGCGGTGCTGTGCCGCGACGACCCGGAAATCGCCGCGCTGCTGCCGCAGATCCAGCGGCCCACCCTGTGTTACGGCACCCACCCCGAGGCGGACGTGGTGATTAGCCAAATCCGCCAGCAGGCGGGGCGCACCCAATTCACCGTGCAATTTCCCGAAGCGGTGCCCTTGGCGCTGTCCCTCAACCATCCCGGCCACCACAGCGTGCTCAACGCCACCGCCGCGCTCACCATCGCCCATCAACTGGGCGTGCAGCCCGCGGCCATGGCGACGGCGCTCGCTCATTTTCAAGGCGTGGGACGACGGTTTCATCGCTACGGCGACATTGCGTTGCCCGACGGTGGCACGGCGACCCTCATCGACGATTACGGCCACCATCCTCGGGAAGCGACGGCGGTCATCGAGGCGCTGCGGGCCAACTGGCCGGACAAGCGCATCGTGTTGGCGTTCCAGCCCCACCGATTTTCCCGCACCCGCGACCTGTTTGAAGACTTTGCGGCGGCGCTTTCCGTGGTGGACGGCTTGGTGCTCACAGAGGTGTATGCGGCGGGCGAAAAGCCCATTGCGGGGGCCGATGGCCGCAGTTTGTGCCGCGCGATTCGCCTGCGCGGCCACGTGGAACCGCTGTTTGCCGAACAGCTAAGCGATCTGCCGGATTTACTGCGGGCGACGCTGCGCGATGGGGATTTGCTCGTAACCATGGGGGCGGGCGACATCGGCGGCGTGGCGCCCAAATTGGCGCGGGACGGGCTTGTATGAACGCACTGGCTGCGCTGCGCGGAACCTGTCTGCACCAGGTGTCGCTCGCGAAATACACCTCGTGGCGGGTGGGCGGACAGGCGACCCAGCTCTACTGTCCGGCGGACGTGGCGGATTTGGCGGCGTTTTTGGCCCAGTTACCGCCGACGGAACCGCTGTTATGGCTTGGCTTAGGCAGCAATCTCCTCGTGCGGGACGGCGGCTTTGTCGGCACGGTGATTCTCACCCGCGGCGGGTTAGCGGAGTTCCGCGCCGACGACGACGGCGTGTTCCACATTGGCGCGGGGGTGGCCTGCGCCAAGGTCGCCAAGCAGTTGGTGAAAGCCAACCGCGTGGGGGGCGAGTTTTGGGCGGGGATTCCCGGCACCTTTGGCGGCGCGTTGGCCATGAATGCGGGCGCGTGGGGGGGCACCACCTGGGACTGGGTCACTGCCGTGGACACGGTGGACCGAGGCGGCCAGATACGTGGTTATCCCGCCACGGCATTTTCCGTGGGCTATCGCCACGTGGAATTGCCATCGGACGAATGGTTTGTGCGCGGTACGGTGCAACTGCCAAGCGGTGACGGCGGACAAAGCGCCTTGCGCATTAAAACGCTGTTGCAACAGCGAAATCTCACCCAACCCACCCACCAACCGAGCGGCGGTTCCGTGTTCCGCAATCCTCCCAACGACCACGCGGCCCGCCTCATCGACCAGGCGGGGCTGAAAGGACTCACCGTCGGCGACGCGCAGATTTCGCTAAAGCACGCCAATTTCATCGTCAATCGGGGGCGGGCGCGGGCGGCGGACATCGAACAATTGATTCACCACATCACCGCCACGGTGGCCGACCGTTTTGGCGTCGTTCTCCAAACGGAAGTCCGCATCGTCGGTCAACCCTGCCCAGATTTGTCCCGCCAAAGTCACGAGGTTATGTCATGAGAATTCGTCGTCGCGGTGCTGTCCGCCACCAATCGTCCCCAACCGCCTCCCAGCGGTTCTCCCTCCTCGGGCGCCTGCTCCAGCAAACCGCCCTGTGGAGCCTGTTTTTGGGCGTTTTATGGGTGAGTTACCAAGGCATCAGCCAGCTGCTCGATCCGGCGCGGCATCCGGTGCGCCACGTGGTGTTGCAGACGCCCTTAAATCAGCTCCATCCCACGGAAGTCGAAGCGGTACTCGCGCCGTTGCTGGGACAAAACTTCTTCTTAGCCGACCTCTGGGGCGCCCATCGCCAATTGCAGGCGCTGCCCTGGGTTGCCACCGTGCGCTTGGAGCGCCATTGGCCAGACCGCGTCCATGTATCGCTCACCGAGCGGGTGGCGGTGGCCCATTGGGGCAATCACATGGTGACGGCCGACGGCACCGTGTTTGCGCCGCGCACGTTTCGCCAATTGCAGGTGTGGCCGCGGTTGGCGGGTTTAGCGGGACAACAGCGAGCGGCGCTGGACGCGCTTGCCTTTGCGCAGGAAACCCTCGCGCCTCTCGAACTCACGGTCACCGGCCTGCGCCAAGACGATCGCCAAGCGTGGACCGTATTTTTGAGCAACGGCGTGGCCTTAGAACTGGGTCGGGAACAGTTTGCCGAGCGGCTGGCGCTGTTTGCGACGCGCTATCCCCAGGCGCTGGCGACACGCATTAACGAGGTGCAAACGGTGGATTTGCGTTACGAACGGGGCTTTGCCGTGCGGTGGCGCGGCAAGTCGGGCTGAAAATGAGCGCAGATGATGAACGCCTGCGGGTCGGCGTGGACCTGGGTGCAGCCAAAATTGCCGCCGTCATCGGCGAGGTGGATAGCGCCGGGCGGCTAGAAGTGTGCGGCGTGGGGATTGCGCCGAATCGCGGGGGCGTGCGGCGGGGCACCTTGACCGACCTCAATCTCGTGACCCAAGCCCTGAGCGAGGTGCTCGCCGAAGCCGAGCGCACGGCCAATTGCCAGGTGAACTCGGTGTATGCCGGCCTGGTGAGCAACCAGATTCACAGCCGCAACGTGGTGGGTCAGGTGCCGGTGGCGGGGGAAGCGGTGACCGAACTCGATGTGGCGCGGGTCATGGCCCTCGCGCGGCAGTCGGACACCCAGCTGGCGGAAGATTACCAAGTCATTCATGTGCTGCCCCAGTCGTTTAGCCTGGATCAGCAACACAACATTCGCGACCCGATTGGCTTAGTGGGCCACCAACTCGAAGCCCACACCCATTTGATTGCGACGCGCAAAAACGCCGTGCAGAACGTGACGAACTGCTTTAAGCGGGTGAATCGCCAGGTGGACGACACCCTGTTGCCGGTGCTGGCGGCGGCGCGGGCCGTGTTGACCGACGACGAGCGCAAGGTGGGCGTGGTGCTGTTGGATTTGGGCCATGGGATGACCAGTTTAGCCACCTTTATCGAGCAGGCGGTGTGTCAAACCACCCAATGGCCGATTGCCGGCGAAGCGGTGACGGCGGACATCGCTGAAGTATTTACCACCTCATTTGCCGATGCAGAGCAGCTCAAATGCCGTTACGGCCACGCGCTGGCGTCGCGGGTGTCGGTGGAAGAAAACCTAGCGGTAGCGGGCTTGCCAGGCCGCACGCCCCAACACAAATGCACGCGCCACCTGTTGAGCCAAGTGATTGCCGCGCGGTACAGCGAAATTTTTGAACACACGGTGGATTTACTCCAGCGGTCCGGGTCACTGCCCCACATTCACGGCGGCATCGTGCTCACCGGTGGCGGCGCGATGCTGCCTGGCGTGGCGGAGCTTGCCGAACAGGTGATGCAACTGCCGGTGCGCGTGGGAGTTCCCGAGGGGGTCACTGGCTTTGAAGCCCTCGTAAAACAACCCACCATGGCCACGGCGGTGGGATTGGTGCTGTTGGGCTATGAAAATCACGACCGTCGCCATGAACGCCCTGCCGGGTGGTGGAGTCGGTTCAAAACCTGGTTACGCGAGTTTTAGTCGGCAAGCGGTTTGCGCCCCCGTTTGCTGCATTTGGCAGGGCGTTCGATAGCTACATCACGGGGTTTTGTGTCGTGTCTCAACAATTTCGCATGGTCGAAGACGATTTCTTAGGTCGCGCCGTCATCAAGGTGGTGGGCATTGGCGGCGGCGGCTGTAATGCCGTGCAGTACATGCACGCTTCAAATCTTCCCGGCGTGGAGTTCATCTGTGCGAACACCGACGCCCAGGCGCTGCGCCATTGCACCGTGCCCAAGGTGCTGGCGTTAGGCCAAAACACCACCCGCGGCTTAGGTGCCGGGGCGGATCCGCAGAAAGGGCGGGAAGCGGTCGAAGAAGATCGGGACAACATCCGCGCCCTGTTGGAAGGTTCGGACATGGTGTTCATCACCACCGGCATGGGGGGAGGCACCGGCACCGGCGGCGCGCCGGTAATCGCGGAAATCGCGCGGGAAATGGGCATTTTGACCGTGGGTGTGGTCACCAAACCCTTCAGCTTTGAGCAAAAGCGTCGGGCGGAAATCGCTCAAAAGGGCATTCAAGACCTCATGGAAGTCGTGAACTCGCTCATTGTGATTCCCAACGACAAGCTCATGGGGTTAGGAAAATTGTCGGTGATCGAGGCTTTTAATAAGGCCAACGATGTGCTGTTGAACGCGGTGCGCGGGGTGGCCGAACTCATCGTGAAGCCGGGCTTCATCAACTTGGACTTTGCCGACGTGCGGTCGGTCATGAACTTCAACGGCATGGCCATGATGGGGATTGGCCAGGCGTCGGGGGACGGTCGCGCGCGGTCGGCCACCATGAATGCGATTAAAAACCCGTTGTTGGAAGACATCGTGTTGCAGGGCGCCCAGGGCCTATTAGCGAACATCACCGCCGGGCCGGACTTCAGCACCGACGAGTACGCCGAGGTGGGCGAAATCGCGAGCGAGTTTGTGGCCGACAAAGCCAATGTGAAAATCGGCGTCTCGCTGGATGATTCGATGACCAACCAGTTCTGCGTCACCATCGTGGCCACGGGCATTAACTACGCCCAACAGCAGATGCCCGCGACGACGGCATTTAACGCCCTCAGCAATCGCCAAGGCGCCAACCGCATCGGCGTCGGCCACCGTCCCCAAGCGAGCGTCGTCCCGATGGCCGATTATAAACCCCAGCAGTACATCGACATTCCGGCATTTTTGCGCGAAAAAGACAAACCGTAGCGATTTACACAATGCCGCGCAGGAGCCAAGGATCAAGGCCCCTGCGCTTTTTTGTTGCCTTTTCACTCGCCGTCGTCGCGTGTAAAGTTGTAAAAAAACCAAAATGCAACAACGCGTGACGACGCAACAACAGATGGTGAACGGGTAATGATTCGACAAAGAACCTTGAAGAATGTGATTCAGGCCACCGGCATTGGGCTGCACACGGGGGCCAAAATGCTGCTCACCCTGCGGCCAGCGCCGGTGAACAGTGGCATTCAATTTCGACGGGTCGATCTCACGCCCGCCATCACCATGCCGGCCCACGCCAATTTCGTCGGCGACACCTGTCTCGCCACCACCCTCATTCGCCATGGCCACAAAATCGCCACGATCGAACACCTGATGGCGGCCCTCGCGGGCTTGGGCATCGATAACGCGATCATCGAACTCAACGGGCCAGAGGTGCCCATCATGGACGGTTCGGCCGCGCCCTTCGTGTTTCTGATCCAATCTGCCGGCATCCGCGAACAAGAGGCGCCCAAGCGCTTCATTCGCCTGCGCAAAACCGTCGAAGTGCGCGATGGGGACCGCTTTGCACGCCTGTCGCCGTTTGACGGCTTTGCGGTGAATTTCACCGCCCAATTTCCCCACCCGCTGTTTCCAGCTGCCGGCCAACAGGCCCAATTCGCCTTCTCCACCATGGGTTTTGTGAAAGAACTCAGCCGCGCCCGCACCTTTGGGTTCTTGCGCGACATTGAAGGTCTGCGCGCCCGCGGGCTTGCTTTGGGCGGCAGCCTGGACAACGCCCTGGTGCTCGACGACTTCCGCGTGTTGAACGAAGACGGTCTGCGATACGCCGACGAGTTTGTCCGCCACAAAATGCTCGACGCGATTGGCGATTTGTATTTGTTGGGTGCGATGGTGTTGGGCACGTTCACGGGTTACAAATCGGGCCACGCCCTCAACGTGCGTCTGGTGCAGCAGTTACTCAGTCAGCAGCAGGCGTGGGAATGGGTTGAGGCCAGCGATAGCGACGTCGAACCCTTTGCCGATTGGCAACCCGTCGCGGCGTAGGCCCCCTAGGCCGTCGGTTATCATGACCACGGCCCACTTTTACGCACGCGCATCGGAACATGTTCAGCAACCTTCTCAAAAAGCTGTTTGGTAGCCGCAACGACCGCTTAGTTAAGCAGCTGCGGCGCACCGTAGACCAGATCAACGCCCTCGAACCCGATCTCATCAATCTGTCCGATGACCAGCTCAAGGCGAAAACCCCTGAGTTTCGCCAGCGTCTCCAAAGCGGCACGACTCTCGACCAACTCCTGCCCGAAGCCTTCGCCGTCGTGCGCGAGGCGAGCCGTCGCGTGCTCCACATGCGCCATTTCGACGTTCAGCTCATTGGCGGCATGGTGTTGCACAGCGGCAAAATCGCCGAAATGCGCACCGGCGAAGGCAAAACCCTCGTGGCCACGCTCCCGGTGTATCTCAACGCCCTCAGCGGCCAGGGGGTTCATGTCATCACGGTGAACGATTACTTGGCGCGGCGCGACGCCGAGTGGATGGGCCAGATCTACCAATTCCTCGGGTTAACCGTGGGCATCGCTGTTGCCGAAATGGGCTTTGAAGCCAAGCGGGCCGCGTACCACGCGGACATCACCTACGGCACGAATAACGAGTTCGGCTTCGATTATCTGCGGGACAACATGGCGTTTTCCCCGGATCAGCGGGTGCAACGGGCACTCAATTACGCGCTGATCGACGAGGTGGATTCGATCCTCATCGACGAGGCCCGCACGCCGTTGATTATTTCCGGCCCGGCGGAGGAATCATCGGATTTGTATCGTCGGGTGAACAAACTCGTGCCCAAGCTCAAGCCCCAGCAGGGCGAGGACGACGCCTCGGGGGATTACTCGGTCGATGAGAAGCAAAAACAGGTGTATTTGACGGAAACCGGCATGGATAAGGTCGAACAGCTGCTGGTGGATTCAGGGCTGTTGGTGGATGGGGCGAGCCTCTACGACCCGGCACAACTCACGCTCTTTCACCACCTCAACGCTTGTCTGCGCGCCCATGTGCTCTACCACCGAGACCAGGAATACATCGTGCGCGGCGGCCAAATCGTCATCGTGGACGAGTTTACCGGGCGGACCATGGTGGGTCGGCGCTGGTCCGACGGTCTGCACCAGGCAATCGAGGCGAAAGAAGGCGTCGCCATTCAGCCCGAAAACCACACCCTCGCGTCGATTACCTTTCAAAACTACTTTCGGCTGTACAACAAGCTGTCGGGCATGACCGGTACGGCTGACACGGAAGCCTTTGAATTTCAACAGATTTATGGACTTGAAGTGGTGGTCATTCCCACCCACCGGCCCATGGTGCGCCAGGACAAGGGCGACCAGGTGTTTTTGTCGCTCAAGGACAAGTTCGACGCGGTGTTGAAAGACATTGCCGACTGTCACGCGCGCCAACAGCCCGTGTTGGTGGGCACCACGTCCATCGAAGTGTCGGAAATGCTGTCGCTGCAATTGAAACAGCAGGGCATTCCCCATGAGGTGCTCAACGCCAAGCAGCACGAGCGGGAAGCCGACATCGTGGCCCAGGCGGGACGGCCCGGCGCAGTCACCATCGCCACCAACATGGCCGGGCGCGGCACCGACATCGTGCTCGGCGGCAACCTGCAACGGGAACTCGACCAGTTGCCGCCCGACGCGACCGAGGCGGAGCACGAGACGCGGCGCCAAGCGTGGAACGCACGGCACGCCACAGTGATTCAAGCGGGCGGATTGCACATTGTCGGCACCGAGCGCCACGAGTCGCGGCGCATCGACAACCAGCTCCGAGGCCGTTCGGGCCGCCAAGGCGATCCGGGGTCGAGTCGGTTTTACCTGTCCCTCGAAGATAATTTGATGCGGATTTTCGCCGCCGATTGGCTCAAAGGGGCCATGAAGCGCCTGGGGATGCAGGAGGGCGAGGCGATTGAGCATCCTTGGTTGACTCGGGGCATCGAAAACGCCCAGCGCAAGGTCGAGGCCCATAACTTCGACATGCGCAAAAACCTCCTCGAATACGACGACGTAGCCAACGAACAGCGGCGGTTTATCTATCGCAAACGCAACGATCTCATGGAGCTGGACGACATTGCCGGCACGCTGACCGAATGGCGAGAGGAGGTGATGAACCGCGTGATCGACGCCCACATCCCGCGGGAAAGTCTGGCGGAACAGTGGAAGATTCCGGAGCTGACGGCGGCGTTGCAGAAAGAATTCGATCTCGATGCCCCCCTGCAATCGTGGCTCGACGCCGAAGACGATCTCCATGAGGAACCGCTGCGCCAACGGCTCGTTGAAGCCCTCCACGCCCGTCATCAGGAAAAAGAGGCGCAATACGGCCCCGAATTGATGCGTTTGTTAGAGAAACGGGTGGCGATGGACATCCTCGATTCCCAGTGGAAAGAGCATTTGGCGGCGATGGACTATCTCCGCCAGGGGATTCATCTGCGGGGCTATGCGCAGAAAAATCCCAAGCAAGAGTACAAGCGGGAGTCGTTTGAGATGTTTGCCGCGCTGCTCGACCGGGTGCAGCAGGAGACCATCAGTGTGTTGGCGCGGATTAACGTGCAGGTGGCGCCGCCAATTCCACCGCCCCTGGACGACGTGCAGTTAGAACACAGTGAGGCGACGGCTCTGGCCATGGCGGAAGCGCCGGTGTTCGCCCCGATGGCTGCCCACAAAACCCCGGTCATGGCAGGCGCTGCTGAGATGGATGCGGCGGCCTACCCCAAGGTGGGCCGCAACGACCCCTGTCCCTGCGGCTCGGGTAAAAAGTACAAACACTGTCATGGGCGATTAGCCTGAGGGCGCGGCAATGAACGATGTATCCGCTTCAAAACACGGGGTTCCCGTCCCGGGAATCACTCTCGGCACGGTCGCGGCGGGAGTGCGTTATCCCAACCGCCGCGACCTGGTGGTCATGAACCTGGTGGAGGGCAGTACGGCGGCGGCGGTGTTCACCACCAACGCTTTTTGTGCCGCACCGGTGCAGGTGGCCCGCGAACACTTGGGCGTCATGATGCCCCGCTACCTGGTCATCAACACCGGCAACGCCAACGCCGGCACGGGCGCGGCGGGCTTAACCGACGCCCGCGCGGTGTGCCAAGCCCTGGCCGACTTGCAGGGCTGCACTGTGGAAGAGGTGTTGCCGTTCTCGACCGGCGTCATCGGCGAACCGCTGCCAGTGGCGCCGATTCAGGCGGGCTTGCCCCACGCCATCGCAGCACTCACCGCCGACGGCTGGACAGACGCAGCCCACGGCATCATGACCACGGATACGCGCCCCAAAATCGCCAGCCGTCAACTCGCGCTCGTGGGAACGACGGTGACCGTGACCGGGATTGCGAAGGGCGCCGGCATGATCTGCCCCAACATGGCCACCATGCTGGGGTTTGTGGCGACGGATTTGGCCGTGTCCCTTGACGATTTGCGGGAGCTGCTGGAAGACGCGGTGGCCGACTCGTTTAACTCCATCACCATCGACGGCGACACGAGCACCAACGACGCCTGTGTGCTGCTGGCTACGGGCCAGGCGGGCATTGCCTTCGACGCCCTCGGCGAGGACGACAAAACCGCGTTTTCCCAAGCATTGCAGACGCTGTTTTTGGATTTAGCGCAACAAATCGTCCGCGACGGCGAAGGCGCGACCAAATTCATCACCGTTCGGGTGGTGAACGGCGAGGACGAGGTGGAATGCCGCCAGGTGGCCTACACCGTGGCCCATTCGCCCCTCGTGAAGACGGCATTTTTCGCGAGCGACCCCAACTGGGGTCGGATTTTGGCCGCGGTGGGTCGGGCGCAGATCATCGACCTGGATACCGACCTCATCGACATCGACCTAAACGACTGCCGCATCGTGGAGCGGGGCGCGCGGGCCGCGAGTTACACCGAGGCGGCCGGCAAGGCGGCCATGAGCGCAACCGACATCGTCATCACCATCGACCTCCATCGGGGCTTGGCGCAAAAACAGGTGTTTACCTGTGATTTTTCCCACGATTATGTCTCGATTAACGCCGACTACCGCTCCTGAACTCCAGGCGGAACCCCCTGCAACCCAAGTGGCGGTGGGGGTCGTGATCGACAACCAAGGCCGCATTCTCGTGGCCAAACGGCCCAAAACGGTCCATCAAGGGGGCCGTTGGGAGTTTCCCGGCGGCAAAATGAAGCCGACCGAAACCCCCGAGCAGGCCCTCATCCGCGAATTGCAAGAAGAAATCGGCATCACGCCCACGGCGAGTACGCCGTGGATGCAGATTCACCACGCCTACGACGACAAAACCGTGCTGCTTCATGTGTGGCAAGTGACCGCGTGGGCCGGCAGAGCCCGCGGGCGGGAGGGTCAACCCATCGCGTGGCACCGGCCCAGCGCGCTCAACCGCCTGGAATTTCCCGCCGCCAATGCCTCCATTGTGGCGGCGATACAACAACAGCGGGGAGATGGTCATCAAAATGATGACCAGGCTCATGACCCGTTCCCCGTGGGACTGCTGGTGGGCGGTGCGGGATTGCTGTTGATGGCCCTCGCCGCGAGTTATTGGCTGGCCGAAACGCCCCTGGCGACAGCGCAAAACC
>DAIUCA010000036.1:0-5381 GCA_036846405.1 Candidatus Competibacteraceae bacterium
GTCAACGCCAAGGCCGTTTCCATCGATGTCTTTGGCTGATAGTTAAAATCGCGCTTTGCGCGTTCAATCGAGTAAAAATGATCTAAAGCAAGTTCGCTAGCGAGAAACCGCGTCAAGCGCGGCTCGCCGGGAACAAAACTATGGATCGTCTCCAGAATCCGCCCCAAGGTACGGGCTAGCTTTAACGGGATCCGCCGTTTAACCGTGGGAATCGCCAGTTGGGTCAGTAACTCATTGATCCACGGCCATAATTTTATCGGGGCGTCTTGGCTAATAAAATACGCTTGCCCCGCCAGCGGCGATCCAATCTCAAGTGCCTGCCACGCGTCGATATGTGCCCGCGCCGCGTCTTCCACAAAGGTAAAGTCAACGCAATTCTGACCGTCGCCCACTTGGATCAAGCGCCCCTGTTTGGCGCGCGCAATGACTCGCGGCAAAAGATGGGTGTCGCCAGGCCCAAAAATCAAATGGGGCCTCAGACAAACGGTCAGTAAATCGTCCCCGTTGGCCGCCCTGACCAACTGTTCTGCAAGGGCTTTTGTGTGGGGATAAGGACTTTCAAATTTATCTGGATAGGGCAGCGACTCATCGGCATGACGATGTGGTTTGCCGTCGAATACCACGCTCGGCGAGCTGGTAAACACTAATTTAGGCACGCGTTGCCGTCGGCAAGCACCGATCAGATGTTGCGTCCCCATCACATTCGGACGATAAAATTGCTGCCATTTGCCCCAATACCCCGGCGCCGCTGCCACATGAAATACGACGGTCACGCCGATACAGGCCGCCTCCACAGCGCGTAAATCACAGATGTCCCCGCGACAAACCTCGACCCCCATTTGGCTGAGTTCTGGATAATCGCCGCGCCCGAAGCTCCGAACCTGCTCACCGCGTGCAACGAGTTGTTTTACTAAGGCTTTTCCTAGAAAACCGCCACCACCGGTCACCAATACCGTCATCATCACACCTTTACAGAAGTTATCTTTCCACAGCTTTCGCTAAGTCGCGGCTGTTAGCTCACTGACTCTGGTTGTTGAGTCGCCCAAATCGCCACCTGTTCCCGCAAAATTTTGGCGTTATGTCGCACATCGGTCGGCAAAGTCCCCGGATAAAACAATAATTTCCGAATCGGACGGGTGTATTCCGCTGCCTGTCCCCAAGCGAGTAATTCGGCTTTCAGTGCCGCTTTTTCCTGTCGATTCAATGACTTAGCCAGCTCAATCACGATAATCGGAAGTTGTGGCATCGACCCAATTCCCACCAAGGCCGATCGTCTCACCAACGGATGACGGTTAAACACCGTTTCTGCCGGCGCCGACAACAGCACACCCGACAACGTTTCTACTCGGTGCGCCGCGCGACCGCCGATCCACAAACGGCCCTTCTCATCTATTGCCCCTAAATCGCCCATGCGATGCCAACGACCGTCTTCATTCACAAGCCGCGCCCGCGCCGTCTGTTCTGGACGATGCAGATAACCCGCTGTCACCTGCGATCCGCGCACCACCACTTCACCCACCTGACCCGCACGACAAGGTACAACCAATTCACCGTCAGCAATTGGCCCTTCTTGCCAAGGAATAACCTGTACAACTGTGTCGGTCACCGGTCGCCCAACACAGAACCCAATCGGCGCATCATCCGGCAGTTCGAGTAGCTCGTGATGGGTGATCCACGTGGTCGGTAACGCTTCGGTCGCACCGTAAGGGGTGGAAACGGTTCCGTTCGGCATGATGCGCACCAAATCGCGCACCAACTGCGGCTCGACAGGTGCTCCAAACAGATGCAGTCGCGCCAGCGTGGGCAGCGTGCGCCCCTGTTGCTCACAGTAATCCGCCACATTTCGCCACACAGTCGGCGATCCCATGCTCACTGTGACGCTGAATCGCTCGATGGCGTCCACTAAATTGGCCGGATTCGCCCGCCCCGGTCGTCGCACATCCATATCCGGTACGACCGTCGTGGCGCCCAGGGCCGGGTTATAGAGCGCAAACGCATAAAAAACTGCCAAATGCACATCATCTTCGAGGATTCCCTCGGCCTGACGGAGTGCCTGCAACTGCGCCCGCAACACGGCTTGGGTGTAAATCACGCCCTTGGGCACGCCCGTGCTGCCAGAGGTGAAGAAAATCCCCGCTTCGTCGTCGTCGCGCCGATCTGGCGGCGTAAACGCGCCCTGTTTTTCGCCCCACGCCACCAGTTCTGCTAAGGATTCCCCACCAAACCCCGTGCTGAAATGGCGTTTCACCGACGCGAACGGTTTTGCAAACACCCGCCGCAGTACATGCGCGACGGGAATCGCAATCAGATGGTCGGGGACGGTCTCCTGCACACATTGCAAAAAGGGCCGTCTGCCCATGCCGGGATCCACGAGGACCGGTACCACGCCGCACCGAAACAGGGCAAACATCACCGCAATAAGCTCTAAACCAGGGCGCAACAGCACCAGTGCCCGCTCGCCCGGCTGCAAGCCCGCTTGGGCAAAACCGTGGGCGTAGGCATCGCACCGCTGGTTGAGTTGCATAAATGTTTTCGTGACAAACTGCGTCGACGGCGTGGGGGATGTATTAGCCCACCGCGTCCTTAACCGCGCGGTTAGCGACGGCGCTACGGGATGAATCACGGCGGGACGTTCTGGAAAATGGGCCGCCATTTGCGCCAAGCCGTTCGCGATATTGAAGGACGTGCTCATAAAAACCCTCGTCAAATCAATAGTTTAAGTTTTTGCCATTGGCTTTTGAGAGAAATTGCAGCAGCAACGGAATGATCTGTTCGTGGGCATCTTCGACAACCCAATGGCCGGCGTCGGCAATTTCAACCACCTCCGCGTGGGGACAGCGTTCGCGCCAGGTCTTTAGCACCTGTGGCGTAAAGCAGAAGTCTTGCATCCCCCAAATGATCTGCATGGGACAGCGAATCGTCGGCAGATACCGTTCGAGCGACGCCAGCATGGGGCGTTGTGGATGATCGGCTTCCAATGGAATGTCGTGGATGAAGTGCAGAATCGCCGCCCGATGGGCGAGCGTGTCGTAGGGCAGCCGATAGCCGCGCTTAATGAGCTGTGTAAATCGCTGCCGTTTTTGGGTCGCAAATAAAAAGCCGCCGTTAATAAATCCATTAAACCAGCGGATAAATAACCAGCCGATTAAGTTAAAGCGCAAATACCGAATGCGACGCGGTACAGGAATCGCAAAACCCGCCGTATTAAATAGGGTTATGCGGTCGATTTTTTCGGGGTTTTCGGCGGCATAACTCAGCCCAATTAAGCCGCCCCAATCATGGGCAATTAAATTCATTCGCTCGATTTGCAAATGCGCTAATAGCGCAGCCAAATTTTCCCGATGATTCAACCAGTTATAGGGATAATTTTGGGGTTTATCCGAGAGGCCACAGCCCAAATGATCGGGCACGATCACGCGATATTGGTCGCGTAATGCGAGGACTAAATGGCGATAATAAAACGACCAGGTGGGATTCCCGTGAAGGAGCAATAAAACAGGGGCATCTCGTGGGCCTTCGTCGAGGTAATGCAAGCTCCCTGCGGGTAAATCTAAAAATTGCGATTGAAATGGATATAGCGGACGTAATTCGGCGGGTAATAAATCCGCCCCGTGAGGGGCTAATTCACTATTTAACATCACCATGAAAGGCTCATCATCACGCAGTTCAAGCCGCTGCCAACGCCCAGAAAAACGATGTGTTCGTCGGATTTGAGCTGTCCCCGCTCTTCGGTAAGCGCCAGGGTGAACGGCATGGTGGCTGGCCCCATGTTGCCGTAGTCCTTAATGATGTGATGCACCTTGCTTTCAGAAATCCCCAGGGCGCGGTTGAAGATGCTCACCTGCCGCAGACCGACCTGGTGCGGTACATAATGGTCGATGAGTTCATCCCGCCAGTTCTTTAAGCGTTCGGCCGCGACTTTCCACGTCTGCCGAATCAACGCCACCGCCGCCGGCACCATTTCGGCGCCCTTGGTGACCATCTGATCCCAGTTGCCCAGACAAAGATGGCTGTGTTGCGTTGCCGCTAGATTGATGGCGCCGTTGATCACATGGCTACTGGTGGCCAGATCGCGCCGGCAGAGTAGAAACGCCACCGCACCCGAACCAATCGTCAATGTAGGCAAGTGCAGCATAAATTGATCGGCGGTAAGCGGTTCGGTCTGCAATTTCTGAATCGTGCGATCCACCACATCGCGCGTCGATTCTGCATTCACCACGATGCCGTAGTCGATTTGGCCCGATTCGATCATCAGTTTCATGGCGCTTAAGCCATTCAGAAAACCGACACAGGCGTTTGCAATGTCGAAATTGATGCACGACGCCGGCAGTTCCAGATTGTTGTGGATGAAGCAGGCTACCGACGGTTCCAGATAATCCCGACAAACCGATGTGTTAATCAGACAACCGATTTTGTCTGGCCCGATGTTGGCTTTCTCCAACACCTTTCTCGCCGCCAACGTGGCCGCTTGGCTTGGCAACACGCCCGGGTCGAAAAATCGCCGACTTTCGATGCCCGTCATGCGTTCGAGTAGCCCCCGTTCGATTTGCAGCCGATCCATGATCGGCGCCAGTCGCGTTTCAATGTCCGTTGAATGCACCAGATGGGGCGCCATTTCGTAGGCGATGGCCTCTATAGCGACTTGAATCAAGGGGGAAAACCTCTTGTAAATGGGAAAAATGTCTCTGGCCGATAACCTTAACGAGGGCCATCACAGGCGTCTATGACGGCGCCATTCGCCGCTTTTGGCGACTTTTCGCCGCCACTTTCGCAAAACGCGACCATTTCGTGCGCTCAACTATTGGCCTTACCCATTACCCGTAAGAATTTATTCGCGCCGAATGGTCCAGGTAATGTCGCCGCCCGCTGCGTTCGTGTTTGAACTGCCGCGCACGCTTAAATTATCTGTCAAGCGATACCGCAGCATGAAGGTATTGATGGCATCAAATACGCCTACGCCGTAGCCCACGTACAAATCTGGCGTCAAATACTTACCCACCGTGAGCGCCGTACCGCCACTGTCGTCACTTCCCAATTCTAGGGCTTCTAATCCTAATCCTTTCGCTAAGGGATTAGCTGCCGCTACCCCGCCCGTTTGCGCTGCTGCCGTTGCCAGTTGTAATAGTAAGGCACTTTCCTGACCTGAACGGCTGTTTGGCGCCCGTCCATACAGTAAGTAACTGGCGGTAACTGTGTCTGGCTGGGCGGGAATGGAGAATAAAGTCACCTTTGGCTGACTCGCTGTACCAGTAATGCGCGCCCCCGCCGACACCTCGCCAAACCGCTGCTGCACTTCGAGCTGCAATCCCGCTCGGCCCTGCGGCTCGAGGTGGTGGCCGCGGAGGACGGGCGGGAATTGGAGGAGTACGAGCTGCAAGGCT
>DAIUCA010000036.1:5391-6875 GCA_036846405.1 Candidatus Competibacteraceae bacterium
GGTTGCTCACCGGCCCGCCGCTAAACAGCACCTGCCCCTGGGTAATCTCTAACGGTCGCCCAAAAACCACATAACGGCCCGTCGCCACTTGCAATTCACCGGTCGCTCGGGGCGGCAATTGGGGGGTCTGTTCCACCAGCAGGCGACCGCTCAACCCCCCATCAAAACCCGCCGCACTCACCCGCACCTCGCCCAACACCACTTCCACCGCCGCAAAAATGCCGAATGAATTCGCCGCTGTGGTCGGCGCATTTTTAGGAGGACGCCGCCGAAAATCCGCCGACGGTCGCACCCGCCCCCCCACCGCCAGTTCCGTCGGCGCCACAAAAGCCCGAGGAATGGTCACCCGTCCATCCACGCGCACCTGTTGTTTATCGCCCACCAGCCGCACATCCGGCGCGATGGTCACCTGAATGTCCTTGCTGTCCCAACCGATAAAGTCGTTTCCGCGAATTGTTGCACTAAAACGTTGCGTCAACGGCTCCAATTTGCCGTCCACCTCAATGCGCCCGCCGCTCACCACCCGCCCTGTGAGCCGCAATTCGCCCCCTTGGCCCACAAGCGCTAACTCGCCGTCCCGCAGCCGCAGGTTTCCCGCCGGAATATCCGCCGCCAACCCGGTCAAAGCCGCCTTTCCACGCCATTGCAAGTCGGGAAATTGCCCGCTGATCTCTAAATCGCTGCGCAGCGCCACCTGCGGATTGACGATCTGCGGCGGCAACAACACGAAAAACGGGGTGAAATTGTCGCCCGTCGCGCGGATTCGCCCGGTCACCGCCCCGTTGCGCCAGCGCACTTGGCTGTCTACACGCAGCAAATCGCCGCCGTTGACCTGCAATTCGCCCTGCACGTCCTGCACATCGGCCACCTGCACCCGCAGCGATGCCCCATCGAAGGGCAGCGCGAGGGTTCGCCCTTCGTGACGCACCGAAATGGGGCCACGACTGACCTGCGCATCGAGTTGGCCGCGCACTTGGCCCGCCGGCGTGCTGCGAAATGTCCCCCGCACGCCCAGTTGATTCGCGATCGCCACCGTTTCCGGCACCGGCAAGCGGTTTAACGGCCAGTTTTCCAGGAAAAATTCGGCTTGCGCACCCGCAGTGGGCTGCCATTGCCCCGCCAAACACAGGCGCGCCGGTGCCGATTCCCAACACAAACGCTCCAACACCGCCCGATTGGGCTGCGCCGCCAGCGCCGTCGCCTGGGCCACGGTCCATGTGCCCGCCGCCGCCTGGCTCACTCGCCCCTCGACAATCGCGCCCCGCCAAGCGGTTTGCGCCGCCGTGTACTGCCCGCGCACCGCCAGTGCCGCCGTCACCGGTTCCCCCTCGACCGCCACGCGCAGTTGATGCCGCGCCGTCGTGCCGTCCCCCGTTACCGTCACGGATTGCCACGCTAAGTCGTTGATTTGTATCTGTTTTGCCGCCAACGACAGCCGCGATGGCTGTCGATCCGTCAAATCGAGTTGGCCGCTGCCGTCTACC
>DAIUCA010000036.1:6885-8704 GCA_036846405.1 Candidatus Competibacteraceae bacterium
GGTTTACGGCAATCCGCGTGTCGCCCGCCGCCAGGGCGAGCTTTTGAGCCGTCACCGTGTAACGAAACTGAGGCGTCAACAAGGCGCCATTGATTTCAGCTTCCAGCGCAACGGTGCCCCGAGCGTCGGGCAGCAACGGCCGCAAATCGGGGATGTTAAGGCGCGTTTCCACTGCCGCCTGCATGGCGGCTGGATTGCCTTGCAGGACTTCGGTCAGGCGACCGCGAATTGCCGCACCCGCGTTGCCATAGCGCAAATCGCGCACATCCAGCTGCAACGCCTGGTTGGTGAGCTGAATCTGGCCACTACCGCCCAGGGGTTGTTTGCGCAACTGGCCGCTGATTTGCGCTAAATCCACCGTAATATCCAGTAACGGCAACTTTTCATTACCCGACGGCGGTTTGACTTGGCCCCGACTGGTTAAACCAAAGCCGATTTGCGACGTAAATTCCTTCAATGGCGGGATTTTCGCCAGATTTAGCCCGTTTCCCCGCAAATCCGCCTGCCACGTGATGCCGTTCTGCCAGTTGGCATTGCCCGTCAAATTCAGCCGACCATCGAGGCCATCGAGTTGCAGCTCTCGCACGGTGGCTTGGCTGTCATTACCCGCAAGGACAGCGGCCAGTTTGAGCGGCGGCAGTTCCTTACCTGTCACTTCGGTATTAAGCGTGCTTTGCCACTGTTGGGCGTTGCCGTCGGCTTGTAGCGTTAATTGTTGAACGGTGATGGGCGGTTCTACGGGCAGTCGGATGCCTTGACCGCGCACGGTGAGCGCCCCGCTGAGATCGGCAAACCGCACGTTGCCCGCCACATTCAACGCCAAATCCCGGCCATTCACCGTCACCGTCGCCGCCGACACCCCCGCCGGACTCACGGTCGCCGCCCCGTCCACGCGAATCGCGTCGTACAACGCCACCGCCTGGGCCCGCGCCACCGTCGCCACGGTCACCCGCAGCGCGTCGTTCACGCGACCCGCCGCCGTCACCGTGAGCGCTGTCAACGCCACCTCGGGATTCGGCGCGGCGGCGCGACCGTCCGCCGCGACCGTCGGCAAGGGCCATTGCAACGGCGAGGTGGTCAATTTCGCGTCAAGCTGTTGATCGGCAAAGGAAAAACGGGCGCTGCCGTCCACGTTGCCCAGGGGCGTGTCAAGCCGCAAACGGGACAATGTCACCGCCTGCGCGTCGCCATTCGCGGTCAAAACCAGCGCAACGGTGGCAATTTCTGGCACGCCCGCCGCGTCGAGCTGCAATTCGGCGGCGTAATTCGCCAAATCGCCCTGGCCACGCAGACGCAGCTCGCCGCGCAACGCTGCCAACGACACGGTGGGTGGCAAATCGGGCGGCGCAAACGCCGTGAGCGACCCGAGCGCGCTGGTGGTCGTCACCTTCCACGTGAGTTTGTCCAGAGGATTTGTCGCCGTGGCGGCGATTTCGAGGAGTTTTTGGGGCGGCGATGCGAGCAAATGCGCCGAAACATCCGCCGACAACGCCGCCAAATCGCCCCGCAGGTTGACCATCAGGCCCACCGGCGTGGCTTGGGTGGGCAGCGACGACGCCACATCGGGCGGCGGTGTCGCCTGCACCCACGCGGCGACGGTCAACGGCCATGATTCCCGCAGCGCCAAGCGCCCTTGGGCCTGCACGCGCGCCTCAAGCGGGGCGGTTGTGCGGGCGTGAAGGTCGGCCAGGGTGACGGTTTGGCCGTCAAAGGTGGCGTTGAGCTGGGCGTGATCCACCGCCACAAGGCGATCGCCGTTGGGCGCGAACACGACGCCGTCGTAGAAGCCGACGTCGATCGTGTCGTCCGAGCTCCAAAC
>DAIUCA010000036.1:8714-18078 GCA_036846405.1 Candidatus Competibacteraceae bacterium
CAAGGCGATCGCCGTTGGGCGCGAACACCTGTACATCGCGGGCCTGCACCTGGCCGAGGAACGCGGTGAGCGGCAAGGCCAGGGTCGGCGGCACAAAGGGTGCGCTCGGTGGCGACGGGGGCGCATCCCGCAAACGCACCGTGACGCCCGTCGCCGTCAAGGCGTTCACGCCCAATTCGAGCCGCAACAGACCCAACCAGGACCAGCGCAGCGCCGCCGCGTCCACCTCGACCACCACCGCCGGGTCGGCATAGCGCAAGCCATTGATTTCTAGACCGTTTAGCGTCGTGCGCACCGTGCGGTATTGCAGGGCGCCGTTGAGCTGGGCGACCGCCAAATCCAGTCCCTGGGCCACCAACGGCGTGAGCAGGGACGGCGGCGTGGTGAGCAGCAATATCGCGAGGGTTAAAAGCGCGATCACCACCAGCCGCACGGCCCATTTCAGGGGCGTCACCACCAGCGCGAGGGCGATGACGAGCAATAACTTGAGCAGCGGCATTACAGGGTAAAGCGTTGATTATCTTGGGCGATGTGCCAGCCAGCGGCGTGGACCTGTTGGGCTTCGGGGCTGCCGTCGATGAGCATGGGGTTGGTGGTGTTGATGTGGATGAACACCTTTTGGTCGATGGCGAGGGGCTCAAACTGGCGGAGACTGCCGTCGGGGCCGCTCACGCTCATGTGGCCCATGCGCTGGCCGGTTTTGGTGCTGATGCCGGCATCGACGAGTTCCCAGTCCTGCCAGAGCGTGCCGTCAAACAGCAGGAACGGCGCACGGCGCAGCCGTTCGGCAAGGGCGGGCGGCAGGGCGCTACAGCCCGGAATGTAAAAACCTCGGGTGACCTCGTGCTCGTCGAGGATTTCTAAGCCCACGCCGTCGCCGGTGGTCGAGCCGTAGTCGTTGCGGCTGGCGTCTTCGAGCCACAGGGCTACTTTGGCGGGCACGGCGAAGGCGCGGATTTTTATGCGGAGCGACTCGCCCGTTGGCCCACGCAGATCGGTAATTTCTTCGAGATTCAATAATTTGCGCTGGACCACATTTGGATTGAGCACCCGAAAAATCGGATTCGCGTCGAGGGCGCGGAGCACCGGATCGCTCGCGTAGATGACGAGGGGCTGGGATTCCCGCAGAGACAGCAGCCCCGCGATGTGATCCACGTCGGCGTTGGTGAGCACCACGGCTTCGATGGGGCTGTGGCGCAGCGCGGTTTCGTTGGGATGGGGCTGGAGACAGGGATTGGCGCGGATTTGGGCGGTGAGATCGGGGCTTGCGTTGCACAACACATAGCGAAGCCCATCGACCGTGAGGGCGATGGAAGACTGGGTGCGGGGCTGGGCGCGCCCCTCGCGGGCGGCTTGGCTGGTGGGATGGCGACAGTTCCACTGGGGAAAACCGCCACCCGCACCGACGCCGAGTATCAAAAGATCCATGAAATACCTCGAAAAGTGGCGATTGCCGGGCAATCGGAAACGAGAAATCGGCAGAAATTAAGGCGTTAGAAATAAGCGCATTGAGCCTCAACGCAACAGCACAGAGCCGCTCACCAGGGCCATGGCAGCTGCAGCGATGAGCGGTTCGGCCGGATGCTGCTGTTCCACGTGGTTCGCCTGTTGGCGCCGCAGGGTGTCGAGGGTTTGGGCGAGGGTTTTAATGTCGTCGAGGCCGCTGATTTCGGGGATGAGTTGGCTGCTGGGGCGACCATATTGCTGGCGGGACACCCGATCGAGGATGAGCAGAAACAACCGCGCTTGGGTTTCGCGGTCGGCGTTGAGATAGGCCACTCCCTGTTCGCGCATGGCCGCGATGAGCGCCCGATAAAGGCTGTTCTGAGACGGTTTGCGGGGGGGCGAGGCCGCATTTTCCCCCGACGGCTCGGCGGCGGTTGGCGTTTTTGTCCGAGCGTCGCTGCCTTTGAGCTTGGCTTCGATGGCAGCGAGGCGCGCTTGTCGGTCGAACACCGATTCTTGCGCCGCCACCGGGGGCAATTGGGTCAGGGTTTGTTGGATTTTGGCCTCGGTTTCGGCGAGACGGCGCTCGCGGCTGCCCGCCACCGACAAGGCATCTGGTGTCGTTGACGGCGGCATTTTGGCTGGCGACGCCTGGCGCAGACGTTCTGCCAGCGTGCTTAAGAACGGATCGGTTTCCTCAGAAGGCGCGTCAATAGGAATTTCCGATAGCACTTGATCCAACTCGGGCGCGTCGATGGGCGCGTCCACGAGTTCGGAATGGTTGTGAATAGCCCGTTGTTCGTCGCGCCACCGCTGTTCGGCTTCGCTCTCGAGGGCCTGACCGAGGCTTTGCAGATGCAACGCTTCCGGATCGACTTCTTCGGTTTCCTTCTGACGAATGCCCTCTTGCAGCACGGCATCTTCGATTTTCCGCCGCAACGTGGCGGCAAGGTTCTTTGTGTGGCGCTCTTCGATTTCCGGCAATTCGACGACCACTTCGCCGCGCCGATTGAGATAAACCTGGACTTTTTTGCCGAGAATCTCTTCGAGCAGCGCACTACAGACGGCGATGAGCGCCGGGAAAGTCGTGTCCGTATTGCAGTCGATGATGGCCCGGTGGAGTTCTTGCGACACCTGGCCCTCGTCGAGCATCACCCCAAGTTCAAACTCTGCTAGGCCCCGTTCGTAGTTCAGTTCGATGATGTTGACCCGATTGGGCTGCACTTTAGAAACCAGAAAGTTCAGCAACAGCTCGGCTTCCGGTTTCATCGCCGAAAAAATCCGCAGGAGCACATTGCGCAGGTCGATTTTGGTTTGGCCGACGGCAAACACGCCCTGTTCTTCCCGCTCAAGGGCGATGTCGAGCTGTCGCCGCTCCGGTTGCAGACGAATATTCACCTGTTCGATGAGATTGCGCAGTTGCGGGTGGTGGAGCACCGCTTTGTAGACGCGCCCGACAAACTCCTCGTTGACGACGATTTCTTCTTTACGCGGCCCATCGGCAAATTCGCCGCGGCGGTTGGCGTGCTCTACCGGCTTCGCGGCCTGTTCGCTCAAACGATAACGGGCTTCGCGGGCGATCTCCGTGCGATAGAAAAAATCCAGTCGCTGGACGGCGCCATTCAGCACCAGGCTGTGGCCCCCCTCAAAGGCACCGCCAATGGCTTGAAAACGGGACGCCGCTTGAATATCCAAGCCCCCGCGAAACTTCACGGCGAAATGGCGTTGACTCACTTGGAGAAAGCACTTCACCGCCTGCCATTCCGTGTCGTCGAGGTAAATGCGCCCGTGTTGGCGAATGTATTGGCTAATTTCCCGCAGCACGTACGCCAACAGCACCTGGATAAAGAAATCGTCCTCGCGAACGCCTTCCGGATGGGCCAAGAGATTGGCTTCTTCCCGTTGGGGACTGGTTTGCGGGATTTGGTAATCCGGCACGCCCCGTTGCTGAAGAAAACTGCGAAATGCGCCCCAGTCCCCGTACACCATGTTGTATGGAAACTGGGGCAGACCGGCGAATAACGGAGCCAACACCTCGCGGTTGAAACGGGCGTTGGCGTCGGGGCTTAGGTCCATAGGGTCGTCACAGCGGTCTCGGTGGAGGGGCGGGAGGAGCGGCAGTTGGCAAAGCAGGCGACGGTTACCAAAAAGCATAACCGTAGACACCCACGGCGCGGCATGAGAACTGTTGCCTACGGCGCGTCGATGGCGGCGGCAATGAGGTCGATCAGTTCGTTTTCGTCTTGCAGATGGGCCACCGCGTCGTAGTTCAAGGTGTAGCCGTAGCGCCTGGCGAGGGAACGGTAACGGGGCAGGCGATGGGCAAACAGCTCGGGGAAAATCCAGCCGGCAAAGTGATCCGGATCGATTTGATCCACCTGCTGAAGCTGGTGGTCGGCTAAATAACGGGCGAGGCGGTCGTGCAAAAAATCGTCGCGGAAATACAACGGTTTGGGATGGGCCACCGCGCGTTCTACGATCAAATTGTCCATGTCGGGCGTCGTGTCCAAGTAAATCACCACGGTGTGCGCGTCCAAATGACGCCACATGGCCTCGTCGTCGATTTCGGCCACGCTACCGCCGGCGTCGTTGACGAAGTGGTTGTAGCCATACAAATCCTGAGCGCGATGGATGAAATGGCCCACATCCAACATGGCGCGGATTTCCGCCTCTCGATGGAGCTGCTGGCGGCGCAGAAATTCGGTTAACGGCAGGCCACCCCGGGTTATGTCGCCCAATTTGCCGAGAAACGAGGCAATCGGCGCCAAGTTGTCGATGGTCAGATTCATGCCGAGGTAAATCGAATCCGACCGCAGCAGCGCGGCTAAAAACGGGTTCTGCATCGCGTGGCGTTTGAGGTTGTCGAGAATCGGCTCCCGCAGATATTGGGTGCCGATGCGGTAATCCCCGGCGTAGTGAAACCACCGTTGGCGCGGCAACTTCTTGGCGAGGGTGGATTTGCCCACCCCCGACATGCCCAGCAGCGTAATTGCCTTGTGAGACCAATCTCGAAACTGTTGACCGCTCGCAAATTTCACGGGGTCACCTCGGGAACAGCAGGCGTAGCTATGTAACCCGCCTGCTGCCATGTGGCGATTAATCCCGCGATCTGGGCAGCGCCCACCACCACACAGGGCGTCGTCTTTTGGGCGAGCAGCGCGGTGGTTTTTGCCGTCACCTGCTGTTGCGGGGCGTCGAGCAGCGCCGTTTTTAGGGTCGGCTGGTCGGCGATGCTGCGATTGAGCAGCCTCGCCACGTGCTGCGCATCGCCCCGCGTCCACGCCTGCTGCACCGAATCCAAATGCGCCGCCAAATAAGGCAATAGGTCGAGGGCATGGGCCAGCAACGCTTGTTGATCGTCGAGCGGTAATGCCGCGAGCCGTTGGATTTGGTCTTGTGGCGAACTCAACGACACCACCCGCCGTTGGTGCGCAAACGCCGTGAGCAGCCGCTGAGTCAAGCTGCCACTGTCTAAATACCCCAGGCGCTGGCGTTCCAACGACAGCAATGACGACGCCGCCAACCACGGCTGTTGCCGAGCAAACAACGCTTCTGGATGTCCGCGGTATTGCAGCCACTCGCGCAGCCGTTGGCGCGTGGCAGGCGTGAGGCGCGAAAACAGAGGCTGTCGCGACAGCCCCTGTTCGCGGGTCAATTCGGCGATGGCGGTGGCCGAGTCATCCGACACCGCGCCTTCTACCGCCAGCACGTCGCAGCGAGTCAGTGCGTAAGCCACCGCCGCCGGCCAGGGGGCTTGCGGGTCGCGGCCAAAATGCAGGTCGCCCAACAGCCACCAGGTGCCGGCGTCTCCCCGAAGCTGCCAAACCTGTCCATCGCTCGGCGAGAATGCCGTCGAAATCGGCGTTGGTGGCGACTCGGCCACGCTGGCAGCGGACGCGATCACCAAAGCGCAACAGCAATAAAATGAAAGCAATTTCACAGGGGACTTTTTCCGATTTGCGTTCGCAAAAACCCGCGAACAAAGTTGTTAGCATTGTTTTCACCTCACCAAAGCCGGTCAAGGAACCGCCCTCAATGACCATTCGCAACCTCGATTTCCTTTTCAAGCCCCGGGCGATCGCCCTGCTCAGTCGCGGCAACCGCCCCGACGCTATGGACACGCAGTTAATTCAGAACCTGGTGCAGAGCGGTTTCAAAGGCCCGGTCATGCCCATCAATCCGGATCGCCGGGCGATTCGCGGCATGTTGACCTACCGAGACGTAAGTCAACTCCCCGTCGTGCCCGACCTGGCGCTCATCGCCACGCCCCTCGCGCAGGCGCCCGCCGCCATTCGCCAGCTGGGCGAACGGGGCTGTCGCGCCTGTGTGCTGCTCAACGACGCCGGTTTTGGTTCAGGCCGCGAAATCACCTTGCAACAGGCCATTTTGGATGCGGCCCGTCCCCATCTCATGCGCATCGTCGGCCCCGATAACATTGGACTTGCTGCGCCCCACCACGGCCTCAACGCCACCTTGAGCGCCATTCCGGTGCTGAAAGGTCATTTGAGCCTCATTTCCCAATCCGGCGCCGTGATTCGCGTGATGATGGATTGGGCCAGCAGCAACGGCATTGGCTTTGCCCACCTCGCATCCGTGGGCGCCAAGCTGGATGTGGATGCCGCCGATTTGCTCGATTACCTCACCCGCGACGCCCATTCCAAAGCCGTGTTGCTGTATCTGGAAAATGTCCGCGATGCGCGCAAGTTTCTGTCCGCCGCCCGAGCCTGTGCCCGAGTCAAACCGGTCATCGTGTTCAAACCCATTGAGAGCGGCGGCGCACTCGACGACGCCTACTACGACGCGGCATTTCGGCGCGCCGGCATTTTGCGGGTGAATCGCTTTGAGCAAATGTTCAACGCCGTCAACACGCTGGCCTTGGCTAAACCGGTCTACAACCACCGACTGGCGATTCTCGGCAACAGTCATAGCCTTGGGCTGATTGCCATGGATGTGCTCCATCGCCAACGGGCACGCCTTGCCGAGTTGCCGCAAGACCTCATCAACCAAATCGAAGACCTGGCTGCAGGTATCAGCGTCACCAATCCGGTGGATTTGGGCGACAACTGTCTGCCGGAAACCTACAGCAAGGTGCTCAAACTGCTGCTCGACGCCCCAAACCTAGACGCGGTGTTAGTCATGCACGCGCCCAACAGCGTGGAATCGTCGGTTGCCCTTGCCGACACCATTGCGGCGACGGCCAAGGCCCATCGCCGGGCCGTGTTTACCTGTTGGGTGGGCGGCCACAGCGCCATGAAAGGCCGCCAAGTCTTTGAAACCGAAGGCATTCCCACCTACGCCAACCCGGGCGATGCGGTGCTCGCCTTCCACCAGGTATATCGCTACCAGCGGAGCAAAGAGCTGTTGATGGAGACGCCGCCGTCCCTGCCGTCGGCATTCCACACGGATCCCCAACGCGCTCACGACCTCATCCGCCAAGTGCTCGGCCAGCAGCGGGAACGCCTGAATCTCTTGGAAATTCAACAGCTTTTTGCCTGTTACGACATTCCCATGGTGACCACCGAATTTGCCGTTAGCCCCGAACAAGCAGCGCGCATCGCCAGCGATCTGGACACCAATGTGGCGCTCAAAATCGTGTCCCCCGACCTGCCCAGCAAGTCGGCGGTGGGCGGGGTCGCATTCGATTTAGAAAACGCCATGCAGGTCCACCGAGAAGCCAGCGCCATGCTCCAGCGGGTGCAACAACTCGCGCCCGACGCCCGCATCGAGGGCTTTGTGGTGCAGCCCATGTTGCAGCGCGGGTCGGCGTTTGAGATGGCCTTGGGCGTACAAGCGGTGCCGCCCTTTGGTCCGGTGCTGCGCTTTGGCCACGGCGGCACCGAGGCGGCGGTGATTAACGATGTGGCCTACGCCCTGCCGCCGCTGAACCTGCATCTGGCGCGGGAAATGATGAGCCGCACCCGCATCGATGGCCTGCTTTGCACGGCGAAGGGCCGTCCGGTGAACCGCGACGCGCTCGCCATGACCCTCATCAAGCTCTCGCAAATGGTCATCGACCTGGCGGAAATCGCCGCCGTGGACATCGACCCCCTGTGGACCCAAACCGACAACGTGCTGGTGCTCGATGCGGCTGTGGAGGTGCGGCCCTACGTGGGGTCGCGGCGGCGACGGTTAGCGATCCCGCCCTATCCCAAGGAACTCGAACAGCCGCTGCCGTTGAAGGATGGCCGCGTGTTGATGCTGCGGCCCATCCTGCCGGAGGACGAGCCGCGTTTGCAGGCCGTGGTGCAGCGGATGCCGTTGGAAGACCGCCGCTTGCGCTTTTTCCAACCGATTAAAGAGTTGCCCCACGCCACCGCCGCGCGGCTCACGCAGCTCGATTACGATCGGGAAATGGCGTTTGTGGTGACCGATGGGGAAGGCATTCCCGGCCAGGCCGACATCTGGGCCGTGGTTCGCATGAGCGCCGACCCCGATTTAGAACAGGCCGAATACGCGATCATTGTGGATCGCAGCTTGGCCGGCCAGGGCCTCGGTAAAAAATTGATGCTGCATCTCATCGAGTACGCCAAAAAGCGTCAAATTGGCGAAATTTACGGCGAAGTCCTGCGCGAGAACGACAAAATGCTGCGATTAAATCGAGAACTGGGTTTTCAAGTGAACCGCGATCCCGATGATCCGAATCTGATGAAAGTGTCCTTAAAGCTGCGGGAGCCAACCCCTTGACAGCGTTGTTGCATCCCAAAGCCACCCTGGCCGGCATGACAGTGGTGGCTGAGTTAGCCACCCATACGACGCTCACCACCTACCAGGTGCGCGACCCCAAAGGCGATTTGGCGGTGTTGAAGGCCCTGACCCTGCCCACTGATGCCACCCGCGACGCCTTTCAACAGTCGGCGATTGGTGCGGCGCGAAAATTGGCGCTGCTGTCGTCGTCGCCCGTAAAAAAACTGTTCACCAATCCCCACACCGTGTTTGTGCTGTTGGCGTGGCAGCCGGGCCACAGCCTGGCTGAACGCCCGCGACCGGTGAGCGTGGGGTGGATGGCCCAGTTGTTCGAGCAATTGGCGGTGCTTCACGCCCAGGGCCTGCACCACGGGGCCGTGTCGGCGGAACACGTGGTGTTGCAGGGCCAGCAGTTGGCGCTGATTGGCGGTTGGCGTGCGCGGTTAGCGACGCCGTCCCTGTCGTCGATGACCGACATTTTCGACGCGGCGACCCTGCTGTTCCGTCTGTTGTATGGCGAGCCTTGGTCGCCCACAGCCCAAGCGACGATTCGCGCGCGCGGCGGGCTGCCGCGACCCGCGTTGTGGGTGCTCGAACAGGCGCTGCACGCCAATCGGTCGGTCATGCCCGCGGCCCGGGTCGCGTGGACCTCTTCGTCGCCGGCCAGGTCGTCGGCGATCGCGTCGCGCAGTTGGCCGATGCCCTCGCCGGTCCGCCCGCTGACCGGGACGATCGTCGCGTCCAGCTCCTTGCCCAGGGTTTCGAGGCAGATGGTCAGGCCTTGCTTGCGGGCCTCGTCGATCATGTTGAGCGCGACGACCATGGGCACGCCCATCTCGCGGACCTCGCTGGCGAGGTAGAGGTGGCGCGCGAGGCAGGTGGCGTCGATGATGACGATGACGGCGTCGGGGCGTTCCATCCCGGGAAGCCCGCCGCGGAGCACGGCCGAGGCGAGCAGCTCTTCGCTCTGGCCGAACTCGGTGGAGTAGAGCCCGGGCAGGTCGACGAGGTCGATTTCTTCGTCGCCGAGGGTGAGCTTGCCTTTGCGGTGCTCGACGGTGGTGCCGGGGAAATTGGAGGTCTTGGCGCGCAGGCCGGTGAGTCGGTTGAAGAGGGTGGTCTTGCCGCAGTTGGGGTTGCCGACGAGGGCGACCCGCAGCGGCCGCTTGCCGGGCCACTTGCGCTGGGGCTGTTGAACTTGGAGGGAGATGGTGGTCATGGCGAGTGGTTAGCG
>DAIUCA010000037.1:0-18051 GCA_036846405.1 Candidatus Competibacteraceae bacterium
GGGCGACCGTCGGAATAAAGTCTTTTTCGTACCAATCCCGCGCCACTAAAGACAGGGCCGGCGCCCCATCCACGGTGCAGTGGGCCAGATCCGGATATTGCGTCGACGAGTGGTTGCCCCAAATCGTCAGTTTCTTAATGGCGTTCACATGCTTACCGGTCTTTTCGGCAAGCTGCGACAACGCGCGGTTGTGATCCAGACGGGTGAGGGCGGTGAATTGGCCAAGCGATAGTTCTGGCGCGTTGCACCCAGCAATCAGCGCGTTGGTGTTGGCCGGATTACCCACCACCACCACTTTAATGTCCCGCGCCGCATGGGCATTCATCGCCTTGCCTTGTGGCCCAAAAATCGCGCCGTTCGCACTTAACAGATCCTTGCGTTCCATGCCCGGGCCGCGGGGCCGTGCGCCCACCAGCAGGGCGTAATTCGTGTCTTTGAAGGCGACATCGAGCTGGTCGGTCGCGACCAACCCCGCCAGCGTGGGGAATGCGCAGTCGTTTAGCTCCATACAGACGCCTTCGAGGGCCTGCATGGCGGGGGTGATTTCGAGCAATTGCAGAATAATCGGCTGGTCGGGGCCGAGCATGTCACCGGCGGCAATGCGGAACGCCAAGGCATAGCCGATGTTGCCGGCAGCGCCGGTAATCGTGACGCGCACAGGGGCTTTCATGGAGAGACTCCTTTGAGATGGTTTGTGGTGGAGGGATCGGAATCGCGTCGGCGGTACGTGTTCTGCCGCGGTTGGAGATGAGCTAAGTCGATGATGCCCGTGGCAATTTCTTCAATCGACTTCAAGGTGCTGCGGACATACGGCACGTTGAACTTGCGAAATAGGGCCTCGGCTTGGCGAATTTCATACTCGCATTGGGCAAGCGAGGCGTAACGGCTATTGGGTAACCGCTCTTGGCGAATCTGTTGCAGGCGCTTGGCGTCGAGGGTGAGCCCAAACAGCTTGTGCTTAAACGGTTCTAGCGATTGGGGCAGCCGTAACTGTTCCAGATCGTCTTCCGTGAGGGGAAAATTGGCCGCCCGAATGCCGTAATGCAGACTCAAATACAGGCAGGTCGGTGTCTTTCCCGTCCGCGAAATGCCCACCAGAATAATGTCGGCATCTTGCAGATGGCTCACTGTGCTGCCGTCGTCGTGGTTGAGAGTGAAATTGATCGCGTCGATGCGTTCTGAATACTCGCGAATGTCGTTCATCCCGTGGGAACGGCCCACCGTGTGGTTTGACGACACCTGAAGTTCCCGCTCCAGCGGCACGATGAACGCTTCAAAGAAATCCAGCATGACGCCCCGACAGGTGCGCAAGATGGTCTGAACCGTGGTGTCCAGCAGCGTGCAGAACACCAGAGGGGGCACCTGGTCTTCGTCGGCATAGCGGTTGATTTTTGCCACAATGTCGGTGGCTTTCTCAGCGCTATCCACATAACGCTCGGTGTGGGTGATGAACGACACGGTTTCAAACTGGGTTAGCAGACTATTGCCCAGGGTCTCCGCTGTGATCGCTGTGCGGTCTGAAATGAAAAATACTCTGCGTTGCTGGGTTGCCATCGGTGGTTTTTCCCCTGGGGTTGTCGCCCCCATTCTATCAGCGACCCGCCTTAAATAGCCGACGAAATGTTCCCGAAAAATTGACCCATGCACCTGTGGATAACTCTGTGGATAACTTCTGCGCTTTGGCGGCTACTGCGTTGAATTACTTGAGCTTTTTTGCCGTGAAACTTTGCAATTTCCGTTGTAAGTAGTTGATTTATAAGAACTTACCAGTTGTCACAAACCCGAAACAAAAAAGCCTTGACACCTCAAAAATTTTGTGGCGGTGCTGTGGATAACTTCAGAAATCAAGGCGTCACGCGGGGTACAGATTGCGCCACACGGCGAGGGTCGGGGCCGCGCGGTTCATGGTGTAGAAGTGCAGTCCGGGGCAACCCTGTTCGAGAAGACGCTGACAGAGACTGGTGACGATTTCCACGCCAAATTCTTGCAATTCCTGTTTCTGATCGTCGTGGAAGCCCTCTAGGCGCCGTTGAATCCAACGAGGAATCTCTGCACCGCACTGGTCTGAAAATCGCTGAAGTTGTCGGTAATTCGTAATCGGCATGATGCCGGGCACGATAGGGACATCGATCTGCTGTTTTTCGCATTCGTCGACGAAATGAAAATACGCATCGGCGTTGTAGAAGTACTGGGTGATGGCGGCGTTGGCGCCCGCCTCGATCTTCTCTTTGAAATGCTGCACATCCTTAGCAAAATCAACGGCTTGCGGGTGCATTTCGGGATACGCCGCCACTTCGATATGGAACGCATCGCCGTATTCCCGACGAATAAAGCGCACCAAATCCACGGCATGGCGAAACGTGCCGGCCATCGGCGATCCGGAGGGCAAATCGCCCCGCAAGGCGACAATCCGATCTACGCCCAACTGGCGATACTGTTCGAGCAGCGACTTGACGCCCTCCACCGTAGAGCCAATGCAGGTCAGATGGGGCGCTACGCCCACCGGATGCTGATGTAAGGTCTCGACGGCGGCGAAGGTGCGGGCTTGGGTGCTGCCGCCCGCGCCGTAAGTCACGGATAAATAAGCCAAATTCAACGCCGCATGCAGTCGCTCCGCGACCTGGGTTAATTGTGCAAACCCTTCTCCATCGGCGGGCGGGAAAAACTCGCAGCTAAATGTCGGCTTGTAAGCTAATTGCGACTGCATTTTTCAAGATTCCTCAGCGGGGGGAAATCGCCGACGACTCGTCTCATCGTCGGCAAGGGAACAGATCGCGGAAACCTAGTAACGGTAGGTGTCTGGCTTGTACGGCCCATCCACCGCCAGGCCCAGATATTCCGACTGCTTGGGCGACAGCTGGGTGAGCTTGACGCCGATGCGTTCCAGATGCAGTCGGGCCACCTTTTCATCCAGATGCTTGGGCAGGACATACACTTTTTTCTCGTACCGCTCGGCGTGTTGCCACAGTTCGATTTGGGCAAGCACTTGATTGGTAAAGGAATTAGACATCACAAAGCTCGGGTGACCCGTGCCACAGCCCAGGTTGACCAGACGGCCCTCCGCCAAAATGATGATCCGCTTGCCATCGGGAAAAATGACATGATCCACCTGGGGTTTGATGTTCTCCCAGCGGTAGTTCCGCAGGGACGCAATGTCGATTTCCGAATCAAAATGGCCGATGTTGCAGACAATCGCCTGGTTTTTCATGGCCCGCAGATGGTCGTGGGTAATCACGTCCACATTGCCGGTCGCCGTCACGAAGATGTCGGCAACCGGGGCGGCTTCATCCATGGTCACCACGCGATAGCCTTCCATCGCCGCCTGTAACGCGCAGATCGGATCGACTTCCGTCACCCACACGGTGGCGCCTAAGCCTCGCAGCGATTGGGCCGACCCCTTGCCCACATCGCCAAAGCCGCAAACCACCGCCATTTTGCCGGCAATCATCACGTCCGTGGCCCGCTTGATGCCGTCCACCAACGACTCGCGGCAGCCGTACAGATTGTCGAATTTCGACTTGGTGACCGAGTCGTTCACGTTGATTGCTGGACAGGCCAACTCGTTGCGCTTCACCATCTCGTGGAGCCGATGCACCCCCGTGGTGGTTTCTTCCGAAATGCCGCGAATGTCGCCCAACAGCTCGGGATACTTCTGATGCAGCACCAACGTGAGGTCGCCGCCGTCGTCCAGCACCATGTTGGGCCGCCAGTCGTTTGGTCCAAAGATCGTCTGGTCGATACACCACATGAACTCGTCTTCGGTCTCGCCCTTCCACGCAAACACCGGCACGCCCGCCGCCGCCACGGCCGCCGCCGCGTGGTCTTGGGTCGAGAAAATGTTGCACGACGACCAACGCACCTCGGCCCCCAGGGCGGTCAATGTCTCGATCAACACCGCCGTCTGAATCGTCATGTGCAGACAGCCGCCAATGCGGGCGCCTTTGAGCGGTTGGCTGTCGCCGTATTCCTGGCGCAGCGCCATCAGCCCCGGCATTTCGGTTTCCGCAATCTGAATCTCTTTGCGGCCCCAATCGGCGAGTCCAATGTCAGCCACTTTGTAATCGGTCATGTCTTAAATCCTCGTTGAAGGTGGGGGGAACGGTGGGGACTACAGTCCGGCCGCCGCGCGCAGCTCGTCGGCTTTGTCGGTGCGTTCCCAGGTGAAGGCGGTGAACGTTTCGGATTTACCCGACTTGTCTGCATAGGTCATTTCCAGGGGTTCGCGACCAAAATGGCCGTAAGCCGCCGTCTTCTGATACATGGGATGCAGTAAATCGAGCATCTGCATTAGGCCGTAGGGCCGTAAATCGAAATGCGCCCGCACGAGTTCTTGAATCCGCGCTTCCGGAATCTTATTCGTGCCAAAGGTGGTCACCCAGATAGAGGTCGGTTCGGCCACGCCGATGGCGTAGGACACCTGAATCTCGCATTTTTCGGCTAGCCCCGCCGCCACGATGTTTTTCGCCACATACCGCCCCGCATAGGCCGCCGAACGGTCCACCTTAGAGGGATCTTTGCCGGAAAAGGCCCCGCCGCCGTGGCGGGCCATGCCGCCGTAGCTGTCGACGATGATCTTGCGTCCCGTCAAACCGCAGTCGCCCACCGGGCCGCCAATCACAAAGCTGCCCGTGGGGTTGATGTGGATTTTGGTGTCTTTCTGAATCCATTCGGCGGGCACCACGTGCTTCACCACGAGTTCCATCACGGCTTCGTGAATGTCGCTCTGCTTCACATCTGGATTGTGCTGGGTGGACAACACGATGGCGTCGATGCCGACGACCTTGCCGTCTTCATAGCGGCAGGACACCTGGCTTTTCGCATCCGGCCGTAGCCACGGCAACAGTCCGGACTTGCGCGCTTCGGCTTGGCGCTCGACGAGACGGTGGGCGTAGCAGATCGGCGCCGGCATTAAGACATCGGTTTCGTTGGTGGCATAGCCGAACATCAGACCCTGGTCGCCCGCCCCCTGGTCTTCCGGTTTGGCGCGATCGACACCCTGGGCAATGTCCACCGACTGCTTGCCGATGATGTTCAACACGCCACAGGTCGCGCCGTCGAAGCCCACGGTGGAGCTGTTGTAGCCAATGTCGATGATGACCTTGCGTACTAAGTCTTCTAAATCCACCCACGCGCTCGTCGTAATTTCGCCCGCGATAATGGCAACGCCCGTCTTAACGAGGGTTTCGCAAGCCACGCGGGCGTATTTATCTTGAAACAGAATCGCATCCAGAATGGCATCGGAAATCTGATCGGCGACCTTGTCCGGGTGACCTTCGGAAACCGATTCAGAAGTGAAGGTGTAGGCTTGCGTCATGGCTAAGTCCTGTTTTGGGTTGGGTTTCTAATGTTGAGTAGCCGCCGTCGGACGGGGAATCGGAAGTCATGCGATTTACGCCGTCTCACTGGCCGCGACCCAGCGGTATTGGGCTTGGGGTTCTTCTAAACGGGTGAGTTGCTGCCACCAGCGGTCGCCGTCGGGATGCAGTTCCGCCAGGCCGCGCAGCACCTTGCGCGCCCGCAACACGCCCAGAGTGCCGAAGTCGCTGTACAGCAGCTCCAGGTAGGGCAGCAAACGGTGGATGACTAGGCCGAACTCGGGGGTTTCCCGCGACCCATCGCCGCGCCAGACGCCGTCGATCTGCCAAAACAGCCAGGGTCTGGTCAACGCCGCCCGTCCCACCATCAGGCCCGCCGCGCCGGTCTGTTGCAGAACGTGGAGCGCCTTTTGGGGGCTGTCGATGTCGCCATTGGCCACCACCGGCACCGAGGTCTGCGCCACGACCTGGCGGATCGTCTCGTATTCCGCCGGGCCTTGGTAACCGTCGGCCCGCGTGCGCCCGTGAACCACCAGACGGCGAATCCCCACCGCTGCCAGACCCTGGGCCACCGCTACCGCATTGCGGTGGTCGCGATGCCAGCCGGTGCGAATCTTTGCGGTCACGGGCACGGCCACAGCGCGAACCACCGCCTCGGCAATCGCAAACACCCGCTCGGGCGTCTGCAACAGGGCCGAACCGGCCGCCTGGCGACACACCCGCTTAGCGGGACAGCCAAAGTTAAGGTCAATCGTCGTTGCCCCCGCGTCGACGGCCACCCGCGCCGCCGTGGCCATTGCCTCGGGGTCCGTGCCGATGAGCTGTACGATGGGCGACGGGTCGTCCGCCAAATGCAACCGCCGTTTCACCTCGGCGCCGCGCCAAAATCGCGGATCCGTCGCCGCCATTTCCGTTGTCGTGGCCGCCGCGCCCCAAGCGCGACACAGCCGCCGAAATGCCCGATCGCTCACCCCCGCCATGGGCGCAAGTACCACGGGCGGCGGTGGGTCAACGGAGGGAAATGACGGGGAATTCATGGGAAATTCAGCCAGCCTGTCGGCAAAAAGGGCGGCGATGGTAGTGGAAGCGGCGGGTTACGGGCAAACGCGCTGGCCCACTAAACGACACCAGCCCTCGCGGCTGTGGCGGGGCAAGAAGCGAAACCACGGGGCATAGGCCGCTTCCACCTCGTCGGCCTGTTCATCGAGTAATCCGGCCAGCACCAAATACCCCTGGTCGGCGCAATGCAGCGCCAACAGCGGCGCCAACACGATGAGCGGTCGCGCCAAAATGTTCGCCAATACCACGGTAAATTGTTGATTTGCGGCGAGTTCTTGCGGGCTACCCGTAATGACGGCAAGCCCGGTTTCGGCGGCATTGCGGCCGGTGGCGTAGGTGGCTTGGGGGTCGATGTCCACCCCGTGCACCGTCGCCGCGCCGAGCAATTTCGCCGCGAGCGCCAAAATCCCCGAGCCACAGCCGTAATCCAACACCGACTGTCCCGCCAAATCGGCGCCATCCAGCCATTCCAGACACAGCGCCGTGGTGGGGTGGGTGCCGGTGCCAAAGGCAAGGCCGGGGTCCAGGCGCAACACCGCGCCCTCGCGGGCCTCGGCGGGAACCTCGCCGCTGGTGGGACAAATCCACAGCCGCTGCCCAAACCGCAGGGGCTTCCAATCCGCCAAACAGGCCCGCACCCAATCCCGTTCTTCGAGCCAATCCAGCCGATAGGGCAAGGCGAGGGTCTCGTGTACCGCCGCTTCCAACGCGGCCACGTCCACGGTGTGGGGAAACAAACCCACCACGTAAACCTGTTCCCACAGCGGCGTTTCGCCGGGGGCTGGCTCGAAGAGTTGGCGGTCGCCGGCGTTCTTTAAGGTGACCGCTTGGGCGCCCAATTCGAGCAATTGATCTTCCACGCCATCGGCCTGGGTTTCGTCAGTGGTGACCGTGAGTTCGAGCCAATTCATCCGCGGCGGTCCCGTTCGAGCAGTTGTTCTAAGTAATGAATGGTGACGCCGCCCTTGACGAAACCCGGTTCGCTCAGCAATCGCCGATGGAGCGGCGCGTTGGTTTTGATGCCCTCCACCACGAGTTCTGCCAGCGCGTTGCGCATCTTCGCCAGCGCCGTGTCCCGATCCTCGCCGTACGCGATGAGCTTGCCGATGAGGGAATCGTAGTAGGGCGGCACCCGATAGCCGCTGTAGAGATGGGAGTCGATACGAATGCCGGGGCCGCCGGGTGGGTGATAGCGATTCACCGTGCCGGGGCTGGGGGTAAAATTGTCCGGGTCTTCCGCATTCAGACGGCATTCGATGGCATGGCCGCGCAACACCACATCTCGTTGGCTCAAGGACAGCTTTTCGCCGGCAGCGACCCGCAGTTGCAGTTTCACCAGATCGATGCCGGTGATGAGTTCGGTAACGGGATGTTCCACCTGGATGCGCGTGTTCATTTCGATGAAATAGAAGTCGCCGTCTTGGTACAGAAATTCAAAGGTGCCGGCGCCGCGATAATCCAAGCGTTTGCAGGCTTTTACGCAGAGTTCGCCGATGCGTTCCCGCTGTTTGGCGGTGATGCCGATGGCGGGGGCCTCTTCGATGACTTTCTGATGGCGGCGCTGAATCGAACAATCCCGCTCGCCCAGATAAATGGCGTTGCCTTGGCCGTCGGCAAACACCTGAATCTCGATGTGGCGGGGGGTTTCCAGAAACTTTTCCATGTAGACCGTAGCATTGCCGAAGGCGGCCTTCGCTTCGGAACGGGTCAGCGAGATGGCATTAATCAGATTTGCTTCCGTGTGCACCACGCGCATGCCGCGCCCGCCCCCGCCGCCGGCGGCCTTGATGATGATGGGATAGCCGATGCGGTTGGCGATTTTCAGACTGCGCTCGTCGTCCTCATCGACGGGGCCATCGGACCCGGGCACACAGGGCACGCCAGCCTCTTTCATCAGCTTAATCGCGGACACCTTGTCGCCCATGAGGCGAATCGTCTCCGCCTTGGGGCCGATGAAGATGAATCCGGATTGTTCTACGCGCTCGGCAAAATCGGCGTTCTCCGACAAAAAGCCGTAGCCCGGATGAATGGCGACGGCGTCGGTGACTTCAGCGGCAGAAATAATCGCCGGCATGTTCAGATAACTGTCGGCGGAGGGGCCAGGGCCGATGCAGACGGTTTCGTCGGCCAACCGCACGTGTTTCAGCTCGCGGTCGGCGGTGGAATGGACGGCGACAGTTTTGATCCCCAGTTCGCGACAGGCCCGGAGCACCCGCAGGGCAATCTCGCCCCGATTGGCGATGACGACTTTTTCGAGCATGGGCATTACTGGATGACGAAGAGCGGCTGGTCGTATTCGACGGGTTGGCCGCTTTCCACCAGGAGTTCGGCGATCACGCCGCTGTGGTCGGCTTCGATGGGGTTAAACATCTTCATCGCTTCGATGATGCAGAGGGTGTCGCCCACGGTGACCTGTTGGCCGATTTCGACGAAGTTTTTCTGGCCCGGGGCGGGGGCGCGATAGAACGTGCCCACCATGGGCGATTTCACCACATGACCCCGAGGCGGCGCGGCGGTTGGGGGCGCTGATTGGTGGGGAATGACGGGGGCGGCATGGGCCGGCGGGAACGGGTTGAGGGCATGGAGCGACGACAGGGGCGGTTGTTGGCTGTGGGTCTGATGGGTAACCGACACCAGGGCCTGGGCGTGGGCCAGGTGGCGATTGATGCGCACAGATTCTTCACCCTCGCGGATTTCGATTTCTGCCACATCGGATTCGGCCAACAGCTCGATGAGTTTCTTGATTTTGCGAATATCCACAGACTAGACCTTTGACGACAACAGCGAATGGGCCGCGTGTAACGCGAGTTCATAACCGACGGCGCCCAGACCGCAGATGACGCCCTGGGCAATGTCGGAGAAGTAGGAATGCTGCCGAAACGGTTCACGGCGATACACGTTGCTCAGATGGACTTCGATAAACGGAATGGCCACCGCGAGCAGCGCATCCCGCAGCGCCACGCTCGTATGGGTGTAGGCCGCCGGGTTGAACACGATGAAGGCGATTTTTTCTATCGCCGCCGTGTGAATGCGATCGACGAGCGCGCCTTCGTGGTTGTGCTGAAAGCAGCGCAATTCGTGGCCCAGTTGACTTGCTAGGGCCGTGCAACGGGTGTCGATGTCGGTGAGCGTGGTGACGCCGTAGGTTTGCGGTTCGCGTTGGCCGAGCAGATTCAGATTTGGCCCGTTGAGTAACAGCAATGTCGCCACAGGGACCTCGGGGTGGTGATGAACACGGGCAATGCTGCATTGCCCACTGAAAAATCAGTGTGGCGAGTTGCGTGGGGGTTGTCCAGCCGATGTCCCAGGAGATCGCCGACGATCGCGACAAATCGCGGCAAAAGCCGACGGATTACCCCTAGCGCGTTACAAACAAGGGCAGGGTGACCGTTTGCGGCAAATAACAAACGCCGATGTCGGCACAGCCCTGAAAGCGCACGGTGAGCGACCCATCGGTAACCGCGCCGCGCAGGGGCAATGTCACCGTCAATAGGCCGCGAAAGACCTCGCTTTTGCCGAAAAATTCGTCTTCAACCCAGTCGCCAGACGGAAATTGAGGCGCATCGAATTCGATCACCGGATCGTTGCTGGAGAACTGAAATTGCTTCCGATAGAGGTAATAGCCGGGGGCGATGTGCCAGCGCACCACCACCTGGCCGCGTTCAAACAGGGCAGATACCGGAAACGCGACTTCCGGCTCCAGAAGCGTCGCGGTGGTGGGTTTGGCGAAATCGAATGGCCCAGCGGGCGTCGCAGAAGCGGCGAAGGGAGTCAAGCCGATCAACACGAGGAGCAGTAGGAGACGCATCACGGGAGCGGCTGGCCGTTGTGGTCGAACAGCGCGCCGTTGGGAAGTCGCACGCAGAAGCTGCTAAACAGGGTGCTCCCCACCAAATGGGGGCCTTGGGGCTGGGCGATGGCCGCCGACTGCACATCGCTAAACGACGGCATGTGGTCGTAAGTCTGGCCGTTCCAGAGCACCTGCACCTTGCCGCGGTGGCGCAACACTTGAATCTGATCCGTCGGTGTTTGCTCGGCGGTTTGGGTGTTCTGGCGATAGCGGGGGGTGTGGATGGGCTGGTCGGCCACGGCGTCGAGATGTTCTGCGACCCGTTGCATGGCGCGGTATTGATAGCGCGGGGCTTCGGAAACCGTGGGGATTTGTGTGGGTTCGGTCGGCATCGTGGCAATGATGTCTCGTTCGCCCACGCCGCCAATGTCCATCAACAGTTGGCGAAAGAGCTGGAGAGCGGCGGTCAGCAGTGCAACAGCTTCAGAAGGTTGGCGATCCAGACGTTGACTCGCTTCGACGAGCAGTTTGGCCACCGACTCGTCATCGCGCTCAAAGGGATTGGCTTGCAGATGGAGCACATTGCGCAACTGGCTGAGTTTGTTGGCCAATTTGGAGAGCAGCGCCAGCTTGATTTTGTGGCGTTTATCCGCCGGTATTTGCTGAAACACCGTTCGGAGCGCTTGGGCTTCGGGGGTGAGCGGCGACGCGGTAGACATGGGGTACGACCTGCGGGCAGTGGGGGGAAGGGAGCCGAATTGTGGGCCTGCTCAGCCTTCCCCATAACGGTAATAAGCTGCAATTTCATGGCGAAATCATGAAACTCTGACGGGGGCAAGCCCCTGCCACCTTTCAGACTAGGCGGGCATGCCCAAGCGGTTGCGCTCCAGATAGGCCGCCATCACCTGGGTCGGATCGTCCAGCAGCCGCTCGCGCCACGAACCCAACGGCACTTTTCCTTGAATCAACCCCCGCAGCACGCCCACATGCTGGGTCATGCCGATGCTCGTGGCCCCCACAAGGGTGTCGGTGTCGCGGTCAAATTCCAGATTCAGATAGCGATAGCGTTCCATATCCACGATTTCTGCATGGTCGCCGCCCACCCCCTGCCAGAGTCCGAAGGAGCTGGAAATCAGTCCCAAAGTGTCGAGGACATTCATGTTGAAACTGCCTTCAAAGCGCGTCTGTTTGCCGCACATGTTCAGCGCCGCCACCCGGCCATGTTCCACCGCCGTGGGCTGAATCGCGTGGACTTCGTACTCACCGGTGGAAAAATCCCGCCCTTGGGCCACATCGCCCGCGGCGTACACATCCGGCAGACTCGTTTCCATGAAGGCGTTGATAACGATGCCCTGTTTGATTTCCACGCCGCTGCTGCGCATGAACTCGTGGTTGGGCGCCACGCCCGCCGCCGAAATCACCAAATCCACCTCGTATTCCTGGCCATTGTCCAGAAACACCCGCAGCCGCCCGGTGTCCTGAGGCGCGGGCCCGCCGCCAAAAATCTTCTGAATAAAATTCGGTTTCTGCTGGCTCGTGACCGCTTCGACGCGGGTAACACTCGTGCTGGCGTGGACGATGACGCCCTTGCGCTCGCACCAGGTCTTAATCATGCCGCCGGCCACCTGGTTCATCATCCGCGGCACCATGCGGTCGCCCCGCTCCACCACGATGAGTTTCACATCCCGTTTGGCGAGCGCTTCCAACACGATGCAGCCGATAAAGCCAGCACCGATGAGCAGCACCGTGCTACCCGGATTGGCGCGTTTCAGAATGTGGCGGGCGTCTTCCAGGGTCCAGCAGTTGTGGACGCCGGGCAGTTTGGTACCCGGCACGAACTTGCTCAGGTCGATCGGCCGCGAGCCGGTGCACACCAACAGCTTGTCGTAGGGCCGCTGACCGCCGTTTTTCAGGGTCACGGTTTTCGCTTTTGCATCCACCTGAGTCACAAAATCCCGAACAACATCAATGCGTTGCTGCTCGAAGTGGCGGTCGGTTTTCCGCAGAAAGGTGCCCGCCTCGTCGATCTTGTCGATGAGCATGTAGGGCAGGGCCATCCGCGAATAGGGCGGTTCGGGCTCGTCGCCGATGATGGTGATCTGGCTGTTGGGCGACTGTTTGCGGAGCTGTTCTGCAGCGACGACGCCGGCCGGGCCTGCACCAATAATGAGATGGTTCATGAAAAGGTCTCCAATAAAAAAGCAGCCCGTAATCAAAGGGTTACGGGCTGCGTCAAGGACAGGTGAGGCGGATTTACAGGCTCAAACGTTCGCGGGTTTCGGCGGTCAAGGTGCCTTCCGGGGTCCAGCCGCGGATTTCATAGTATTTCGGCATCATCTCGTGGAGCGCGACGGTTTTGCCCTTAAACGCGCCCATGTTGGCGGGTTCGTTGAGCAGGCGCGGCGGCAGAGTGTCGTCGGCGGCGGTTAATCCCGAGCGCAGGTTGAAATCTCGTTCCATGTTCCAGATGCGCTCGCCGACTTCGTTCAGCTTGTCGAGGGTCCATTTGTCGCCGCAGGCCGCCGCGATTTGCGGTTGGATGTCGGCCAGGGTCCACGCGAAGGTGGTGAACACGCAGATGCCCGCCGAATCCACCACGGCGGTAGCGTCCTGGAACGCCTTCACGAGTTCGGGCTTGCCTTCCGTCGCCGCCGGATCGGTTTTGAACGGAATCCCGAGCACTTCAGACGCGATGGTGTAGGAACGCAGATGGCAGGCGCCCCGGTTGCTGGTGGCGTAGGTCAAGCCCATGCCCTGGACGGCGCGGGCGTCATAGGCCGGAAACTCTTGGCCTTTCACCACCATGGCCAGTTCTGGATGGCCGTATTTTTCGCACAGCCGCTTGGAGCCAAGCCCGATTTCCCGCCCAAAGCCCTGACCCTTGCCGGTCATCTCGGCGAGTTTGCAGAGGGATTCGGTGTTGCCGAACTCGAGCTTGATGCCGCCGGTGATCTCATCGTTGATCGCGCCGATGTGGTACAGCTCCATGGCAGCAGAGATCGTCGCCCCGAAGGAAATCGGATCCATGCCCTGTTCGTTGCAGATGAAGTTCACATAGGTCAGCGCATCCAGATCGCCGACGCCGGTGTTGGAGCCCAGGGCCCAAGCCGCTTCGTATTCCAGACCGCCCGAGGCATTCCGATAACGGCCCTTGTCGTCGCCCTGCACCGTGAAGTGGCTCGGGTCGATGGTGGAAATCCGTCCGCAGGCGATCGTGCAGCTAAAGCACGCGCCATTGCGGGTGAGATTGGCCTTGTTATCAGACGCCCGCTTCTCGTGCATCGCTTCGCCAGAAATCGCATGGGCTTCTTCAAACTGCGTGTCGCGCCAGTTGCGCGTCGGCATCGCGCCCATTTCGTTGATGACATTCATCAACACCTGGGTGCCGTAGGTGGGCAGCCCCTGGCCGGTCACGGCGTTTTCCTTCAACACGCGCTTGCCTTCGATCACCGCCTTCGCAAAGGCCTGGGGATCGAAAATGTTGCCTTGACCCTTGGTGCCGCGCACGGCGACGGCTTTCAGATTTTTCGAGCCCATCACCGTACCCACACCCGACCGACCAGCGGCGCGGTGCAGATCGTTGACGATGGCGCTGTAGAGACAGCCCTGTTCGGCCGCTTCCCCGATGGTGGCGACGCGAATCAGCGGGTCTTGGTGGTGGGCGTGAATCCAATGCTCGGTTTCCCACACGGATTTGCCCCAAAGCACCGTCGCATCCCGCAGCTCGACCTTGTCGTTCTCGATGTACAGATAAACCGGCTTGGGCGCTTTGCCTTCCAGAATAATCATGTCCCAACCGGCAAATTTCAGCTCGGCGCCGAAGAAACCGCCGGAGTTAGAACAGGCGATGGCGTTGGTGAGCGGGCCTTTGGTGACCACGGAATAGCGGCCGCCGGTGGAGGCCGACGTGCCGGTCAGCGGGCCGGTGGTCATGATCATTTTGTTTTCGGGGGCGAGCGGATCGACCGTCGCGTCTACCTCTTCCACATAGTATTTCGTGGCGAGGCCGCGCTGTCCCAGATACTGGTCGGCCCATTCCATGTTGAGCGGCTCGACCTTGGTGGTGCCCGTCGTGAGATTGATGCGTAAAACCTTGTTCTGCCAAGCCATAAAAGAATCTCCGAAAGGTTTGGGGTTAAGCGAGTTGGGCGCTTTTCGCCGCGTACTCGCGCATTTTGTCGAGGCCGGTCCAGTCGGCGTCGATGTAGGTGATGGCACCGGTGGGGCAGGCTTTCGCGCATTCCGGATCGCCGCCGCACAGGTCGCACTTGATGACCTTGCCGCTCGCCGAGTTGTAATTGATGGTGCCGAAGGGGCAGGCGATGGTGCAGACCTTGCAGCCCACGCAGATGGAGTCGTGAACCACCTTCGAGCCGTTGGTCATGTCGAGTTTGATGGCGTCCACCGGGCAGGCGTGCATGCACCAGGCTTCGTCGCATTGGGTGCAGGTGTAGGGCACGAACACGCCTTTCTCGTGGAAATTGAACACCTTGATGCGAGATTTAGCCGGATTGAATACCGCTTCGTTGTCCAGAGAACAGGCGCTTTCGCACTGCAAACAGCCAGTGCACTTGTCGGGTGTGATATGCAAAGACTTCTGCATGTAGATGACTCCTCGTTGGATGATTTTTAGAACAACGCAAACCCAATATCGGGTTCCTGAAAAACGCACCTGCAACCAGCTTTCAGCAAATTGTGCACCAATCAATTGGTCTTGCGATTTTCGTTGTGAAATCAGCGCAAAGACGTGAAAAACACGGAAGAAATGGGAAGGCTTCGCAAACCGTGCATCAAAAGCGTGACAACCCAGAGACGCCCCCAGCGTGACAGTTAATTTTCGAGGTAAATCAAATGGTTAGCGAGTCAATCGCAGGCGACGAAATCGAGCGCGTTGGTCAACGCGGTGACAAATGGGCGGCTTGGTGGAACGCCGTGGAGACAGCGCAGGCCGCCCGCCAGCCGCTGCTGTTGATCTTTAGTCGCGACGACACCGAGGCCGTGGCGGCGGCTCGGCAGATCGCGGCAGCTCCAGACATTGCCCTCGCGACTCAGACGACGGTGGTGTTTTGCCATTACCGAGAGCGGGCCGATTTGGCGCGGACCTATTACCGCGCGGCGGTGCTGTTGAACGGGGAATCGCCCACCGCCTGGCCCCTATGGTGTCTGATCGATCCGGATACGGGCGTGCCCTTCTTTGCGACCGCCGACTGGCCCTTCGACCCCAGCGACCGCGGTCCCGGACGAATCTCCTTGATGGCACGACTCGTAGCCCTGTTTCAGAACAATCTGGCCGTGGTGCAACAGCAGAACGCCCAGTTGGCTCAGGCCGTGCGGGCGGGGCCACCACGCCATGGGGACAGCGGTTTTAGTCTGCAACCCCATCTGCTGGAGAGTCTGCCCTTTCGTCTGGTCGATGCCCTCGGCGATCAGAAACCGAGCCTGTGTCTCATCGAGCAGAGTTTGCGCACCGTCGAATTGCAACGACAGCTCCTCGCGCCCGCCGTGGCTTTGGAGAAGCAGTTGCTGCAACAGATCATCGCCCAATGGCAGCAAAATCGTCATCAAATCAAGCAGTTATCCCAGGTCGGGCGTTGGCTGCGGGTGCTGAGCGAGGCCCATCGGCTGCTCCAGTGGACCGGGGCAGAGGCCGAAATTCGCCGTCTGATGGAACAGTGGGTGTTGCCCTACTGCGGCGACGCCGACCGTCCCCGGTTTCTGCTCGACGAGGCGCTGCTCATGGGGGCGCTGTTTAGTCTGGAACCGAATCAGCACCATCCCACCTGGATTTGGCTGTCTCAAGAGCTGGTGGCCCAGGTGGAAAGCCATTTTTATCGGCGAGAGTACTGGCGGGTGAGCGCCCACGATGAGGCCATGCACGCCGGACTAGAGGAGTTGGCCTATCTGTTATGGGCGCTGCGGTTGGGCGGTTACGATCTGAAATCGCCGCTTGTCGAGAATCTGGTGGCCACCCTCACCGAGCATTTTCTGGATAGTTCTCGTCACGGGGGTTTTTACAGCATCCACGACGAACTCACCGTGCCCATGGGGCGGCAGAAGTCGATTTTTGATGACGATGATTTGCCGGCGGCGGGCGGCGTCGCGGCGACGGAACTGATTAAAATTGGGAGACAAATCAACCACTTGCCCTGGCTCGTGTCGGCGGAGCGGTCGCTGAAAAACGCGTGGCCTACCTTGGAACGCCAGCCCTTGCAGACCACCGGGTGGTTAATGGCCTTGGAAACCTATTTTTCGGATCGCTTGGGCTGAGCCGTCTCTGGGACGGGCAAGGTAACGGTTCTGAAGCAGCCTTCAGAACCGATTTTTCCACGCCCGCAGCGCCGTGAAGACGGCCAAATCATCGGCGAGGGATTGGCCCACTTGGGATTCCACGGCCCGTTTTACCGTCGGTTCGTGGACGCGCAGAAAGGGATTGGTGGCCTTTTCCAGGGCGAGAGTGCTGGGCACCGTGGGCTGCTCGGCGGCCCGCAGGGTTTGGGTCTGCTGCATCCGTTCCTGTAAATCCAGATTCTGCGGCTCGACGGCCAGGGCAAAGTGCAGATTCGCCGTCGTGTACTCGTGGGCACAGTAGATCAAGGTGTCGTCGGGCAATTGGGCAAGCCGTTGTAGCGACTCGTGGAGCTGGGCCGCCGTGCCGCAAAAAACCCGACCACAGCCGCCGGCAAACAGGGTATCGCCGCAAAACAGCACCCCATGGCCGTAAAACGCGAGGTGGGTGGCCGTGTGGCCCGGCACCGACAGCACGGCAAAATCGGCTGATAAATCAACGAATTGGAGACGATCTCCTGCGGTCACCCCACGGGTCAGCCCGTCGATGGGCGGGGCCGACGGCCCATACACCACGGCATCGGGAAACTGGGCCAACAGCGCCGATGTACCGCCCACGTGGTCCCCGTGGTGATGGGTGAGCAGAATCCCGACCACCTGGCGCTGCTGCGCGGCAAGCACCGCCAACACCGGCGCCGCCTCACCGGGATCGACGACCACGGCGGCAGCGTTATCTGGCGCGGTCAGCAGCCAGACATAGTTATTCTCAAAAGCGGGAATGGCCGTGATTTGCATGGCAAATCAACGGGTTAGCGCATCCGCGCCTTGTAACGGGGTTCGGTTTTGCAGATGACGAACACCTTGCCGCGACGGCGGACGACTTGGCAGTCGCGGTGACGGAGCTTGGCGGATTTGAGGGACGATAAGACTTTCATGGGAACAACCTCGGGGTGGATTGACAAAAGCCGCGCATTAAACGCGACGGTTGTGGGGGCTGGCAACCAAGCGCGGGCGAATCGCGGGCGTTTTGGCGTAGTCTTTCAGCGTTTGTCGGGTTTTTTTGAGAACAGAACGGGATTTACACTTCGGATGCCCCGCCCACGCAGGCCGCATAACATTATTAATAGGAGACCTTCTCGATTTATGTCACTGACGATTAACAGTAAGTTTGCAGAAGTTCTCGATCCTCTGGGCGAGGAGGCCGCGAATTTCTTTCTGGCAGCAGCGCTCTATCACGCCCACAAGCTGAGTTTTGCAGCAGCGGCGGCGCTTGCGGGGCTGTCAACGGAAGACTTCGCTGCCCGTTTACACGAACATTTTGAGAGCGGTTATGCCATCGCTTCAGAAGTTATTTCAGAAGATTTGGCAGTCGCAAAAGAACTTGCTTGTCGATGAAAGTGGTTTCTAACAGCAGCCCCCTTATTTTTCTCGGCAAGATTCATCGGCTTGCTCTGCTATCAGAATGCTTCGGGCAAATTGAGATTCCAGAAACGGTACATGAAGAATTAAGCCCTTGGTCTCCCCCCCACTTCGTCTCGATTCGCACACTATAGCTAATCCAAACGATTTTGATCACGGTAAACGGTCATGACCTACTCATCA